>JAATGT010000344.1 GCA_015654525.1 Bacteroidales bacterium
AAAAAGCCAAAGCTACTGATACCTGCTTTATTTATCAATTCAACTTTGACTTTTTTTCGCGAATATACCTTATACGGAAATACCGAGCCTAATAGATCTTCAACAATATGGACCAGAGTCAAATGTTTTAAGCCAGCTCCAAACATAAGGATTTTTCCTTTATTCTGTGCTATCTTAAAATAGGGACTGTTTTCGAAAAACGGAGTTTCCGTCAAATGATGGTTTGCAGTATAATAATCAGCCCTAGGACCAATAGCGACCACCGAATGTGTCGGAGACAAACTCCTTTCTGCATCGGGTAGCATAGCATAATATTCATTTATCATACCCATGGAAACCGGTGCAGTACGAATATCAAAGACCTTTATTCCCTTTAAATAATCTGCCGAACTACCTTTGAATGCCAATGCCGAAAAAAGCAGTGTATGTTGTTTTAGGAGTACCTGTTCATTTAAATGTTTGACAACCTCTTTATAACCACCCTGAATCTTTCCTATTTCCATCAAAGATGTATGCACAAATAAGTCACTATCAATATTGACCGAATTAAATACCTCAGCTAAATAGTCTGCCGGAACTTTTACACTCAATCGCTTCTTAGCCTCTTTTACTGACTTATTCAAATTAGCCTGTAAAAGAATCTTTTTTACAAATCCGGGCGAAAAATAAAATAATACATTCTTCAGTTTCATAATCTATGCTATTCGGAATCTATTCGGTTTTATTAAGTCAGTTATTTTTGCCTCTGATTATAGAGTTATAGATATTAATAATTTTCTTCGCTAATTCATTATTATCAAATTGCAGAATTCTGGATCTCCCGTCTGTTTTTCCTCCAAAATCTAAAGCCTGCTGTAACTTATCAGCAACATCTGCCGCGTCGTAAGAAGTTACAAAACAAGCTTTTGTTCCCAAAATGATTTCTTTTACATCTCCAACATCAACTGAAACTATGGGACAACTACAAGCCATGGCTTCTTTAATAAACTGAGGCGATCCCTCCATAAATGAGGTCATGATTACCGCATCACAAGCATTCATAAGCAAACAGCTTTCTTCTCTGCTATATCCAACAAACTCGAGTAACTCAACATCATCAAGTTTATCAACGGCTTGTTTGGCTAATGGATAGTTCTTCACAGGATCATAAAACATCTTAGAAAACAGAACATATTTCTTTTCTGGAGCAAGATGTAATTTTTCACGACATGCATTTTTATCCTCTATGGAATAAAACCGATCCATATCAACACCACATGGGATACATGCATACTTATTCTTCGGATTAACCAGGCCTATCAATTTCTGAGACACAAAAATATTGTACGCCGAGAAGTGTATAGCAAATCTGGAAATAAACCGATTAACTTTCACATTTATATCCGAACCATGATAGGTTGTAACTACCGGGACATTCCTTTGTAAATTAGAAATAAAACCACAAAATCCACTATGTGCATGAATAATATCCGGTTTCCAGTCTTTAGTAATTCGCATTAAATTCAAAGCCCCGCGAATATAAGCTTGTACTCCCCCACCCCTTACAAGGACATAACAAGTTTCGCATTTTTGTTTTTCTAATGATTGCACCTGTTCATAAATAAATGGAGCTACATAATTAGTATGAGCTGAATATCCGCGATAACTACAAACAATTAATATCTTCATTCGCTATTTAATTGATTAGGGGCCGGCAGTTGATTAGTTTGGTTATAAAGTATTATAAATCAAAAATAACCACCCATTAATAATTAATCACTTATAATTTATAACTCATAATTATCTACGTCAACCCTCTTCCGGCCAACTTAAACCAGTTCCAGGCTATAAGAGCCACAAAAAGAAATATCAGATACCACTTAAAATACTTTTTCTCACTGTTTGTTACTTTACTCAAACCAAAAGCAGCTATAATCAACAGGAATGGAAGAGCAGGTTGATGAAACCGCTCTGATTGGGCAAAGGCACTCAAAGCAATAATAATCAGATAACCTATAGTAAATGAGCTTATCAAGATATAATCACGCCATTTTTTATTTTTAATTACCCAATAAAGAGCAAAAATAATAAAAAATGCCATTAAGTTCTTCACATAGTTGCCTCCGTGAACTAATTGAGTATTTTCCTGTCCTTCTGTACTGATCATACTTGGAAACGGAATAACAAAAATAAGAGGAGCAAAAACTGCCGCAGAAGCAAATTTAGCATATTTATTTCCACCCTCTTGTACAGAACGGTATTCCATAGATATCTTTTGATTATTCTCCCTATCTTTCCAAACGGCCTCTACTTCAGTAGATATTCTGCCACCGATAAAATAAACTACCGTTCCAGCCACCCACAAAATTAATAAATAACGCTTCCCCACACCCATTGCTTTCGTTGATGAGAATATCAATGAGGTGAACAAGGCAAATAAAGCTGTAATCCCCAAGACTGTTCGAAAGAAAAACAGTAACCCGACAATTATTAACGGAGGTGCAATTTCTCTAAAATTAAAGTTCCTATTACGCAACATGGCATCAGTCCTCTCTACAAACCACACTGTAAGTAAAACCATTTCCACTTCTTTGAGATGTAATCCACAATAATAAATCAGATTAGGCATTAACATACAAAAGATTGCCGCCATGCGTCCGACCTCTTCTCCAAAATTTCGAACAGCCAGTTTATAAACCAATATACAGGTTAAAGCACCATACAAAGCTTTCAATAAACGTTCAATCAATATGGAATCACCGATAAAATAGTATACAAAGCCTAAATAAAGGGAATAACCAGCATCTGAATAGCTTCCTTTCAGCGAATCAAAAAAAGAACCCAGTCCCTGATGATTTGACAACAATGAATGTATTGATATCCCTGTTTCGTGATACATTTTTGCATCAGCAGTATAAAATTCAAAAGGTTGACCAGTCATAACCGTATAATAGTAATAACTAAACAGTACCCAGGCCAGACGTATAAAGAAAGCGGTATAAAAAAGATTATTTTGAAAGTGTTTGGGCGAATAAGTTGACCATTTTCGGGTTAGTAAATTAGAAAAATAGAAAAAACCTACAACCTCTATCAAACCAAACAGATAGAATGCAAATGCCATTGCATGAGACATGAAAACAATGCTGATCAGTACCAGGGCTGATACATAGATCAGCATGGCTTTTTCTGTGAAATATTTAGGAAAGTAGTTTATCACGATGTAAACGTTGAATGATTAGTGATTAAAAATTACAATTAACAATCAGAATCATTAAAATTCATTTATATTTTTCTTTAAAGACTTTTTGGGTGTAATGATACTCGCAGTAATTATTTTTATTAGCTCTGTAGCATCATTAGCTAGACTTTCAAATTCTTTTTATACAATTCCATATTTATGAATAAAATCAACTTTATTCTTGGCATAACTTCCTTCATCCCATAGCAATCAAACAGCTGTTTCATTGACAAATAGCTGCTTTTCCAAAATATATTTCTTTCTGTTTATTATTAATTGCTTATCGCTAATCAAGACTATAAACTATTTTCAGTTGTTCAATATGTTTCTCTATACTGTATATTTCACGTACAAAGGAAGCCGCTTCCTGTGCTTTATTTTTATAAGTTTCTTTGTTTTGCAAAAATAGCATAAATTGTTGAAGTAAATCAACCTCATCCCGGGTTTTATAGAGTGTGGCATATTTTCCACAATCGGTTATTTCCGTCATTACTTGCCAGTCATTTACAAATACAGGAATCCCAACTGCCATAGCCTCTACTACAGCTATACCAAAAGTATCATAATTAGTAGCATACAAAAAAACATCTAACTGGCCAAGTAGTAAAGGAACATCATTTCGTGAACCTAAAAATGAAACTTTAGTTGATAGTCCGTTCACTTGACAGAAATCAAAGCAATCGTTGTATAAATATGGAATACTTTCAGTGCGTTTTCCAACAAAAATAAAATGAAAATCTATTTCGTGTTCGTTCAATAGCTTTAGAAAACGACAAAGAGTTAACTGATCACGACCTGTAGTAAAATTTCCCACCGAACCCAATAAAAGAGTTTCAGCAGACAAATTCAGACTTGCCCTCAGCTGAGAAGAAGAGTTACTTATATGATGACTGGTCATCTCATGAGTAGTAATATTTAATTTTTCAAACGCAATGCCATTATAAACAACCTTTTGCTTTTCAGGTGTCAATGAATACTTTTGCTGGTAATATTGTCGTTGAGTTTCACTCACAAAGATATTAGCATCTGTTCGCCTAATTATAAATTTCAGAACAAACAATCCAAACCTATTGTCATCAAAATCATAACCATGAAAAGTAAGTATAAGTTTAGTTCGTCTATTACGACAAGTGAACCATGCTAAAAAGGCATCAAGAGGTTGCTGGGCGTGGATAACAGTGATCCTATTTCTAATTAATAATTTACGAAGCCGGATTATATAAGCTACTAAATTTCGTTTTACCGGAAGTTTATACATCGGGATTCCACTTTGCATAAAGTCCGACTCTAACTGACCTCCTTTACGATATATCCCAATAGCATCAAGTCCATGCTGTTGAACATTACGAAACAGATCCAAAAGTAAAGTTTCGGTACCGCCACGATTAAGAGACCCCAGTAAATAAGCTATTTTCATATAGTCGAGAGTTAGTTGAGATCTGGGAGTATTTAGTTGATAATTACGCCCGACTACCAACTACTTACTTTTACTTTTCAATATTGATCCTAGTTTCATTGTTTGCATCCAACATCTAACCAGCACTTTTGGGAGCAATTTATAATATAGCTGATATTTAAATTCGTGTTTTGCCCAATCAATTTTAGATAGAATAGCATCAACTTCCTTTTTATTTTGTCCGGTAAGGTAATAAGGGAGTAATCCATAAATGGCAAGTCGTTCATACAAGTACCAAAAATCGGAATTATCCTGCAAGTCTCCATAATCGGTAAAAAGCATATGTTCTTCCGGTTTGTATAACTTCTCGCCTATAGCCCGGTGTTGAAAATCCACATCCTGATTATAATTAGACAACTGCTTATTTAAAATAGCTACCGGATATTTCAAAGCCACTCTCACCCATAGGTCAAAGTCCTCTCCCAGTTTTAAATTTGATTTAAACCCTTTTTCCGATTCAAAGATATTCTTTTTTATTATAGTTGCACCAGTCCAGAGTGGCATATACATGGTTTTAGCATATACTTTAAAGTAGTTTATCAGTCCACAGTCAAAACCCGCTTCAACTCCTATAGCTGCAGGAATTAATTGTTGGTTCTTAATTTTAAAATAACCGCTACCATATATACCAGCTTCAGGAAATTTCTTTATCAAGATTGCCATTTCTGCCAAATAATCTCGTTCCCACCAGTCATCGGCATCCAGAAAAGCTATATAATCGTACGTTGCAATTTTTACTCCGTTGTTTCGCGCCACGGAAACTCCCTGATTTTTCTGATTGATTATTTTGATCTTGTTATAATTAATCTGATCTTCTACTTGTAACTTGTAACTTGTAACTTGTAACCTATCGAGAGAATCATCAGTCGACCCATCATTCACCACAATAAGTTCAAACTCCCGGTAAGTTTGAACAAGGACTGACTCTATGGCTTTTTGCACATATGCAGCTTTGTTGTAGAGTGGAATAATGACTGAAAACAATTTTTATAATGATAAATGGTTCGTGATAAGTATTACAACCGTATCGTATAATGGTTCTCTGAAAAATACGACATTAATTAATTTCTATTACTTAAATGATTAATTATTATTCTTTTCAAATGCAAATATACAATTAACTTCTAAATTAAACCAATCTTATTATCCTATTATTTAGAGAATATGGTCATAAAAATGAAAAATGGATCAAATTTTTGTTGAAGTTCCTGTTATTTGATAAAATAATGGGCAAAAGGGTCATCATTAGATTTCAATAAACTATTTGAAATCTAATAGTTAATATTCCCGGAAGCAATTTACACCAATAGCTTGACCTGCACTGGTCAAACTTCACGAAACGGGAAGCAAAGGCACTGATGCTAACTAATATCAGGCAGCCTTGCACGAGCGCACCGATACGGCCGATACGTCCATATCAACCGCTATTCTACACAAAGCGCGAACCGGATGAACCGACTCGCGCTTTGCACAACATATAAACATATAATAGGAAGGTTATTTCATTTCTTTTTCCAACTGCTCAACCGTTTCGGGCAATGCTAAAATTTTGTTCGTTTTGGCATCTACTAAAACTAATGTTGGGGTCGCCAACACAAAGTAGGCTGTAGCTTCGGGACTTCGGATTCCTTTCTCTGCCCGCTTATGTTTGAAAACAGGATAATCTGCTACCGCTTTGTTCCATGCAGAAATCTCAGTATCGGTTTCGTCGACACTGATAGCAAAAACATCCATCATATCCCGGTACACCGGATTCTGATACCAGGGATAAAGTTTAGCCATCAGCTCCTTGCAATGTTGGCAATCGGCCGACCAAAATAGTACCAGCTTATACTTGGCTTCCGTTTTAAAATCATGGAACTGAATTACTTTTCCAGAATTCAGTTTCCAGGGAAAATCGGGAGCCAACGAACCCGGCACCAGTGTTTCCATGCCTTTCAAGCGGACTTCTATCGCTTGCCGCTTGTTCGTCAGACAGTACGGATCATCCAAGTATGGTTGTAACATTTTCATTCCCTGCGTGATATTGAAGCTTTCGAATCCGGCATAGAAATAATCCACCATCCAACCGTAAACTAATGGATGTCCCAGCTTTGCTTTTTCGATAGATCGTTTTCCGGCCAAGGTAAATAAGGAATCGCGAAGTGCAACAGAAGTTGACATAGCCCCATAAAGATTCACATATTTGTTCATCCAATCCTTCAGATCAGCTGTTTTAGCCAGCAAAGGATTTTTGAAATCCATCCCGTCAAAATAATGATCGATCAAACTGTTCATCCTCTCTTTTTCACTACCCTTAAAAACAATAGGTTGAACATACTGAAAAGGGAAAGTACAACTTACAAAAGCATCCTTATGCGCATTTATCTGCGACGATACCCACGAATTATACTCTTTCCGACGGTTCTCATATTCTTCCATACCGTTGGCATAAAACTTAGATTGCGGTTGATCATAACTCATCAAAAAGTTCTGCAACAAACCCAGCTGTTCCTTGCGTTTCCCATTCTCTGTAGAGAAAATAGCAAATAGCGCATTCTCTTTCTCTCCTTTTTGGAAATAAGTGCTATCAGGGTTATTCACAGCCTTCGGTTTTACCCACATCTCCAGATCCTGACTACCGATAAAAAAATACCGTTCAGATGGATAGGGTGTCGCACCTTCTTTCTCCACATAGTCAAAACGCAACACAAATTGCCCCGGAAGTTTATCTTTAGGGACAATTAATGTTGCAGTTTCACCATTCTTGATACCCGGATGTTCAATCATCGGTTTCAATGCTCCTGCTCCGGAAAGCGGCAACAAACTGATTTTACTGGAGTATACTCCGGATAAATGGATCTTTAAGTTGACGTTTTGGGCAGTTGACCACTCCGAAATAACTAATAAAATAAGAATGAGACTTAAAATACTCTTTTTCATAAACATATACTGAATGATTAATATTTTACAATTGAAAAAACAATCAATACTTTCTTAGGAATATTATCCTGAATACACCTGACAGGTAACGCGAAGGCTTTATACGAAGTAGTACTGTATCCGATATCGCTTGTCGTCCCTGTTATATTGAACCACTGCCCGCGAGTGTAATAACCATCACCATAAACATATTGATTGGAACTCCAGTAAAAACCGTTAGAACCATAATACTCCAAGGCACCGGTAGAATAATTTAGCCTTCCTGCCATGTGTAGTTTCAGTACGGAGTTATAGGCATCCGCTGAGGTTTGCCAGTATTGGGGAGCGTCATCGGCGGTATTCCATTCGGCGGCAGTCGGAAGCCTCCAGCCGGTACCCAGCAGCAAGCTGCACGGATCGTTAGCGGTAGCCCAGCCTGTATTTACATTTATGCTAGCCGTCCAGGCTGTTGATGGCGTTCTTGAAGCCCCATACGTGTACCCCTGTTTGGCATTAAACTGCCAGTACCAGCCTGCGGAAGCCTGGGCGACATCGCTCACCGAAACAGGCTGTTGGTCGGCCCCCAAATTCTGGGTCAGCCAGCATTTAGAGCCTGTTCCCGATATGTTGCTGCTGATAGAATGATAGGTAATCGTTTTTGTTTCCGGAGCACCATTGGTTCCTGCCGTGTGGGTTATTGTGAAGGTGGTGGGGCAGATTCTAAAGCTGGTGACAGCAGGACTGTAAGCAGTCCCTTTGCTGTTGACGGCATACGCGCGCGCATAGTAGGTGGGGCCTTGTCCCAAGCCGGTAATGACGGTAGTAAAGCTGCCTGTCCCGCTGCCGTTCGTTATTTTGTTATCCGATGTTGTCGGGGCTCCTGTTGTATTCCATACTAATCCCCGCTCTGTCACTGCGTCTCCTCCATCTAAGGCTACGGTAGCGCTGCCGACAGCGGTAGATTCGGTCATCCCTGTAGTCGGGGTCGTTACATTGCTGACACTGGGAATGGATATGGTAACGGCATCGCGGAGACACCTTACGGATAGCGCGTAGGCTTTATACGAAACATTACTGTATCCGATAGCGCTTGTAGCAGCTGCTATGTTAAACCACTGCCCGCGAGTGTAATAACCATCACCATAAACATATTGATTGGAACTCCAGTAAAGTCCGTTAGAACCCCTGCCGGTTAATGCGCCGGCATCATAAGACAGGTATCCCGCCTCATGCAGTTTCAATACGGATTTGTAGGCGTCCGTCGCAGTTTGCCAGTACTGGGGGGCAGCATCGGCA
>JAATGT010000168.1 GCA_015654525.1 Bacteroidales bacterium
CTTCGTCAAGCGAAACATTAATAACCGATTGATCGTCTATCGACACTTCTTTTTGTTTCATACCCACAAATCTGAAAACAAGTGTTTGGCTTGCTTTTGTGTCCAGAATCTGATAGCCACCGTTAGCATCGGTTACCGCACCGGCAGTGCTACCTTTAATCTGTATGATCACGCCGACGAGCGGATTCCCGTCATTGTCGGTAACGCGCCCTGTAACATGTTTTGAAGATTGCTGAGCAGATTTGTCTGCCGGTTGGGACTGTAAATTGCCTGCAATTGAAATATGATAGGTAAAAAGCTGGATCATAATGATGACAAAAAGCTTTTTGGACCCCTGTTTAGTAAGTGAATCTATATTCATGTTTTATATTTTTGAAATCTTTTTTATTAACTCTATCGGAGTTTAAACTAATAGTTGTTTTACTTTTTTTGCTGATATTTGTCTGTCATTTTCACATAGGCAGTGGCTGATATAAATAATTTAGTTATTATTACTGGTTGAACTTGTGTATACAAAAACAGGGTTTGAATAAAACCAAAGATCGGCAAAGGCTTTGGTTGCATCATTTGGTTCCATTAGGATGTCGGGCAATGGATTTCCATCTCCGTCTGTTTCATTTGGAACGGCCAGGCCGTGGTTTGTTCCGCGCAAACGGAAATAAGTTGAATTCGTGATATTCGGAATGATCAGGCTCATCTCTACCCATCCGTTGCCAGAGAATTTCCACTTCTTACTAAGCAATCCATTAGTCCCGGTGATATTTCCATTCGCATCAAACCGCGCTATGACGGATGTTGTACTTACGGTATCCTTCTTGTAATCGGGAGATGACGGGGCAAGGATTCCGATTATTTTACCTTGAATAATGTCGATGTGGTTTAATGTCGGATTTTTATAATTGCTATAGCTGTTGAAGTTGTTCGTTTGTGGGTCGCGTGCTCTGATCGTAATTTTCACAGCCTTGCCTGCTGTAATGTTCAGGCGGCTCCCCATTGAAACATTCATTTTCTCTGTCCCTACAGGTTCTACTGTGTATATAAGCGAATCAATCAGATCGCCGGTAACCACCCAGGTATTTCCGGAACGCAATCCGTCTACAATGTTTTGAGCTGACTTTCCGGTCGTATAGGTATAATTCTTTTGATATTCTCCGGGGTAAAAGTCCCCAACTTTACTATGGCTATCGGAGTTCGAAAATAGCCAAAACCGACGCCCCTCAGTAAGAAGTGCATCCCATACGCCTCCGATTTTAGCTGAATAAATTCCAGCACCACCATAAGTTCCCCCTCCTACTGAGGTGGTTTCGTATAAGCCCCGCGGACGCGTTGTCTCTCTATGGTGCCCGGGAATGCTCTCGAATCCGAAACAGATATCCGGAGCTGCACTGTTCATCTCGCGAATAGCCGCAATGCTATAACCACGGGTGGTCTGAGGATATCGTTCGGGGTGCGCTATTACCAGATAGCTGGATGTTGGATAATGTGTTTTCAACCAAGTTAATGCTTCTAATGCTTTAGCATGACCGGTCAGGGTACTTTTTATCCAGCCTTGTGCCAACCCACCCGTAAGATCTTCGTCGCTGTTGTCAAATTTGTACTCAAATTCGGCTAGTGGATTACAATTCGGACTTACATCGAACTGGTTATTGATAATTCCCAGACTTCCATGTTCGTGACCGGGGATATTAAACTCCAGACTCTGAAGAATCGTTTTGGAGGGATAGAGTGACCGGGCTTTCATAACTTCACTGAATGAACTGTCGCGAAGTACCTGCCAACGCCACATTACCTGATGGCCGTCACTTATCACTGATGTACCGATAATGGGGTTTGGCTTATACTCATCCCAGTATTCTGTCACTGCAGTTCCGGTTTCACTTCCCGAAACTCTTCCGTTTCTTTCCGAGCCCCCACCATGTTCGCTGTTTGCCCACCAATCCAATCCAAATTCATTGTTTTTGGACATCATATGGCCTATTGTATAACTTCCATCAGTGTAGGTAGTATGTTGATGAAAATCTCCTTTTAAATAACCCTGTGCCGGAGTTTTAGTAGTTATGCTTGCTGCACTAAATATCAACAAAACTGCTAACGAGTTTAATCTCATGCTTAATAAACTTTAAATTTTGCGACAAAGGTAGAGTCGCAATATTACTAAATTGTTACAGAAACATTGAGAAAACAAGAAGAAAGGTTCGATAGCATTATCATGTTTTAGGCTTGTTGAACAGATGATTAGGCTTCATTATAAGGACCATGCTAAATATAAATATGAATTGTGATATAAAAGATAATCGTTTATATGTTAGGAGTAGTATATCAACTCCGAATATAATCGTTAACTAAATAGATAACAAAGCTTATGTGCATTCCTTAATCAAAGCCTGATACATTTTGGTAACATCCGGTAAATACTTCCCTCTATTATTTTCAAAAGCAATGCAAGAATTCACACGGATGTAACACAAATAAAAGACCTTCGATAATACTTTTGTACAGACCAAATCAGTTAGCCGTCATGTTTACAAAAACAATACAAGCTCTCCTATTCCTTTTACTGATAATTAGCACCACAGGTTGTAGCAAATCAGATAACATACTGGAACCGGTATCCTATACGGTTTTAATATACATGGCAGCAGACAATTCGATGGAGTCGGAAGTGTCTTATGCACTTCAACAAATAAAATCGGGCATGAAAAAGTCGGGAGGAACAACGGTTGTATTTTTAGACTCACGCGACAGTACGCCCCGCTTATTCGAAATAAACCGCCAAGGGGAAGAAATTTTATTGAAAACATATCCCGAACTAAATTCGGCCAGTGCCGAAACCCTGGAACAAATAATAGCTGATACCAAACAAATGGCTCCAAATAATAAGTATGGGCTGGTTATGTGGTCACATGCCATGGGCTGGCTACCTATGAATCATTCAAATACCTCGAGTTTAATCAAATCGAATGTTTCGGGGAAAATCTGGCCTAACACCCGCTATTGTGGTGCAGATGAACATCCCGGAGATGGATCTACCGGAATGAAGATGCTGGAGATTGATAAAATGGCAGATGCCCTCCCTGATAATGCCTTTGAATATATCTTGTTTGATGTCTGTTTAATGGGCAATATCGAATCACTTTATCAACTTAGACATAGTTGTAACTATATGATAGCATCCCCCACCGAAGTACTTGCCGAGGCTTCATACAACGCATCCGGATTTCCCTATGAAGCTGTTATGCCGAAGCTTTTCGGAAGTAAAAATGAACTGACTGAAGTTTGTCAGTCATACTACGGGTTTTACAATGGAAAATCGGGCATCCTGCGTTCTGCATCTGTCTGTCTGATTGATACACATGAATTAGATTCTCTATATCGTATTACCCGAACCATTCTAACCGGGAAACTGACAGAAATGAGCAATGTCGACATAAGTGCTATTCAGGTTTATCATACAGCAAAAATACCTGCGGTATTTTTCGACCTAAAAGGCTATATTCAGCAGATTGCAACTGCTACGGCATATCAGGAGTTTAATACTCAATTAAACAAAACCGTTATTTACAAAGCAAGCACAGATCAGTTTGCCAATGACATTACCATTGATAAGAATAAGTTTAGTGGACTAAGTACTTACATACCGCTTTTGAAATGGAAAAACACCAAAGAATATCTTTATTATTTTCAAAGCATAAACTGGTCGGGCGTATATTATTAATCTTCACTCTTTATACCTTACACATTAAAAATAAAAATGCGAATTGATAATAACCACAAAAGATAGATTTCGAACAAAGTCGGCCAAGATCGAATCCGATTTCGGAGATACTCCGGTACTTTTCGATGTATACCACGCATCCAATGACTTTTTGATATTATCAACACATTCCCTGGATTTATAATTAACTGTCCTTTCGTTCAGGCTTAAAATCTTAGCTGTTTCGCTTACCGATAATTCATCCACATATAATAATCTGAATATTTCCTTATAAGTATCGGGCAAGTTATTTAATGCCTTATCAATGACAGCATGTAACTCTTTCATATCCATATCATCGCTTATATTATAACTTTGCAGATCAAAATCTTCAATATACTCACAATAGATTTCTTTATTCTCTGCTCTTTCTTTTATAATATCCAGCATTCTGAACATAAAAAATTTCGAAAGATACTTATAAGCCGAATCAGAGTCATCCGTCTTTATTTCCAACGGTTTTTCCCAAACCCGAATCCAAAACAGCTGAACTATCTCTTTCGAAAAACTCTCATCACGTGTGCATTTCAAGGCAAACTGTGCCAGAACGCGGGAATACCTTTCATAAAAAAGATTGAACGCTCGTTCATCCTTTTGGGCTATTGCAATTAGTAATTCCTGATCTGACATGTGATAATACATATTAAAATTTGCCAAAAATAGCAATAATTATTAATGCCCGTACTGCGGAATGTATTAAGAAAGGATGACATTTTTCATTCAGAAGCATCCGTTGTGAAAATCTGGATTTTCTAATATGCAGGAATGTACAAAAAATAAAAATAACACACAGTACTCTTTTACCTCTGTCTGTATTCGGCGGAATTAGATCAAATAGCAGATAATCATACAATTATTACGGAGTAGATAGATGTCTATGGATAGTTATGAAACGAATAGCACGATTTGCCAGAACAGAAAATTGCAATTTGTAACAATAATGACACGATTCTTTAATGGTTTTGTTGCCCGATTGAATGTTAAATAGGCTGTATTGTAAGTGTAGGGTAGTAATAGAGGACCAATAATAGAAATTAAAATAGCAATGGCATTTAAACGAAAAGTAAAGTTATCAAAGGATAAAAAAAATTGGGCGGTTCTTTTATGGTTCCATGAATTATTGCGTCAGTACATGGACGAGGAATTGAGCGATAGCAAAAAAACGCTGCTGGAGGATTGGCAACCAAAAAAAACGGAACCCAATAAAGAAGATCTGCAAATCATCGAACGCATCGTGGTGGAAGCCAAAATTGAAATATTCAACCGTTTGAGCATTCAGTTGCCCGACTCACCGATTATTGCCGATCGGGCAGATCCGGAGTTTCAACCGACATCGCCACGCAGGTTCTCGTTTATGCCTGTCCGACAGTTGAAAAGATATGCTGCCGTTGCCGTCTTAACAGGTATTATTTTCGGAGGTAGTACGCTGTTGTTCCGCCGCAATAATAACAGCGAAGACCGCCTGACTGCTCAATCGGAATCATCAAAAACCGTATTTACAACAACCATCCGCGAAAAAAAACAAATCACATTGCCGGACGGTTCAACCGCGTATATGAACGGTGGCAGTAAGCTGAAAATACAATCGTCGCAGTTCAACAAAAAACAGCGTGAAGTCTGGCTTGACGAAGGTGAAGCCTTTTTTCAGGTAACAAAAAATCCGCAAAAACCTTTTATAGTACATAGTCGCCACCTGACCACCGTAGTAAAAGGAACATCGTTTAATGTAAAAGCCTACCACCAGCTGGACGAAAGCTCTGTGATGGTCAGAACCGGAAGGGTGGAAGTCAATTCCGACAACAAAAGACTGGGCATACTCACACCCGACAAACAGTTGGTTTATCACAAAAATAACGGGCAATACGAAGAAAGCGATATCCACCCCGAAGATGCCATGGCATGGTGCGACGGAAGGTTGGTATTACACAAAGCTGATGTGAATGAGTTAAAACTACGTATCAGTCAGTTATATGGTGTCGAAATAAAGGTGGAAGCCAACGTCATGGATGGAAAATACACCACCTCCTCTTTCCGGAAAAATACCTCCTTCGAAAGCGTCATGGAAAGTGTCTGCTTACTCCACGGACTACATTACAAAATCAACAACAAACAACAGGCAACAATCTATCAGTAAGCAGTCAACAGACTATAGACAAAAGACAAAAGAACAAAGACAAAAGAACAAAGACAAAAGAACAAAGATCAAAGACAAAAGACAAAAGAACAAAGACAAACAGAAATGAAGAATATTCTTACAACAATGAAAGTGCTGGTATGCTGCCTGCTAACCGCAGTAGCAATCCTGCAACCTCAAGCCCTCAAGGGACAAATCATCAGTCAGCAGTTTCCCAAAGAAAGCCTGGTAGTCCGGCTGGAAAAACTTGCTGCTAAAACCAAACAAGTCATCGTATACGATCCCACGCTGCTCGAAAACACAACCGCACAGGCCCTGAATTCCAAAAAGCTAAGCGTGGAGCAGATCATACAAAAAAGTCTCGTCGGAACCACATTAGCCTATAAAGTAACCTCCGATAATTCCATCGTTATCCTGAATCCGGATGGCAACACTGAAAAAAAAAACGAACCCAAAGGCAAAGGGCGTATCACAGGCAAGGTGACCGATGAACAAGGCGTAGGCTTACCCGGAGCAACCGTTCAGGTGCCGGGTACCGACAAAGCTACTCTCACCGATATGAACGGAAATTACAACTTAACGTTACCCGTTGGCAAATACAGCATTGAAGCCAAGTATGTATCCTACCAAAAGCAACGGTTCGACAATATAAACATTAAACCCAATCAAAATACGTCCCTGTCGGTCACCCTGAAAGAATCATCTATTTCTTTGAAAGATGTGGTGGTTACCGGGCAGCA
>JAATGT010000185.1 GCA_015654525.1 Bacteroidales bacterium
CATTGGTTTGGCGGTTTTTTGAAAATTTTTACAATCAGCGAAACCCCTTGTTTAATAAGGGTTTTGGAGCATTCGGGATATTTTGTAATAGCCAATTGGCAATGTTTGCCAATTGGCAGATATGGGCAAAGAAAAAGCAGTACATTTTGTGTACTGCTTTTGCATTTACTGTCTAACCTTTGGTTAAAGGTCTTTATCCATATATTCTTCGAGAGATATTTTGAGCTGGTCTAAAAATGCCGTTCGGGAACCTGCTCTTGTTTTCATTCGGTGGAAAGAGTGGTGTATATCGTTTAAGGGAGTTCGGAATAGCACCTGAAAAATCAAAGCTAATTTTCGGATACCGATTTTTCCGTATGCAATGGAACTTGAAGCATATAGAGCGTATATCAGTTCGATAAGTGCATTTTGAGAATTTGTCCACGAAATATCCTTGTTTGCATCTCCATTCAGTAAAATTGTGTCGGGATTTTCTTCGGGATTGATTTTGGTAAGCATATAAGTGTAAAGCAATTCATTAGCTATAATGTAGGCTATCTTGTTATCATAATAGGTTGAGAAACTAAGGTCGATTTCAAATACTGCACTCTTTAGCCCATCGTGGTAATTGATTTGTCCGAGCCTAAAATAAGTATGGTCACGGTCTGTCCTGCCTGCACGGTAATATCTGTAAAAATCCTCATTGCAAATCCTTTCTTTATATTCTGATTTGAGGGTTTTTAATTGGTTTTCATAATAGCTTTGATGTAGCCTACCATTGCTCACGGGGCAGGTTGTTTCAATGCGGAATATCTTATTGTAATAAATCAGTTTCCCTAAAATTTGCGGTTTAAATATTCCTGAAAAAGTCAATCTCCTGCTGTTCATCTGTAAATCCAGCCTGTAAGACTTGAGCTTTTATGGCATACAACATCTCCTTTAGGAACAAGGTCATTTGGTAAGCCTCGTCCGCCGTTCGCATCATTTGAGAAGAAAGCCCGTCTTCCTGATGTCTAATTTGCGATAATATTTTATTCAACACGATTTCCATAGCATAATCTTTTAGAAGTTCTCACTATTGTTTCGGAGTTGCAACTATTGTAGATATGCCAAAATTTGGGAATAATATTGAAACCAATATCACAGTTTTACCCCAGTGGGGCGATTTTATTGATATTTCAAGTAGAAAGGAAAGTGCGAAAAAATGGGTAAAGCAATAATGTACTTTACCCATTTTTTATTACATTTGCATTAATGATTTACAAGGTAATCAAGTGAAAGCAAGTGCAGTAAGCACCATTACTAAATCGTTACCGATAGAGTTCTCCACTCTTGTAAACTACTATTTATTAGCCGATTTAGGCTTTATTAATCTTTTTAACAAAAATTTATAATTAACATTGCTCATCGTAAAAAATGAAACTATGAAGCTAAATAGATATTTATCTTTTCATCTACTATTATCTGTTTTGGTTTGTAGACACAAAATCCAACTATTATTTAGGATTGATTGAGAAAGATATAATATAATCATAGTATATATTCTTTGGCAGATTATATTAGTAGAAACTTTTGAAGAACTAAATTCATATCTATATTCAAAACAACTCTGTATATTAACCGATCATTATAATAATGCACTAATTTCTATCTGATAGGTGAAGAAGTCCAATTGTCTTATTCTGTCTTTTCCTGCAATGTACATATCATCTACTGTCTTGATTGTCATTTCAGCGAATACAGCAGCTTCATCAAGATTTGGAGTGAGAATATCAGCCAGTAGAAATAACTGTCAGGTATTGCGTGGATAGATTTTACGCCTGTTGTGTTTTGAATGGGAAGTGCTGTCAATACAGTTGTAGCGAAACAACCTAATTCCGATATGGTTTTTATATCAGCTTGAATGCCTGCACCTCCACTACCGTCAAATCTTGCAATGGACAAAATGGATTGGTAGCTATGTCTTTTCATAATGCTTTTTCTATTTGATTTCTAATTTCGTATACTGCTTTTGCGTGACTATCTGTACTACAAATAGCAGAAACAACCGAAATACAATCTGCTCCCGTTTTTATCACTTCATAAGTATTTTGAGCCTTCATATTTCCTATTGAAATCAATGATTTATTCGTTTCGCTACGGATTTTCTTAATACCTTGTATGCCTCATTCTACTTTCGTATCTTTTTTCATAAATATTAAAAAAACAGTAGGCATAGCCATCACCATTTATTGGAAGCTCGAAAC
>JAATGT010000247.1 GCA_015654525.1 Bacteroidales bacterium
CGCGGATCGTCCCAGCCGCTAACTAAGCCTTCCTGCACCAATTGGAGCATCTTGCGTTTGCTCATCACCGTATACGTAATGTTCAGACGGTTGAATTCAATTTGTCGAGGGCGATAATCGGTATCTTTAAACTGATCGATAAACCAGTCGTAAAGTGGACGGTGAACCTCAAACTCAAGTGTACAAAGTGAATGCGTCACCCCTTCAAAATAATCGGATTGTCCGTGCGCATAATCGTACATAGGATAAGCTTTCCATGTAGAGCCAGTGCGGTGATGCGGGTGCGAATTGATGACACGATACATCAATGGATCACGAAAATGCATGTTCGATGATGCCATATCAATTTTAGCGCGTAACACCATAGCTCCTTCGGGTACTTCTCCGGTATTCATCTTTTTGAATAATTCGAGATTCTCTTCAATCGGACGATTCCGGTACGGACTTTCAATACCGGGAACAGTAGGTGTGCCTTTTTGCTTGGCAATAGTTTCAGCAGATTGTTCATCTACATAAGCCTTCCCCTGTTTAATCAGTTCGATAGCCAGATCCCATAATTGCTGAAAATAATCGGAAGCATAATACACGTTTTTCCATTTGTATCCGAGCCATTGAATGTCTTCCTGAATGGAATCAACATATTCAACATCTTCTTTTACCGGATTGGTGTCATCAAAACGCAGATTACAAACGCCGCCATAATTGTCGGCAATGCCGAAATCAAGACAAATTGCTTTGGCATGACCGATATGAAGATAACCATTCGGTTCTGGCGGAAAACGAGTTTGAATTCGTCCGTCATTTTTACCTTCTTTTAGGTCCTGCTCCACAAAAGCTTCAATAAAATTCAAGCTTTTCTTTGGTGCTTCATCAATATTTTCCATAAATTTTACGAATTACATTTTACAAGTAAAGACGTATAAAATATACGTCCTACTCATTGTAACCTAATCTTTCCTATAAGTGTGTTTGCAAAAATAGTAGAAAAATCGGGAATTGAACAATCAATTGTAAATAAATATACAATTAAATCATTTTGTTCAGTTCAATAGAAGCTCTCAAATAGTGGCATGGCACCTTTGAGAGTCTTATTTAGATGTTCGCGAAATAAAATATTTCACGTATTTCGATGTAAAATTATTAAAGATTCTTATTCAAAATATCCTTTGATAATTCCACGTGGTGAGTTTTTTACAAACAAAAGGATTTCATCACGTTCTTTAGTTGCAGGGAGTTCAGCTTCAACACGTTCTGTTGCATGCGTTGTATTCATACCAGATTGATATATGTATCGATAAACATCTTGGATTTCACGTATTTGTTCATTCACATATCCACGACGACGAAGTCCGATTGAATTGATTCCAGCATACGAAAGCGGTTCGCGACCTGCAGTAACAAATGGAGGAACATCCTTACCAATCTTAGAACCTCCTTGAACCATTACATGTGAACCAATTCTTGTAAATTGATGAACCAGACACCCGCCACCTAAAATAGCAAAATCGTCAATTTCAACCTCTCCAGCAAGTTGACATGTATTGCCCATTATTACATTGTTACCAACCACGCAATCGTGAGCAACATGGCAATAAGCCATAATCAGACAGTTGTCGCCGACAACTGTCTTTCCTTTAGCCGCAGTTCCACGGTTAACCGTTACAAATTCGCGAATTGTAGTATTGTCACCAATAATAGCCAAACTGTCTTCTCCTTTAAATTTTAAATCTTGTGGAACAGCGCCAATTACAGCACCGGGGAAAATAGTACAATTTTTTCCAATTCGCACACCTTCCATAATGGTTACGTTTGAACCAATACGAGTGCCATCGCCAATCACTACATTTTTATCGATAGTAACAAATGGTTCAATTACTACAGTAGGAGCAATTTTAGCATCGGGATGAATGTAAGCTAAAGGTTGTTTCATGTTTATTTTCAAATTATTTTGTATTCTCAGGTGAAAAAAGAAATACGGATTGTTTTTTAGTTAAATATATCTATCATTCAAACAGATTAATGCAATACTTATTTATTTTTGACTATCTGAGCCATAAATTCTGCTTCTACCACAACTTTTCCTCCTACAAAAGCATGTCCACGCATTAATGCGCATCCACGACGGATTTCATCTTGCATTTCCAAATGAAAAATCAATGTATCGCCCGGTACCACTTTCTGACGAAATTTTACATTATCTATTTTTAAAAAATAAGTCGAATATTTTTCAGGATCTTCAATTGAATTTAGAACCAACAGCCCTCCTGTTTGGGCCATAGCTTCAACCAGTAAAACCCCGGGCATAACAGGTTCATCAGGGAAATGACCCATGAAGAATGTTTCGTTTACAGTCACGTTCTTTACGCCAACAATGACTTTTTCGCGAATATCGATTATCTTATCCACCAATAAAAATGGCCAACGATGAGGTAACAATTTCCGGATTCCATTAACATCCAACATGGGCGCTAAAGTATCATCATAAACAGGAGCCTGAAGCTCTTGTTTTTTTAATTCTTTGCGAATAATTTTAGCCAGATCGGTGTTGATCTTATGTCCCGGATATGTTGCAATCACTTTTCCTTTAATTGGCTTACCAATCAACGACAAGTCACCAATAATATCTAATAACTTATGACGGGCAGGTTCGTTTGGAAATTTAACACCACCATTCAGATATCCTAACTTAGCAGCATCTTGATATGGTTGGTGCATTAAATCTGCTAAATTATCAAAATCTGGTTGTGAAACTTCCCTATCATAAATAACAATGGCATTTTTTAAATCACCACCCTTAATCAGATTAAGTTTTACCAGTTGTTCTATTTCGCGTACAAAAACAAAAGTTCGTGCATTTGCAATTTCGGAAGCATAATCAGCTAATGAAGATAGACTTGCAAATTGATTACTCAAAACGGGCGAATCGAAACCGATGTGTACATCTAAACTAAAGGTATCATCAGGAAGTATGGTTATTTTAGCGCCCGTTTCGGGAATGCTGTATTCGATTTTTTTTCGAACAATATAATAATCTTTTTCTGCTTTCTGCTCTTCTGTTCCCACTGCTTGGATTTGTTCAACATAGTATTTGGCACTTCCGTCCAAAATGGGAAATTCAGGTGCATTTACTTCTAATAAACAGTTGTCGATTCCAAAAGCATATAAGGCTGATAAAGCATGTTCAACGGTACTGACGACCATTTCTCCCTTTTTAAGAACAGTTCCGCGTGTGGTTTCTCCAACGTATTCAGCTACTGCATCCATTTCAGGTTGTTCGGGTAAATCAATCCGCTTGATTTTAATTCCGTGGTTCTCGGGAGCTGGAAGGAAAGTTAGAGTAATTTCCAAGCCGGAGTGTAAACCTTTCCCTGAAAGAGCAAAGGCTTGCTTAATAGTTTTTTGTTTCGCCATATATTAGTTAAGAAATACTACTGATTTTATTTTCGAGTTCCTGAATCTTCTTTTGCATTGCATAAATAGTGTTCTGAAGGTCAGGAAGGTTCTTATAAACTACTGATGATCTGCGAAAGTTCATTACAGGAAGGGCTGGGTAACCCTGAAAAGCTTGATTTGCTGATTTTATGGAATTTGGCACGCCTGTTTGCGCTCCAAAAATAGAACCATCGGCAATTTGTAAGTGTCCGGCAATACCAACTTGCCCGCCAAGGATGCATTGTTTGCCTAGTTTTGTAGATCCGGAAATACCTGTTTGTGCTGCAATCACAGTATTTGTTCCGATTTCAACATTGTGAGCAATCTGAACCAGATTATCTATTTTTACTCCTTTTCTAATAATTGTACTACCCATGGTAGCTCGGTCAACAACTGAATTTGCCCCGATTTCAACATTGTCTTCTAAAACAACATTTCCCATTTGAGGAATTTTTTTGTAAGAGCCGTCTTCGGTTGGTGCAAATCCAAATCCATCTGAACCTATTACTGACCCAGAATGTAGTGTGCAATTATTACCAATGACACAATTATTGTAGATTTTCACGCCTGAAAATAAAGTCACATTCTCACCAAGTACTACCTCATCTTCAATGCAACAGTTAGCGTGAAGTGCAACATTCTTATTTATAGTTACATGTTCACCAATGTACACGAAAGGTGCGATATAGGCATTTTCACCAATTTTGGCAGTCTCAGAGACATATGCTAATGGAGAGATTCCTGTTTTTTTCTGTTTGGTTTGATCAACTAAAGTCAATAACAATGCCAATGATTGATAAGCGTCCTCAACACGAATTAATGTTGATTTTATTTCTTTATCTGCATTGAAATCTTTATTTACAAGTATTATACTTGCCTTACAGTCATATATGTAATGTATATATTTAGGGTTAGACAAGAAGCTTAATGTTCCTGGCTTTCCTTCTTCAATTTTGGAAAAGTTGCTTACTTTTACTGAGGGATCACCTTCAATGTCTCCGTGTAAAAAGTCTGCAATTTGTTGAGCTGTAAACTCCATAATATTTTTTTTTGGCTGCAAAAGTAATAAACTATTTCCAATAATCCATAATGATAATCATGCTATTTAGAAAAGAAAACACTTCGCCCCTTTTCTAAAGCTTATTTCGGACGAAATGTCAGTCGCAGAATTATATTCGAAAAAAACAATAATAATACTTTTCCACTTTCTTTGTTAGCACGTTAATATTCAGCATATCTGATGCATCAGCAATATCTTTTACAGTGCCATCTTTATATAGAATATTAATGTTGTCATCTTTGGGACTGTATGTATCGGTACTAACAATTTCCTGACCCATGAAATAAGTTGCGTCATTAATATCAACGTTAAAATGCGTCATGTATTGTTGCAGCTGATTTTCCTGCGTTATAATGTCAACCGGTTTTGTTCTGACTTCTACTTTAAACAAGCGCCTGTCAACAAATGCTCTGCATAGAATAGATAAAACAATGCCCGGATGTGTAGACCAAACTTTTATTGCGCAAATTATATCTGAATCATCCAGCATTGAAAAGTGATGTAATGCATCTTCAGAGTTGATAAAATGAAATTTAGTCACTTTATTATAAAGAAAATAATGCAAGGCCGGTGATGAAAAGAGTGTTATATCTTTGCTCGCTAATTCTTTGGCCCGTTTGAGGATATTCATTAGCATTTTTTCTGCAGCCACCGACGTTTTATGTAAATATACTTGCCAATACATTAATCGTCTAGCCACCAGAAATTTTTCAATAGAATAGATTCCTTTTGCCTCTACGACAAGTTGATCGTTATGAATGTTTAACATCTTAATTATTCTGGCAGCCCCAATTATACCTTCACTTACGCCCGAAAAGAAACTGTCCCTACTCAAATAATCTAATCTGTCCATATCAAGTTGACTTGAGACTAATTGATGTAAAAACTTTTTAGGATAATTATTGGTGAAAATTTCCAATGTCATATCCAGTTTTCCCCCTAGTTCCCGATTGATTTGTTGCATCATCCAAAGCGAAATTTCTTCGTGACTCACATCATTTACTAAACTGTGCTCTAAAGTGTGCGAAAAAGGTCCGTGTCCAATGTCGTGCAATAAAATACTTGCCTGAACAGCTTCTGCCTCCTCTTGTGTGATATCGTGACCTCCCTGACGCAATTGGGTTATGGCTTCCCCCATTAGATGCAGAGCCCCTAGCGAATGCAGTAATCGTGTATGCTGTGCACCAGGATAAACAAATGATGATAATCCCAATTGCTTAATACGATTTAGCCGTTGAAAATACGGATGCTGAATAATATCATACAAAAAGTTATTCGGAATGTTGATAAATCCGAAAACAGGGTCGTTAATGATTTTTCGTTTATTTAGTTCTTCCATTTTTGTATCTTCCATTTGCGTCTGATTATTTCTCTGTTTTTTAATTATAGGAAAATCAGAGAGTCAATATCCGTGAATCTGGAGTTAATCTTGAACAGCTAATATGTTAACCAACCATTTCCAGCATTTTTGAGTGGAAGAAATACTCAATCTTTCGTCAGGAGAATGAACCCCATACATTTGAGGCCCAATAGAGATCATATCTAAATGGGGATATTTCTCGAGAAACAAACCACATTCCAGCCCTGCATGAATAGCGCGTATTTTTGGTTCTTGGTTAAACAGTTTTCTGTAGCTGTTTTGAGCTATTTCTAAAATTTCTGATTTTAAATTTGGTTTCCACCCCGGATAACCATCTCCATGTGTAACCTTGGCTCCGACAAGAGCTAAGGTAGCCTCCACCTCATTGGCAATGTCATATTTAGACGATTCAATGGAGCTTCGCTGACTGGTGGTTATTTCTATTTCATTGCCGGCTTTCATTTTGATTGAAGCCAGATTAGTAGAAGTTTCAACTAATCCAGGTACGTCGTGGCTCATTGCCTTCACTCCATGAGGACAGGCGTAAAGGACATTAAGTAAAGAGTCGGATGTCTTTTTGTCGATAGCATTCTCGGGCAAACTTTTCGATTCCAGCGAAAGTTTCATATTGGGTTCTATACTGCCAATTTCATTTTCCAGATCCGCCGTAAAATGATTAAAAAGAATACGAATATTTTCCTTTTCTGCAAAAGGAACACTTGCCACAGCAACTGCTTCGCGTGGAATGGCATTTCTCAGATTTCCGCCATCAAAGCTGTGCAAGCGTAGATCTATTTTTTTGTTCACAGTCCACAGAAAGCGGTTTAGAATTTTATTGGCATTTCCACGACCTTTGTCGATGTCATCCCCCGAGTGTCCACCAGTTAACCCTTTTACAGAAACGCAGAATGCAAAATAATTTTCGGGCGTTTTTTCCAAATCATAGGTTAGAACAGCAGTAGTATCAATTCCTCCGGCACAACCGACAAAAATTTCACCATCGTCTTCCGAGTCAAGATTTATTAGCAAATCGCCTGTCAGAAAATTCTGTTCCAGAGCGAACGCACCCGTTAATCCGGTTTCTTCGTCTACAGTAAACAGGCATTCCAAAGCTGGATGTGCCAGCTCTTTTGATGCTAATATTGACAGCATCATTGAAATGCCAATTCCATTGTCGGCTCCTAAAGTTGTGCCTTGGGCTTTAACCCAGTCACCATCCACATAGGACTGAATAGCATCGGTATTGAAATCAAAAGTGACATCGCTGTTTTTTTCGCAAACCATATCCATATGAGCTTGTAAAATTATGGTTTTATGTTTTTCATAACCATTTGTGGCGGGTTTACTAATCAAGACATTCCCGGTGGCATCTGTTTTTGTTTCCAGATTATGTTTTTTGCCAAAATCTTTCAGGTAAGCTATTATGCGTTCTTCTTTTTTTGAAGGGCGGGGTATTTGATTTATTTCATGGAAAAAGTTCCATAAAACCTTTGGTTCAAGAGTTTTCATATTATAAGTGTATATTGACTTCGCTTTTTTTGAGAAAGCGAACCACAAAGATAGAAAAAAGTTAATGTGGATGATATTATTTTGTTTTAAATAAATTATTTCCAATAAAATATTGCAGAATGTGATAACTCCCCAAATATTACTATCATGCCTATTCTCGGAATATTTATGCCAGCCGAACTTCGGACAGGGTAAATCCCACCGAATTTAGGCTAGCCGAAGTTCGGACGAGGCAAATCCCATCGGATTCATACTAGCCGAACTTCGGACGGGGTAAATACAAATAAAAAAGACCAATCCGGTTATCCGAGCTCGGACAATCTCAAATTAAACATCCAAACAGAGTATAAAGCTAAGATTAATGCTGGATTTCACAAAGAAAGTCCAATCTAAATGAAGACCGGACTTTCTTGCAAAATTGAAAAGCATATTAATGAATATTGTTGGCACCAATTGTTGGAAAACTAAGCTTCTTTACTGATGAAGCGGAAGACTGAGCTTTAAATTTATAGGTAAGAGAATAGCTATTATCAGCAGGTGTTGTATATTCTCGTGTGTGAATAACCAAGTGGATAGAGTCTGTCGCCGCTCCTGCCTGTAATGACTTTAAATTGAAAGACACCATTCCCCACAGTGAACTTGAAGGACTATCGTCATTAGCATTATGTCTGAACTCCAAATGGATTTTATTGTCTGAATAAGTTTTGGTATTGTCCGAAACCAAATTAATAAAATGGGTTTTATTATAGCCCGAATACACAAACTCTACGTTTAAATAGTCACTTCCAATCCACATACTTTTAATCCCGATCTGATCGTTGCCTATGCTGTCTTGTTGTTGTGGTTTTATGTTGAAAATATTTTTAGTGAGAACTTCGTACACATCGTTCAATCTAACGTTCTGATTATACGAGCTGTCTTTACTGGCCTTAGACAGGATTGTGTAATTGGCAATAATCCGTTGACCATCTTTCGGACGATAATTCGAAAGATCGGAAGTGGATGTCCACATTAGATCACCATTATCCAGCCGAAAATAAAACAATGAACTTTGAGTAGGATTTTCAACTGTAGCAATATCAATCTGATTATTATCAGACGAAGAACTATCATTGTCGATACATGCAGTAAGTAGAGGTAATAGTAAAATACCGAATATTAGCTTTTTCATAACCTTGAAGAAATAGAATGTTTAAATACTTGATTAATTAAAAATTTGAAAGGCAATTGACTTCTTTTCAATATGCGCTTCTAAACCTAAGATGAAAATTGTATTCAAACGTTGCATTGGATGGAAAATATTTATTTATAAATGCCTTTTATTACATTTACGGATATTGTTTCCGAAGCTATAATCCCCCTCTTGATCCTCGTTTTTCATTATCCTTTCTTTTTTTGTATATTTGCACTTTATCCAAAATTCGAATAAAATTGTAAAACACACGCATGCTATTCTCCGAAATTATTGGTCAACAAGAAATTAAAACTAGATTTATTCGTACTGTATCCGAGCAACGGATTCCACATGCGCAACTTTTGCGTGGACCGGAAGGTGTGGGAAAATTAGCTTTAGCCATTGCATATGCCCAATACATTTGTTGCGAAAACCGTACTGCTACTGATTCATGTGGTGTGTGTCCGTCTTGTGCAAAATACCGGAAGTTGGCTCATCCCGATTTGCATTTTGTTTTTCCGGTTATTAAACCTTCAGGTAAAACCAGCTGTGTATGTGATGATTTTATTGCCGACTTTCGCAAAATGGTGCTTCGAAATTCTTATTTCGGACTAAATGATTGGTATGCGAGCATTTCAGGAGATGCCAAACAAGGTTTGATTTATTCAAACGAAAGTGAGGAAATTGTTAGAAAATTAAGCCTAAAAACTTATGAAGCGGAGTATAAAATCATGATTATCTGGTTGCCGGAGAAAATGCATGTCACTTGCGCTAATAAACTACTTAAAATTTTGGAAGAACCACCAGAAAAGACTGTTTTCTTGATGGTTTCAAATGCACCGGACGAAATTATTACCACTATTCTTTCCCGAACTCAGCACATTCATGTTCCGCGGTTAAGCGATGATGAAATAGTGCAGGCACTTCTGAAAAATGATGAACTGGAGATTGAACCTGACGCTGCAAAATATGCGGCTCATATTGCTAACGGAAGCTATTTAAATGCATTGTCGGTATTAAATGAAGGTGATGAAAATAAGCAAAATTTTGAACGTTTTGTTTTGATCATGCGTTTGGCATGGCAAGTTGGCAACAAAAAAGATCACGCTTCGCTGAAAACTTTGCGCAAATGGTCTGATGACATGGCGGCAGCGAGTATGGGACGTGAGCGTCAAAAAAATTTTCTGATTTACGCACAACGAATGACACGTGAAAACTTTATCCGGAATGTACAGCAACTGGATTTGAACTATTTGACTTCGACAGAAGCTGAATTTTCGCAACGGTTTTCTCCGTTCATTAACGAACGAAATGTAGAAGATCTGATGAGAGAATTTGCACTTGCAGAAAAGCATGTTGAACAAAATGTAAATGCAAAAATGGTCTTTTTTGATTTGACATTGAAAGTCATTATGCTATTAAAAAGATGATTAAATAACTATATATTATAGAAACGCTGTGTTTCTATCCCCTAATTAAAAAAAAATGGATTATAAACTAGATACCGGCGGTTGCCGAATGAATAAAAAGGGTTGCAATCGCAATTCTACCCAAAAACTCAGTACATTCGATTGGATGTGCGACCTGCCAGAAACACAAAAAGATACTGATTTTGTCGAAGTTCAGTTTAAAAATACCCGTAAAGGCTATTTTTTGAATAATACCAAAATTCCACTTGAAAAAGGTGATGTTGTTGCGGTAGAATCATCTCCCGGGCATGATATTGGTGAGGTGACATTGGTTGGAAGGTTGGTGCTACTGCAAATGAAAAAATACAATGTCAATCCGGAGAAAATAGAGGTTCGCCGCGTTTATCGTAAAGCAAAAGAAACTGATCTCGAAAAATATAAGGAGGCTAAAGCGAAAGAACAAGGTACGATGATAAAATCTCGTCAGATTGCTGAAAGTCTCAAGCTTAATATGAAAATAGGAGATGTAGAATTTCAGGGTGACGGAAATAAAGCTATTTTTTACTACATTGCAGATGAACGTGTTGACTTCCGTCAATTAATCAAGGTTTTTGCTGAAACATTCCGTGTCCGCATTGAAATGAAGCAAATCGGGGCACGCCAAGAGGCTGGAAGAATAGGAGGAATAGGACCTTGTGGTCGCGAATTGTGCTGCTCCGGTTGGATGACTAATTTCAATTCTGTATCTACGAGTGCTGCACGCATTCAGGATATTTCGCTTAATCCGCAGAAACTTGCCGGTCAGTGTGCAAAACTGAAATGTTGCATGAACTTTGAACTGGATTCTTATACCGATGCTTCCAAAAACTTTCCTTCCAAGGAAATTCAACTGGAAACATTGGATAACACGTACTATCATTTCAAAACTGATGTATTTAAAGGGGTGATTGCTTACTCTACTTCACAAAACTTTGGCGCCAATCTGGTAACAATTTCTTCAAAACGAGCAAAAGAAGTAATTGCGATGAATAGAAAAGGATCAAAACCTGATTTACTCGATGATAAGATAGATGAGGAAATTAAGGCAGTTCCGGTTAATTATGAAAACGGGGTGGGGCAAGATAGCCTAACTCGCTTTGATTCTACAAAAAAACGATCTGGAAAGTCGAATAAACGATCAAATAACCGTCCTCAGAATAAACCTGCACAGGTACAAGAGAACAAGGTGGTTGAAAATAAAAGGGCTACACCCAGATTTCAAAAACCGATTAAGAAAAATGATAATAGTGCAGAGAAAGATGAAAAATAGTTTTTTAGTAGGTATTGTTTTGCTCATTTTGGTTGGTTGTACCAACAATGACGTATTTTTTCAATACAGAGCTGTAAATCCCAAAGGGTGGAGTAAAGATAGTTTATATGCGTTTGATATTCCGATTACTGATACGATTTCATCATATAATTTATATGTAAATATTAGAAACAGAGGGGAGTATCCATATCAAAATCTTTGGCTCTTTTTGAATAAAATAAATCCGGATAAAACACAAAAGAGCGATTCGATTGAATGTTATTTGGCTGATCAACGCGGTAAATGGCTGGGATCTGGGATTGGCTCTGTTATGGAGATGCCGGTTTTGTACCAGCAAAACGTACGTTTTAAAAAAGCTGGAACATATCACTATAAAATTGTTCATGGAATGCGCGATACGATTCTGATGGGTATCAACGACATCGGCATGCGGGTTGAAAAAATTGTAAAATAAAGCTGATTTTTAATGGGTAAGAATAAATTGGCAAAGTTTGCCGATATGGAAGAGTTTCCGCATGTTTTTCAAGTCTCATCGCATGCAGTGCGTGAAGGTGCGCATTTTGAAATGAAAGGAAAATGGAACAAAGTCTTCTTTAAGAATGAAAATCCAATCGTGTTGGAGTTAGGTTGTGGTAAAGGAGAATATACGGTTGGATTAGGCAAGCTTTATCCGGACAAGAATTTTGTAGGTGTCGATATTAAAGGCGCACGCCTTTGGACCGGAGCCAAAGAATCTTTTGAAAAGGGAATGAAAAATGTAGCCTTTCTACGTACCAATATTGAAATGATTCACTACTTTTTTGCAGAAAATGAGGTGAGCGAAATATGGCTTACGTTTCCGGACCCTCAAATGAAAAAAGCAACTAAGCGGTTGACAGCAATTAACTTTATAAAATCTTATCAGCAGTTTGTAAAAGAAAATGGATTAATCCATTTGAAAACAGACAGTAATTTCATGTTCACCTATACCTGTGAAATGGTGAAGGCCAATCAGTATCCAGTGACTTTTTCTACTGATGATTTGTACGCATCTGATTTGCAAGATCCTATTTTATCCATTAAAACATATTATGAGCAGCAATGGCTTGATCGCGGGCTTACAATTAAATATATCCGGTTTTTGCTAAAAAAAAGAGATGAATTTGTAGAGCCGGATGTTGAAATAGAGCACGATGCCTATCGTAGTTTTGGTCGGAGTAAACGTCAGCATCTGGATTCTCCAGAACTTTAGATCCCAAGATTTAAAACTTTTCAGAACTTAGCTTGTTACTCTTTATTCGTAACGACTAATTAATATACTCTTATGACAATATATCCAAAATTAATACTTGATGCGCTAGTGCATGTCCGTTATCCCGGAACGGGGAAAGATATTATTTCGTCGGGCATGGTGCAAGATAATATTCGCATCGAAGGTAATAAAGTTTCGTTTTCTTTGATTTTTGAGAAACCAAATGATCCATTTGCAAAATCGGTAGCGAAAGCTGCTGAGCAGGCTATCCTTACTTACGTAGGAGAAGATGTTGAAATCAAGGGAAATATTCAAATTATTACCAAAGAAGTGCCCAAATCGAAACCAACTTCAATTTTACCCAATGTAAAAAATATTATAGCAGTTTCTTCGGGTAAAGGTGGTGTAGGAAAATCGACGATTTCGAGCAATCTAGCTATAGCATTAGCTTCGTTGGGGTACAAAGTCGGATTGCTTGATGCTGATATTCACGGACCGTCAATTCCGAAGATGTTTGGAGTGGAGTCTGCCCATCCGGAAGTAAAGGAAACAGAAGGAAGGCACACAATTATACCAATTGAAAAATATGGAGTGAAAATTTTATCAATTGGTTTCTTTGTTGATCCAGAACAAGCCTTAGTCTGGCGTGGAGCTGTTTCAAGTAATGCGTTGAAACAGATGATTACGGATGGCGAATGGGGTGAACTGGATTATTTTGTCATGGATTTACCACCAGGAACCGGCGATATTCACCTCACTTTGGTTCAAACGATGGGCATATCAGGAGCAATTGTAGTAACTACACCTCAGGAGGTGGCTCTGGCAGATGCACGCAAAGGTGTGAATATGTTTACCGGTGAAAAGGTAAATGTTCCGGTGCTTGGAATCGTTGAAAATATGGCCTGGTTTACGCCGGCCGAGTTGCCAGAAAATAAATATTATATTTTTGGCAAGGAGGGGGGAAAGCGCCTTGCTGAAGAATTGAATGTTCCGCTTTTGGGTCAGATACCTTTGGTGCAAAGCATCCGCGAATGTGGAGATGCCGGTCGTCCTATTGCTGCTGATGAAAATACAATTATGTCGTTAGCATTTAAAAATCTTGCAGAAAAAGTAGTTGAAAGAGTTGAATTTAGAAATAATAACTTTGAAGCAACTAAAAAAGTAGAAATGCAAAAATAAAATTTGCCCTTTTATAAATCAAAGAAACTTGATAACCATAGATATTCTTTAATAGACAGCTATTAACTAAGCCCGCATAATTGCGGGCTTTTTTGTTTCTCGCAGGTTTGATGATTATTTTGGTCTGAATTAGGCTAATATATCTTATCTTTGCAATCGTTTTTCTGATTAAGCAGGACTTAACCTAAGCAGGAAAATCACATTATCTACAATTAAATATCCAGCCAATGAAACCAACTATTATTGATTTATTAAATCAAAGTGTTGATAAATACACGCATAATCCTTTTTTGTGGGAAAAGACCAGAACTGAATTTTCACCCACCACTTATTTGGAAACCAAGCAACAGGCTCATATATTGGCAGCCGGATTAATAAATCTGGGAGTAGAGCCTGGTGATAGAGTGGCACTGCTTTCGGAAGGTCGAAATGCCTGGATAATAGGAGAGCTTGGAATACTTCATACGGGTGCCGTGAACGTGCCTTTGTCGATAAAGCTGGAAGAAAGTAATGATCTTATTTTCCGGTTGCTTCATTCGGAAGCAAAGTATATCATGGTTTCCGGAAGTCAGTTGAAAAAAATTCGCACCATTATAAATGCACTTCCTCTGATAAAGAAAGTTATTGTATTTGACGAGCAACAGGAATACGAAGCGGTAGAAATCAGTTTGTCCGAATTGCTCGAAAAGGGGAAAAGGTATCAGCAGGAAAATCCCGGGGAAGTAGAGAAAAGGGCAAAAGCTGTTAAACCCGATGATATGGCCAATATCAGTTACACTTCGGGAACCACCGCCGACCCTAAAGGCATTATGCTTACCCATCGTAACTATACGGCTAACGTGGAACAGGCCTTAACGTTGATGGATATTCCCACTTCATACCGGACACTGCTTATTCTTCCGCTTGACCATTGCTTTGCTCACGTGGCAGGTTTCTACAGTTTCATGGCTTGTGGAGCCAGTGTGGGAACGGTTCAAAATGGAAAAACCGGTATGGAAACTTTGAAAAACATACCTGTCAACATCAAGGAACTAAAGCCCAATTTGTTATTCAGTGTTCCAGCTTTAGCCAAGAGCTTCCGGAAAAATATTGAGTCCGGCATTCGCTCACAAGGACCAGTAATCAGTTGGTTGTTTAAAGCGGCGCTGAGCATGTCTTATTCATACAACCGCGAAGGATATAACAAAGGACGGGGGTTGCAGATTTTCAAAAAACCGTTGCTTCTTTTATTTGACAAGGTAATATTTTCAAAGATCCGCGAAGGATTTGGCGGAAAGTTGGATTTTTTCATCGGAGGAGGTGCACTGCTCGATGTGGATTTGCAACGCTTTTACTACGCTATTGGCATTCCAATGTTTCAGGGCTACGGGCTTTCGGAAGCAACGCCTATTATTTCGTCCAACGGAATGAAACACCATAAACTCGGCTCGTCCGGTTATCTAGTTAAGCCCATGGACTTAAAAATATGCGATTCGGAAGGGAGCGAACTACCCAACTATGAAAAAGGAGAGGTGGTGATCAAAGGTGAAAATGTAATGGCAGGCTATTATAAAAACGAAAAAGCGACATCCGAAACAGTTGTAGACGGATGGCTGCATACTGGCGACATGGGTTACATGGATGATGACGGTTTTTTGTATGTGGTGGGTCGTTTCAAGAGTTTGCTAATATCGAGCGACGGAGAAAAGTACAGCCCCGAAGGCATTGAAGAATCTCTGGCCGATAATTCGCATTTTATTGATCAGGTAGTGCTTTATAATAATCAAAACCAATATACAACGGCACTTATTGTTCCAAACAAAGAAGCATTGAAACGTTATGTCTCACGTAAAAAACCACAACTAAGCTGGGATATGCCCGAAGCCAAAGAGCTTGCATTGGCTAAACTCCAACGGGAGATTAATGAATATCGCAAGGGTGGAAAGTTTGAAGGCATGTTCCCCGAACGTTGGTTGCCCACAGCAGTAGCGGTACTGGGTGAGGCGTTTACCGAGCAAAATGGATTGGTAAACAGCACTATGAAAATTATGCGCAGTAAAGTGGAAGAACGTTATGCCAACAGGATAGACACTCTGTATGCAGCGGGTAGCAAGGACATTATAAACTCCGAAAATATGGCAGTATTATAAGCTACCAATTCGGCTTACATAAAATAAATACCTAACTTATCAGCTTTTCCAAAATTTAAAGCGTTGGAAAAGTCCAACTCATTAAAGCAGCTTCGTAATAAGCCTGCTTATTTTTTCCAGATACAGCATATCTGTTTCGTCTAATACATCGTACCGTTCGCTGTCTACATCCAATACGCCCATAACCTGTTGTTGTTTTTCGAAGATAGGCACTACAATTTCTGAAACTGAGCTGCTGCTGCACGCAATATGCCCCGAAAAGCTATTCACATCCGGAACCAACAGACTCTTCCTTTCTGCCCAGACTGTGCCGCACACACCTTTGCCTCTGGCTATGCGCGTGCAGGCAATAGGCCCCTGAAACGGTCCCAATACCAGATTATCCTGCTTTACCAGATAAAAGCCAACCCACCACCAGCCAAAGGCTTCGCGCAACGCTGCCGCCAAATTAGCCAGATTGGCTGTCAGATCCGGTTCTCCACTTACCAATGCTTCCAACTGTGGTAATAAGCTCTTATATATTTCTGTTTTGTCGATTCCTGTTGCCAGTTTTAATTCTTCTGCCATGTCCTTTATCTTTGTTTACACCTGCGAAAATAAGATATTTAATTCTAAATCCGAAAGTCAATATTTTCCTATTTCTTAAGGTTAGGTAATATTAAAACAGCGTCAATTGTCCTGTAATATCGTCGATAACTTTGCCATTATCCACTATTTCATCGGGCAGTACCGAATCGTTTTTTACCGTTTCAGTGCTGTTTACTTTTGGTTCTTTCTCCGATTTTTCTTTCGGAGTTTCTGCTTTCGTTGGCGCCGGATTGGTAGGAGACGTGTCGCTATCTACTGGCAGTTCTTCACCATCTTCCTCGTCGTTTCCACCTCCGTTTTCATCTTCAGTAGGAGTTTCCTCTTTCTTTTTGAATCTTACCGGTTCCAACTCGTTGATGGTTTCCACTTCGAATATTGTCAGCCTTTTTCCTTTTGCTTTGTAGCTTTTCACGCCGATAAATTCGTCGGCATCCACCACCAGTGCTTCACGGTAAGCATCGTTGCCACCCATCACCACTTCAAAACGCGGATAATCAGCATCGCTCATCAGCATCAGGCGCGAGTCGGCATGGTCGCCCAAAAAGCTTTGCGGTTTAGCTGATGCCTCCAGTTGAAAACGTTTCAGGTAGTAGAACTTTTGCTCGGCATCCCACAGTGCTACCGACCAGGTTTTATGCGGATCGAATTTTTCGATTACCAATATGTCTTTGTCGTAGTGGTTGTTCAAGTCGAAATTGCTGGTATAGAAATTTCCTTTACTCGATACCACCAAAATCAAATCATCGCTTTGAAACTCGCCCAGGTGTTCGCCGCGGTTGTCGTAGTTCAGGCGCAGCACATCACGGTCGAACCAAACCTGGCGTCCGCCCAGCGTAGAACCTCCTTTTTGCTTCAACGCAATCTTATGAATATCATTTTTTGTCAGGATATTCCCCATCGACTGGCGCCCTTTGATGGCAATGTCGCTAAAGTCTTTTTCGAAAACCAACTTAAACAAGCGGGCTTTTGGCTTCAATGTTACGCGTATCACTTCGGCTTCGGCATTCGGGTTCGAGGTGAAATAAATCACCTTTGAACCTGCTGTTTCCTGCGTAATATCATATTCTTTATCACGCGTAATACCTGTTACGGCAAATCGTTTAATGTAATATGGTCCGGTTTTTCCATCGCGGTATACAGCGTTGTAAATCGTCCGTTTATCATTCTTTTTGAATACGTCCAGATGCAGAATGTTTTTCCCCGCAAAAATCTTGTCTGCAACTTTAACAATTTTGTATTTTCCATCTTTGAAGAAAATAATAATATCGTCGATATCTGAACAGTTGCATACAAATTCATCTTTGCGCAGCGATGTTCCGATAAACCCTTCTTCGTAATTCACGTAGAGCTTTTCGTTGGCTTCCACCACTTTCGATGCCACAATGGTTTCGAAATTACGTATCTCGGTGCGACGAGGATAGTCTTTTCCATATTTGGCTTTTAGTCCTTCGTACCAGGCAATGGTAAAGTCAATCAGATGAGCCAGGTTGTAGTCTATTTCGTCTATCTTTTTCTGGATGGCAATCAGTGTATCGTTGGCTTTGTCCGAGTCAAACTTGGTGATACGCATCATCTTTATTTCGAGTAATTTCAAAAAGTCTTCGCGGGTAATTTCGCGAATAAAATCTTTTTTGAACGGCTCCAGTCGTTGGTCGATGTGTGCAATAACCTGATCTTGCGACGTACTATCTTCGAAACCTTTGTCTTTGTAAATGCGGTTTTCTATAAATATTTTTTCGAGCGAAGTGAAGAACAGTTGTTCCTGCAACTCAGCTTTTTGAATCTCAAGCTCGGCCTGCAGCAGGTCCATGGTATGCTTACAACTGATTCGTAACATCTCACTCACACCCAAGAAGCGTGGCTTGTTGTCGTGAATCACACAACAATTGGGCGAAATGCTCAGTTCGCAATCGGTAAAAGCATACAAAGCATCAATCGTTTTGTCGGACGATGATCCAGCCAACAGGTGTACCAGAATTTCTACGTTGGCAGAAGTGTTATCGTCTACTTTCCGGATCTTTATTTTGCCTTTATCACTGGCGCGAATGATGGACTCAATCAGCTTGGAAGTATTTGTTCCAAATGGAATTTCGGTTATTGACAGTGTTTTATTATCCAGCTTGCCTATTTTAGCGCGAATCTTTACCGCGCCGCCACGTTCTCCGTCGTTGTAACGACTTACGTCGATAGAACCTCCCGTCTGGAAGTCGGGAAACAAGACAAATCCTTCGCCACGCAAGTGCGCAATACAAGCATCTGCCAGTTCGTTGAAATTGTGAGGAAGAATCTTCGAGTTCAACCCTACAGCAATACCCTCAACGCCCTGCGTTAGAAGCAATGGGAATTTTACAGGCAAAGTAACCGGTTCTTTGTTTCTACCATCGTAGGACGACCGCCATTCGGTAGTTTTAGGATTAAAAACAGTTTCGAGTGCAAACTTAGACAGACGTGCTTCGATATAACGGGGAGCAGCGGCACCGTCACCGGTAAGTATGTTTCCCCAGTTCCCCTGACAGTCTATCAGTAAATCTTTTTGTCCCAATTGGACTAATGCATCGCCAATAGAGGCATCACCGTGTGGGTGAAACTGCATGGTATGTCCTACAATGTTCGCTACTTTGTTGTATCGACCATCGTCCAGTCGTTTCATCGAATGGAGAATACGACGTTGCACCGGTTTAAGCCCGTCGTAAATATCGGGTACGGCGCGTTCCAGAATTACATACGAAGCATAGTCCAGAAACCAGTTCTGATACATGCCCGACAGGTGATGCTTAACCGCATCGGCACTAATCTTTGGAACTTTATAGTTTGAATGCGCAGCAGATTCAGCATCGTTCACGATTTCTTCGGCTGCGCCTGTCATTTCGTTTTCTTCGCCTTCCGCGTCAATTATTTCGTCTGTGCTCATATAGTTAGTTACAAGAAATTAGTTACAAGTTACAAGGTTCTCGAAGCAGGCTCTCGATTAGTGGAATACATGGAGGTTATATTCTCTAAAACTGCCTGTTTCAATAGTATTTTTCTATTTCAATCCACAAAAATACAAAAAAAATAGTAACTTTGCAGCTCTTTTTTACCGGCAATTTCAAACGAAATCTGTCTTTTCCTTTAAAACTTGTAACTCGTAACTCGTAACTAAATAGTATGGCTTCACAAGAAGATGTTTTTAAAAAACTGATTGCACACTGCAAGGAATACGGTTTTGTATTTCCTTCGAGCGAAATTTATGATGGACTGAGTGCTGTCTATGACTATGGTCAGAATGGTGTTGAACTGAAAAATAACATCAAAAAATATTGGTGGGACAGTATGGTGCTGCTTCACGAAAATGTAGTTGGACTTGATGCTGCCATTTTTATGCACCCCACTACCTGGAAAGCTTCCGGTCACGTAGATGCGTTCAACGATCCGTTGATTGACAACAAGGATAGCAAAAAACGCTATCGTGCAGATGTACTTATCGAAGATTTACTGGCCAAGTACGATGATAAAATCAACAAAGAAGTTGAAAAAGCCGTAAAACGCTTTGGCGCAAGTTTCGACGAAGCTGTTTTTCGTACGACTAACGAGCGTGTGATGGAACATCAGACCAAGCATGATGAAATTCATGGACGTTTTGTAAAGGCTCTGAATGATAATGACCTTGTAGAACTAAAAGCTATTATTGAAGATTACGAAATTGTTTGCCCTGTTAGCGGAACACGTAACTGGACGGATGTTCGTCAATTCAATCTGATGTTTTCTACCGAAATGGGCTCAACTTCGGAAGGCGCAATGAAAATATATCTTCGTCCCGAAACGGCTCAGGGAATTTTTGTGAACTTCCTGAATGTTCAGAAAACGGGACGTATGAAAATTCCTTTTGGAATTTGTCAGATAGGTAAAGCTTTCCGTAACGAGATTGTTGCCCGTCAGTTTATTTTCCGTATGCGCGAATTTGAACAAATGGAAATGCAGTTTTTTGTTCGTCCGGGCGAAGAAATGAAATGGTTCGAGCACTGGAAAGAATTCCGTTTGAAATGGCACAAAGCTCTTGGGTTGGGGGATCAGAAATATCGATTCCATGATCACGATAAATTGGCTAATTATGCCAATGCCGCTACCGATATTGAATTCGAAATGCCTTTTGGTTTCAAAGAAGTAGAAGGAATTCATTCGCGTACTGATTTCGATTTAAGCAGTCACGAAAAATTCTCGGGTAAAAATATCAAATATTTTGATCCTGAAATTAATCAATCATACACTCCATATGTTATCGAAACATCGATTGGTGTGGATCGTACGTTCTTGTCAATCATGGCTGCTTCGTACAACGAAGAAACACTCGAAAATGGTGAAACCCGCGTGGTGTTGAATCTGCCTCCGGTTTTGGCTCCGATAAAAGCTTGTATTATGCCATTGGTCAAAAAAGACGGTCTGCCTGAAAAAGCTCGCGAAATCATGAACGATCTGAAGTTTGATTTCAAATGTGGATACGACGAAAAAGACTCTATCGGAAAACGTTATCGTCGTCAGGATGCAATCGGAACACCGTTCTGTATCACGGTAGATCATCAAACTCCCGAAGATAATACGGTAACTATTCGTTATCGTGATACCATGTTGCAGGAACGCGTAGCCGTTTCTGATTTGCACAAAATTATCGGTGATTTGGTGAACATGAAAAACTTGTTTAAGAAAATTGTAGGATAATTCCCAACAATCTTATTTATATGCAGGCGGAGTGACTTGGAGTTACTCCGCCTGCTCTTTTGTTCCGAGTAGATTCAAGACTTTAAATCATTAGAACATCATCAGAAACAGTAGAGCAGCTACTCGTTGCCGAATAACTGCCCCTGATTTTAAATTGCAAAATATAGAGTAATTTACTCTTCTTCTTTTTTAGTTGCTTCGTACTCTTTCAGTAGCTTATCCTGAATATCCATTGGAACTAATTCGTAGCTGGCAAATTTCATGGTGAACGAAGCGCGCCCACCGGTGAGCGAACTCAATGTAGTAGAATAACTACCCAATTCTTTTAATGGAATCTTTGCCGTAAGTTTTTCGTATCCCTTTTCGCTCTCCATGCCCAGAATGATAGCACGACGTCCTTGCAAGTCACTCATCACATCGCCTAAACGATCGGATGGAGCCTGAACGATAACATCATAAATAGGTTCGAGCAATTTCGGACCAGCTTCTTTGAATGCCTGTGCAAATGCATTCCTTCCTGCCAGTCGAAAGGAAATTTCATTTGAATCAACCGGATGCATCTTTCCGTCGTACACAATTACGCGGACGTCACGGGCATAGGAACCGGTAAGCGGACCTTGCTCCATTCGATCCATAATTCCTTTCATTATAGCTGGCAGAAAGCGCAGGTCAATAGCTCCACCTACGATGCTGTTGATAAGAACCAGCTTGCCTCCCCATTCCAAATCAATTGTCTGTGTGTCTCGGTTACTGATTTTGTATTCTTGCCCATTAAAACGGAACGTGTCTGGAGCTGGCATTCCTTCGTAGTAGGGTTCAATAATCATGTGCACCTCACCAAACTGACCGGAACCTCCCGACTGTTTTTTATGGCGGTAATCGGCACGTGCATTTTTAGTAATTGTTTCGCGGTAAGGGATGCGTGGTTCTTTAAACTCAATGAGAATCTTATCGTTGTTTTCAATACGCCATTTTAAGGTGCGAAGATGAAATTCGCCCTGACCATACAAGATGGTTTGTTTTAATTCTTTTGATTGTTCTATCATCCAGGTTGGATCTTCTTCGTGCATACGAGTCAGAATTTCGTTGAGTTTTTCTTCGTCGGCTTCCGATTTTGCTTTGATGGCACGGCGGTAACGTGGTTCGGGATATTTAATCTCTTTGAAATCGTACTCGCAGCCTTTTGTGTTTAGGGTGTTGCCAGTACGTGTGTCTTTTAGTTTTACTGTTGCTCCAATATCACCTGCTACTATCTCTTCTACTTTGGTTCTGATTTGCCCCGCGACAGAAAAAATCTGACTGATACGTTCTTTCGAGCTTCGATCAATATTTGTTAGATCGTCGCCTTCTTTTAATTTTCCACTCATTACTTTGAAATAGGATACTTCACCGATGTGTGGCTCTATGCTTGTTTTGAATACGTAAATACTGGTGGGTCCGTTAGCGTCGGGAGCAATTTGGTTTCCATCGGCCGTTTGCGGTTTTTCTGTTTGGCTAACGCTTGGTGATACATTATTGACAAACTCCATCAAGCGACGTACGCACATATCTTTTCCTGCACATACACAGAATACCGGAAACATATCGCGGTGTATTAATCCTTTGCGAATGCCG
>JAATGT010000326.1 GCA_015654525.1 Bacteroidales bacterium
CAGCTGATACATATGCATCTCAAACTAAGCTCACACTTACAATCAAAGTTCGTTTTTCAAATAATGCGAATCCAGAAGATGATTTTGAAAAGACCTATTCAGCTTTTCAAACTTTTGACAGCCATAGTATGCTAACTGATGTTCAGGATGCATTAATGAAATTAATGATAGCAGATATTGTTGATAATATTTACAATGACACTGTCGCAAAATGGTAATTGTTATTGATAAATATTTACAATTTGATCTATTTGAATATTCTCTTTATTTAATGCTAATGTAAGTGAACTATGACGCATGAAGAATTTATAGCTATTGTAAGAAAACCGGAATTGGTTGCCACAGAACATATCTCTGATTTCAAGGAGTTAATAGATTTGTATCCGTATTTTGCAGCAACACGATTATTTTACGTTAAAGCATTAAAAGATTCTAAAAGTATTCAATTTGCAGGTAATTTAAAAATAGCCTCTCTGTATTGCTCTAGTCGCCGTTGGTTGTACTATTATCTTAATCCGGAAAGATTGATCTCTCCGATACCATTTCGTCGGGAACATGCGACTAAATCGGCTGGTGACTATTTTGATTTAATGAATATTGTAGAATCTGATGGGGGAGACACTAAGCAGTCGTTAAAGAACTTGGCAGAACGATTAAAATTGGCACGTGCCGTTGTCGTTTCTTCTCCAGAAAGAGTCACAGGAAAAAATGATATTAATTTAGATGGGTTTAATGTTGTTTCTGTAGAAGTTGAAAAACAAACGACCGGGATAGAAGAGGGATCTGAGATGATTTCGGAAAATAAAGCAAAAGAGTTGATTCTGGCGAAAAAATATGCCGAAGCAGTTGAAATATTGAAGGTATTAAATTTGAATAATCCGAAAAAAAGTGTTTACTTTGCAGACCAAATTCGTTTTTTGGAAAAAATTATCGCAAACTCAAAAAAATAAACAATATTATGTACATTGCTATTATCATTTTAATTGTAGTCTTATCTATTTTACTTACGTTATTCGTCTTGGTACAAAACTCAAAAGGTGGAGGTTTATCAGCCGGTTTTTCTTCTTCAAACCAGATTATGGGAGTTCGGAAAACTACAGATTTTGTTGAGAAAATGACTTGGGGATTGGTAATTGCTGTGGTAGTACTTTCAATTGTATCTGTTGGTGTACATAAACATCAGTCTACAGGTTTAAATAACGAATCTGAAATCAAAGATCAAGTTCAACATGCGAAGCAGGCTGAGCCAGGTGTGGTAACTCCAAATTTCGGAGAAAATCCAGAAGCAGCAAAGGCTCCAGCAAATCAGGCTTTGCCAGCAAAGAAATAAATTGATATCAAAATATTGATGATTGAAGCGTATCAAATTTCTTTGATGCGCTTTTTTTGTAATTCTAATAACGCTTTCTGCTCAATATGAATTTTATCCATTTGATAGATTATGCAGGAACTTTTGCTTTTGCAATAAGTGGAATCAGATTGGCTTCGGCAAAGCGTTTTGATTGGTTTGGCGCATATGTTGTAGGATTGGTTACTGCAATTGGTGGTGGAACAACTCGTGATCTATTATTGAATGTTACTCCGTTTTGGATGACTCAACCCTCATATCTTATTGTGACAGGATTGGCCCTCATTTCAGTTATCTTGTTTGGCAAATTTATTATCAGGCTCAATAATACATTCTTTATTTTTGATACTATTGGGTTGGGGTTGTTCGTTGTTGTTGGTATTGAACGTACATTAGATGCGGGGTTTCCTTTCTGGGTGGCCATTGTAATGGGTATGATAACAGGCTCTGTTGGTGGAATTACTCGGGATATTTTGATTAATGAACTCCCGTTGATTTTTCGAAAAGATATTTATGCTTTAGCTTGTGTGATTGGGGGAGTGGTGTTTCTTTGTTGTTACGAAGCTCATTTTTCTTCCACAATAACACAAATTTTATCTGCTGCTTCTGTAATTTTGACTCGTGTTTTAGCTGTTAAATATCATATCAGTATACCTGTTTTGAAGGGGCATGATGACAACTGATTGCAGATGGATGCTTTTTTTATTGTTTACTTATAATTAAATAAAATGTTACGAATTGATGATACTATAATAAGTCTTGAGTTGCTCGATGAACATTTTGTATGTGATTTGGGCTCGTGCAAGGGAATTTGTTGTATTGAAGGCGATGATGGTGCACCATTGGAAGATGCAGAGGTGAAAATCATAGAAGATCTGCTCCCAAAAATATGGGATGACCTAACAGAAACATCGAAGGAAGTAATACGTAAACAGGGTGTTTCGTATATTGATGACGACGGCGAGCCGGTAACTTCCATTGTGAATGGCGCTGAATGTGTTTTTACATATACAGATGAAGCCGGAGTTTGTAAGTGTGCCATCGAAAAAGCTTATCGCGAAGGGAAAACAGATTTTTATAAACCAATTTCTTGCCATTTGTACCCGGTACGTTTGCAAAAATACAATGAGTTTACAGCTGTAAATTATCATCGTTGGGATGTGTGTAATTGTGCCCGTACCCTTGGAGGAAAATTGAGTACGCCGATATACCGATTTTTGAGAGAGCCGTTGATTCGCCGGTTTGGCGAGGCTTGGTATGAACAATTAGAGATCGCTGATGCAGAATTAAAAAATAGAAAATAAGATGAAAGCAAATCGTGTACAAGTGGAAGTTGTCACTATTGGTGATGAGATTCTTATTGGTCAGATAGTTGATACTAACTCTGCATGGATGGCCACCGAATTGAATAAGTGTGGTTTCGAATTGGCTCAAATAACCTCAATTCACGATGATGAAAAACATATTATAGATTCGTTGAATCTGGCTCTGGAGAGGGCAGATATTGTGCTTTTTACAGGAGGAATAGGTCCTACGAATGACGATATCACGAAACAAACTTTGGCTAAGTTTTTCAATACAAAACTGGTTTTTGACGAGGCAGTGTCGCAAAATATTGAGCAATTGTTTGTCAATCGTCCTACTCTTGTTTTGAATGAACTAACACGAGCTCAGGCAATGGTTCCTGAGCACTGTACGGTAATTCAGAATCTTGTTGGCACTGCCCCGATTACCTGGTTTGAGAAAGCCGGGAAAGTTATTGTCTCTATGCCGGGTGTGCCATACGAAATGAAGCAGGCGATGAGTTTGGAAATTATTCCGCGACTACAAAATTTCTTTAAAACTCCTGTTTTACTTCATAAAACAGTGCAGGTTTATGGTTATCCAGAGTCTGCTTTGGCTTTGAAAATTGCAGATTGGGAAAATCAATTGCCTAAATATATAAGTTTGGCTTACCTGCCAAATTCCGGTATTATAAAGTTGCGCTTAAGTGGATTGTTGGATGATATGCTGGCACTCGAATTTAGCATCAATCAACAGGTGGATAAGTTATCTCAGCTTCTTGGTGATGCAATCGTGGCTTATGAGGATGTATCCATTCAGAATTTAGTGGGTGATTTACTCAAAGAGAAAGGGCTGATGGTTGCAACTGCTGAGAGTTGTACCGGTGGTAATATTGCTCATGAGTTCACTTTGATCCCAGGTAGTTCTGAATTTTTTAAAGGATCAATAGTGGCTTATGCCAATGAAATAAAAACAAATGTTTTACAGGTTTCTACTGAAAGCTTAACTCAATATGGAGCGGTAAGTCAATCGGTTGTAGAGCAAATGGCCGAAGGTGTACGTAAGTTGTTGAAAGCAGATATTGCCGTTGCCACGTCTGGAATTGCGGGTCCAGCTGGAGGTGCTCTTGAAAAACCGGTGGGAACTGTTTGGATTGCAGTTAGTTCGGCAGAAGTGACTTTGAGTCGGGAATTTCGATTTGGGTCTTTGCGAGAGCAGAATATTCTACGTGCAACACAAGCTGCATTACTTATGCTGAAAGAAATTATTTAAACTAAATAAAACATTATCAGTTATTTATTTGAGCTTCGAATTAGGCTCACAGATTAATTGAAATTTAAAGACTGAAAAGCTTGTGTGATTGAAAAAAATACTATACTTTTGCACACTGTTTTTGAGAAAAAATGTAAACAATAAAAAGATATAGAAATGTCAAAAATTTGTCAGATTACCGGTAAAAAAGCAATGGTAGGAAACAACGTATCACACTCAAAACGTCGTACCAAAAGAACATTTGATGTGAACCTGTTTACAAAGAAATTCTATTGGGTAGAGCAAGATACCTGGATTAGCTTGAATGTTTCGGCTAACGGACTACGTACCATCAACAAAATTGGATTAGATGCTGCCATTAAAAAAGCGTCAGAAAAAGGCTATTTATACGCATAATTTTTAGGAGAACTACACAATGGCGAAAAAATCGAAAGAAGCAAGAGTCCAAGTTATTTTGGAATGCACAGAGCATAAAGAAAGCGGTCTACCCGGAACATCACGTTATATTACTGTGAAAAACAGAAAGAATACACCGGGACGTTTGGAGTTGAAAAAATACAACCCCATAATGAAGAAAGTAACATTACACAAAGAAATTAAATAATATCTGAATCATGGCTAAGAAAGCGGTTGCATCTCTCCAAAAAGGAGAAGGACGTTCATTCGCAAAGGTTATTAAAATGGTGAAATCACCTAAGACCGGTGCTTATATGTTCCAGGAAGAAATTGTACACAACGATAAAGTGAAAGAATATTTCACAAAATAAGATACATCGTTCCCTAAAGAATTGGAAAGTTCTTTCATTTTAATTAATGAAGGGACTTTTTTTTGTTCTGAAACTGTTGTATTAGTACGAACGACTGTCGCAATTTCGTTTTGCTCGTTCGTACTAGTACGAATGAGTGCCACAATTCTGTTTTGCTCGTTCGTACTAGTACGACTGAGTGTCGCAGTTCTGTTTGGTTCGTTCGTAGTAGTACGAATGAGCGCCGCAGTTTTGTTTGGTTCATTCGTACTAGTACGACGATTTTTTGAGTTTCTGCAGCTTTGTATGGTAAGTTTGTTTTTAAATTAGGTTAGGTCAGTTTGAGATATTGGATGGCTTTGGATTTGTTGACTTGAAATTCGGATGTGAATTTAAGGCGGAAAATAATCGTCTCCAGTCTGAAAATTAATCAATCATTCTTGAGTTTAGAACAAGAATCCTTTCATTTATAAAAATGAGGGGCTCTCTTTTGCCGTAAGCTCAAAAAAAAGGTTTAATTTTGTAAGCTAATTCTCAATGAACTAATGATTATATGCAATTTCTTATAATGTAAACAAGCATTAGGGAGTTTTAAATCGAAAAACAAGAAAAATGGGTTTATTTAATATTTTTGGCAAGGAAAAGAAAGAAACACTAGACCAGGGCTTGTCCAAGACTAAAGAGAGTGTGTTCTCGAAATTGACACGGGCCATTGCTGGTAAGTCGAAAGTAGATGAGGAGGTGCTTGATAATCTGGAAGAAGTACTGATTACTTCGGATGTGGGTGTTGAAACTACCTTGCGTATCATCGAACGGATTGAAAAACGTGTGGCACAGGATAAATACGTAAACACCACAGAGCTGAATGGAATTTTGAAAGATGAAATCGCATCTCTGCTGGGCGAAAATAATTCTGATACTCCAATTGATTTTGATGCTGTATTGCCTCATTCTCCGTACGTAATTATGGTAGTGGGCGTGAATGGTGTTGGAAAAACTACAACCATCGGAAAGCTGGCTCATCAATTTACGAAAGCTGGCAAAAAGGTATACCTTGGTGCTGCCGATACTTTTCGTGCGGCAGCTGTTGATCAGTTGATAATTTGGGGCGAACGTGCCGGAGTGCCTGTGATTAGACAAAAAATGGGTGCTGATCCGGCTTCTGTGGCGTATGATACGATTGCTTCTGCTAAAGCCAATAATGCGGATGTGGTAATTATTGATACAGCCGGGCGTTTGCATAATAAAATCAACTTGATGAATGAGCTGACTAAAATTAAAAATGTAATGCAAAAAATCGTACCTGATGCTCCGCATGAAGTATTGTTGGTGCTTGATGGCTCTACTGGGCAAAATGCCTTTGAACAGGCCAAGCAGTTTACGAAAGCAACCGATGTGACAGCGTTGGCTATTACAAAACTTGATGGAACTGCTAAAGGGGGTGTTGTGATAGGTATTTCAGATCAGTTTAAAATTCCGGTTAAATATATTGGACTCGGTGAGGGAATAGATCATTTACAAGTATTTGACAAAGATAAGTTTGTTGAAACGCTTTTCGAATAAATGTCCCTTAGTTTCCTTGGGGAGACTTTAAGAAGTAACTCACTTATTTGTTTAGATTCAAAGAATCTTTGTAGAACTCGTAATATGTCAATTGAAAATATAAGTAAAGGAATAGTCGATGTTGTAACGCTCGGTTGTTCGAAAAATCTGGTTGATTCGGAGCAGTTGATGCGTCAGTTTGATGTGCTGGGTTATCATGTAAGGCACGATGCCGAAAATCCTGATGGCGAAATTGTAATTATCAATACTTGTGGATTTATTGGTGATGCCAAAGAGGAAAGTATTAATACTATTTTACAGTTTGCCGATTTACGAAAGCAGAACAAAATAGGAAAGCTTTTCGTGATGGGTTGCTTGTCTGAACGTTATTTGAAAGAATTGAGTTTGGAAATTCCTGAGGTAGACAAATTTTATGGTAAATTCAATTATACCGATATTCTCAAAGAAATAGGGCAGGAATATCGTGCTGATTTGCGATTGGAACGAACACTAACTACCCCAAATCATTATGCGTATATAAAAATATCGGAAGGTTGTAATCGTACCTGTTCGTACTGTGCCATTCCTATTATAACAGGAAAACATCGTTCCCGGTCGATGGAAGATATTGAGAGTGAAGTGAAAGTTTTGGTGTCTAATGGCGTTAAGGAGTTTCAGTTGATTGCTCAGGATTTGTCGTATTACGGGCAGGATCGTTATAAGACTTTGAAATTAGCAGAGCTAACCGAGCGGCTTTCTGATATTCCGGGGGTGGAGTGGTTGCGTTTGCATTATGCTTATCCAGCTCAGTTCCCCTACGATATTCTGAAGGTGATGCGTGAGCGCGATAATGTTTGTAACTATCTTGATTTAGCTCTACAGCATATTAGTGATAATATGCTGAATAAGATGAGGCGAAATATCAGCTCGGCTCAGACTTATGAACTTATTGATAGAATTAGAACAGAAGTTCCTGATATACATTTGCGTACTACATTGTTATTAGGGCATCCCGGTGAAACAGAAGAAGATGTTGAAGAACTAAAGGCTTTTGTCCGGAAAGCGCGGTTTGAGCGTTTGGGAGCTTTTGCATTTTCGAATGAAGAAGGAACTTTTGCATATAAAACCTATCAGGATGATATTCTTGATGATGTGAAGCAGAAACGGGTTGATGAAATAATGTCTATTCAACAAGGCATTTCAGCAGAGATCAACCAGGCAAAGATTGGAAAAACATTGAAAGTTATGATTGATAGGGTGGAGGATGAGTATTTTGTAGGAAGAACTGAGTATGATTCGCCTGAAGTTGATCCGGAAGTGCTGATTCCTATTTCTACCGTAGATGTAAGAAAAGGGGAGTTTTATCAGGCAAAAATTGTTGATGCTACTGATTTTGATCTTTATGGTGTTTAAATTATTTTTTCTTCAAAATTTATACTAAATAGCTTACTCATGAATCACAAGGAATTAATAGCCAGCATGGCAATCAAACTAAATGCTCCTAAATCGGTAGTTGCCGACTTGTTGGATGTTACGGTTGCAACTTGTACTGAGTTGCTTGTTGATGAAAAAACTATTGGTTTTCAGAGTTTTGGTAACTTTGAAGTACGAAAAAAAGAAGAACGTCTATCGGTTCATCCGGCTACTCAAATCAGAACACTGATTCCGCCGAAATTGGTTGTTAGTTTCAAGCCAAGTAATATTCTGAAAGATAAACTTAAAGATTTGCCTCATAATGAATAAGGAAAAGATTTCATCTCAGGAAGTCATTGACCTGGTTTCATCGAAATCGCTGGTTAGCAAACGTGTGGCTGAAGATTTTTTGAAAGCAATGATTTCTTCTATTGAAGAGGCTTTGTTGTCGGGAGAAGTTGTCAGAATTAAGAATCTTGGTACGTTTAAGCTTCAATGGAATGAACCTCGAAAGAGTGTAAATGTTCAGACTGGTGAAGAAATTTTACTGTCGGGATATCATAAAGTCGTTTTTACTTCGGATGCAGTTTTGAGAGATGCTGTCAATGAGCCTTTCGCCCATTTATCACCTGTTGAATTAGAATCGGAAAATCCAGAGCCAATACAAGAAAGTACAGAAGTCGGTCTTGATCCGTTGAGAATTTTTGCAGATCAAGCAACTGAGATAAAAGATCTTATTAGTGAAATTCAGGCTCTGTCTCCAAAGCGAAAACCGACTCCAGCAAAAAAAGATGAAGTATTGCCAGAGGAATCTGATGAGCAAGACGAAGTCTCTGTTGATAAATTGCAGGGAGATCAAAAAGTAATAACAGATATCTTGCTTGAGCATGAAAAGATTGCATCACATGAAGATGAGTTTGAACCTCTTCATGAAAAGATAGTTATAGAAAAATCGTTCGATTCTGTAGTTTCTCCAGAATCTAAAAAAGCGAACCTCGAACCGGAAGTTTCCGAATCAATAGATAATTTGATTCCGGAGTTTGAGTCAACTCCATTTTTAAAAGATCTTGAGCCTGGAAAAAGACAAAAAGCGTGGTTCTGGGTTTTGATTGTTATTTTGTTACTTGGTGTTAGTGGCTTTGGCTTGTATTTCTTTTGCCCACCGGTTACAAGTTTTACCGATAATTGTAAAGCTAATATTGCTAAGGCTGCTGAGAGTTTTTCAGTTACTGAAGCTTTAAATTCGATCTCCGCTTGGTTTTCTCCAAAGCCAAAACCAGTTCCGGTGGTTAAAACTATTGTAATTTCGAAAGACACTACAGCTAATGACTCCGTAGAGGAGAAGGAGGCAGTTGATAGTCTTCAATTGTTATTTGATAATCCGAGGATCTATAAGCAATTTATAGCAACGGAAACTATTGAATCCGGAAATCGATTGACTTTGATGGCCAAAAAGTATTATGGTAACAAAGATTTTTGGGTTTATATTTACGAAGCCAATAAGGCGAAAATACTGAATCCGGATCGTATTGCTCAGGGAACCTTAATTAAAATTCCCAAATTGGATTTAAGGTTGATAGATGCGACTAATCCTCGTTGTATCAAAAAGGCAAAAGAGTTGCATGATATCTATGTAAATAATTAACTAGTCTAACGATTGGGTGCTTTTACTAATAGTACTGTCGTCTTGTTATTTAACCATATGCATTCTGCATCTATTTGCATATACAGAACTTTTTTTAATTCAAAAAAGTATAAATACGTCAAGAAATTTGGCGATAAAATCGATCTGTACTTAATATTCTAAATTCACGTTAATAGATGTCAAATCAGTGGATTAACGTTTCAAATAACACTATATTTGTTCAACAAAAAAACAACAATACAAACATAAAATAATATGATTCAATCTGTTGATATTAGGGAACTTAATGAGCGAATAGAAAAACAAAGCTCTTTTGTTGATGCATTAACCATGGGAATGGATAAAGTAATTGTGGGTCAAAAGCACTTGGTAGAGTCGTTATTGATTGGTTTACTTTCTGATGGTCACATTTTACTTGAAGGTGTACCGGGTCTGGCAAAAACTTTAGCTATTAAAACCTTGTCGGATTTGATTAAAGGAAATTATAGCCGAATTCAGTTTACGCCTGATTTATTGCCGGCTGATGTGGTTGGAACTATGATTTATAGTCAAAAAAATGAAGAATTCAGTATTAGAAAAGGACCGATTTTTGCTAATTTAGTTTTGGCGGATGAAATAAACCGTGCGCCAGCTAAAGTTCAGAGTGCTTTGCTTGAAGCAATGCAGGAACGTCAGGTAACTATTGGTGATCATACATACAAATTGGAAGAACCATTTTTGGTAATGGCAACGCAAAACCCGATTGAGCAAGAGGGAACTTATCCTCTTCCAGAAGCTCAGGTTGACCGTTTCATGTTGAAAGTAATTATTAATTATCCGAAGAAAGAAGAGGAAAAACTGATTATCCGTCAGAATTTGCTCAAAGAAAAACCAGTAGTGCTTCCAATATTAACTCCAAAAGATATTATTGAAGCTCGGGATGTGGTTCGTCAGGTTTATATCGATGAAAAAATTGAACGTTATATAGTTGATATTGTATTTGCTACCCGTTTCCCACAAGATTATGGTTTGGACTCATTGAAAGAAATGATTTCTTTTGGTGCTTCTCCTCGTGCATCTATCAATTTGGCTTTGGCAGCACGTGCTTATGCATTTATCAAACGTAGAGGTTATGTGATACCTGAAGATATTCGTGCAGTTTGTTACGATGTGTTGCGCCATCGTATTGGTTTGAGTTATGAGGCTGAAGCTAACAATGTGACTTCGGACGAGATTATCACAGATATTTTGAATACGGTTGAAGTGCCTTAAATAATAGACTAATTTACCGATTATTGTTTTGGTAAAATGGAAGAAGATCGGTAATGTTTATGATGTTATTTATAATTGAAAAATAGCCTGTTGGCCTATTGCCACATTGGCAAATTCGAATTATGGAAACCAGTGAATTAATAAAGAAAGTTCGGAAAATTGAGATAAAAACACGTGGACTGTCGAAGAATATCTTCGCCGGTGAGTATCACTCTGCTTTCAAAGGGCGTGGAATGACTTTCGCCGAAGTACGTGAGTATCAATATGGAGATGACATTCGATCCATTGATTGGAATGTAACTGCTCGTTTTGGACATCCGTATATAAAAGTTTTCGAAGAGGAACGTGAATTGACGGTGGTACTGATGATTGACGTTTCTGGTAGTCGTGAATTCGGCTCTGCATCTCAGCTAAAAAAAGATATCTTCACAGAGGTAGCCGCTACATTGGCTTTTTCAACCATCCAGAATAATGATAAAATAGGTGTGATTTTTTTCTCAGATAAAATAGAGAAGTTTATTCCACCTAAAAAAGGTCGCAAGCACGTATTGCATATTATTCGGGAATTGATTGATTTTGAACCTGAAAGTACTAAAACAGATATTGCCGGAGTTTTGCGCTATTTTACAAATGCTATCAAAAAAAGCTCTACTGCATTCATTATATCTGACTTCATTGATGATAATTTCCAAAAAGAATTGAACATTGCAAGCCAGAAACACGATGTAGTAGCTTTGCAGGTTTATGATCTTCGTGAAACGGAACTACCTAATGTTGGCTTGGTGAAATTAAAAGATGCTGAGTCTGGTGAGAGAATTTGGGTCGACACATCCGACAAACGCTTGCGCACTACGTATAAGCATGCATGGGGAGAAGGTCAGTTAGCTTTACAAAAAACATTCACAAAATCAGGAGTTGATTTGGTTTCCATGAGTACGTCTGACGATTATGTTAAGGCTTTGATGAAGTTGTTTAAAATGAGAGCCTAGTTTTTTGAAGATGCCAATTTGAAAATATGGATAGTAGATATTTATAAATTAGAAAATTGGAAATTGAATAATTAAATATTTGTATGAGAAAATTCCTTTTGTTGTTTCTTCTTATCGCCTCTTTAGCACATGTTGATTTGTGGGCTCAGAAAATAACCGTTAATGCTCGTTTAGATTCTACGGTTATTTGGATAGGGAGTCAGACTCATTTGACATTTCAGGTGTCGCAGCAACCTAAACAAAAAGTAGTTATGCCGGTTTTTTCCGACAATATCGTTGCTGGATTGGAAACTGTAGAACCGGTTAAAACTGATACTGTAAAATCGCCTGATGGACATTTATTGGTTAATCAACATTATGTGGTTACGTCTTTTAAAGATTCGTTGATATACATTCCTCCTTTTCCATTTGTTTTAAATGGAGATACTGTTTGGTCCAAATCGTTATCACTTAAAGTTGTTCAGCCATTCAAAATTGATACCGCTTCTAACAAAATAGCTGATATAAAGTCTGTTTTATCTCCTAAATTTGATTGGAAAGGCTTCCTGCTGACGGTTCTTCTTATTGTTGTAATTATTGGTTTACTTGTTTTGCTGTATTTTATATACAAAAGGTATTTCAAGAAAAAGCCGGTATTGAATGACAAAGAAATAAGATTACTTTTACCAGCGCATGTTGTTGCTTTGAACCAGTTGGATAAAATGAAACAAGAAAAATCATGGCAGCATGGGCGATCGAAAGAATTTCATACGCAGTTGACTGATATACTTCGGGAATACATTGAAAGAGTATTCAATATTAATAGTATGGAAATGACTTCGGATGAAATTTTGGAACAACTACGAGGTCTTAAACTGGAGCAGAAAGCAACCTATCTGGGTTTAGAGCAAATATTAAAATTGGCTGATTTGGTTAAGTTCGCAAAATGGGATGCAATGCCAGATGAGCATGAATTAAGCCTCCTGAATGCTTATTTATTTATTAATCAGACAAAAGTAGAAGACCCAAAGCCATTATCCGAAGTTAAATCTGAAGAGTTAAATGAGACTAAGTAATTGATATCCATAATCAATTATTGTAATTACAATATAATGATGACATTTCATAATCCAGAATATTTATTCTTACTGTTATTGCTTATTCCAATCATATTTTGGTATGTTTGGGAGATGCATAAATCGGATGCGAGTCTTCAGATTTCATCGCACCGGAACTTGGTACAGTTTCCCAAAAGCAGAAAAGTAAAGTTAAGACATATCCCTTTTATTCTGCGAACTTTGGCTATAGCGTCTATTATTATGGCGCTGGCTCGTCCGCAAGCTTCAAATAGTTGGAGAACGCAAAATACAGAAGGAATCGATATTATGATGGCGTTAGATCTTTCGGGAACTATGATGGCGGAAGACTTAAAACCAAATCGGTTAGAAGCTGCTAAATCTGTAGCCTCTGAATTTATCCTTTCTCGTCCGAATGATAATATCGGGTTGGTGGTTTTTGCCCGCGAGAGTTTCACACAATGTCCGTTGACAACAGATCATGCCGTATTAATTAATTTATTTAATGGCGTGAAATATGGATTAATTGAAGACGGAACAGCTATTGGACTTGGTTTGGCGAATGCTGTGAATCGAATAAAAGATGGAAAGTCAAAATCTAAAGTTATCATTTTGTTGACTGATGGTTCGAATAATAGTGGAGATATTGCTCCAATTACTGCAGCAGAAATAGCAAAGACGTTTGGAATCAGAATATATACTATTGGAGTAGGTACCCGTGGTACTATCAGGATACCAATTCCAACTCCGATGGGAATTCAATATCAGCAGGTGCAGTCGGAGTTTGATCAAAAGTCTTTGCAGAATATAGCAAATATGACTGGTGGTAAGTATTTCGGTGCTACCGATAACTCGAAACTAAGACATATTTATCAGGAAATTGATCAGTTGGAAAAAACCAGAATTAAGGTGCATGAATACAATAAAAAAGATGAACAGTTTTATGTGTTTAGTATTTTAGCATTTTTATTTTTGTCATTAGAAGTTCTGTTACGCAATACCGTTTTCAGACGAATTCCATAATTGATTGATCGCAATAAGTTCAATTATTGATCTTGTTGTCGATAATTAAAAGTTTAGAACACTAAACGGAGAATACAAAATTTATCAAACTATTTAAAACATAATGTTTAGATTTGCTCACCCTGAATATTTATTTTTGCTTCTGTTAATCCCGGTATTGATCGGTATATTTATTTATACAAGCATACAGAAACGCAGAAATATAGCCAAATTTGGAAATCCTGATTTGTTGGCTCAACTAATGCCTAATGTGTCAAAAATTCGCCCGCAGCTTAAATTCTATTTGCAGTTGGTTGCTATATTTTTTCTTATAATAGTCTTGGCTCAACCTCAGTTTGGCACAAAAGTTGAAAAAAATAAGCGTAAAGGTATCGAAGTAATGATTGCCCTGGATGTTTCGAATTCAATGATGGCTCAGGATGTTCAGCCAAGTAGGTTAGACAATGCAAAACAGGTTTTATCTCAGTTGGTAGATGATATGACTGATGATAAAATAGGCTTAGTTGTTTTTGCTGGCGATGCTTACACTCAGTTGCCGATTACAGTCGATTATGTATCTGCAAAGATGTTTTTATCATCTATTTCACCTCAACTAGTTCCTCGTCAGGGAACAGCAATTGGAAGCGCTATTGATTTGGCAATAAAATCATTTGGAACTAAAGGTCAAGCAGGCAGAGCTATTATTGTGATTACTGATGGCGAAAATCATGAAGATGATGCTATAGGAGCTGCAAAGCTGGCTGCTGAAAATAATATTGCAGTGCATGTGATTGGAATGGGAAAATCTGATGGAGCTCCGATTCCGGTTCCCGGAACTATGAGCTTCATGAAGGATAAAGATGGAAATGTAGTGGTTTCGAAACTGAATGAAGATATGTGTAAGCAAATAGCATTTGCCGGCAAAGGAACCTATGTTCATGCGGATAACAGTAATGGTGCTTATCGGGTTATCAATAAAGAGCTCGATAAACTGGCAAAGTCGGATCTAAAATCAAGTGCTTTTTCAGAGTATAATGAACAATTTCAATCATTTGCCTTGCTGGCATTACTTATATTAGTTGTTGACTTCTTTATATTTGACAGGAAGAACAAGCGATTGAGTAAGATCAAAATCTTTGATTTAAAAGATAAAGTCACTAGAATTTGACAATTTATTTATTACAATTCAGGCAATGAGAAAGATAGTATATATATTGATGATGAGTATATTGACAGTTTCTGTTTCGGCTCAGAAAGAAAGTGATGATGTGCGAAATGGTAATAAGTTGTATAAATCATCGAAATTCACAGAAGCTGAGATAGCTTATCGTAAAGGACTTCAAAAGAATTCGAAATCGTTTGAAGCCACATATAATCTTGGAAACGCTTTGTTTCGGCAAAAAAAATACGCTGAAGCTCTTCAGCAATACAATAATGCTATATCGCTTCAACCCAAAGAAAAACAACGAATAGCTGCTGCATTTCATAATACAGGTAATTCATTATTGCTTGATAAGAAAGTAGAAGAGAGTATCAAGGCCTATGAAATGGCTTTAAAGAATAATCCAAAAGATAATGAAACCCGTTATAACCTGGCCTATGCGCAGGCTCTGTTGAAGCAACAGAATAAAAATAAAGATAAGAATAAAGACAAAAACAAGGACAAGGATAAAAATAAAGATCAGAATAAACAAAATCAACCTAAACAGGATCAAAAACCAAAAGAGCAGCCTCAGCAGCAACAACAGCAGAAGTCTCAGATGTCAAAAGAGAATGCTCAACAGATCTTAGATGCTTTGCAGCAGGATGAAAAGAATGCTCAGGAAAAAGCAAAAAAACAGCAGGTTAGAGGAACTAAGAATGCTGAAAAGAATTGGTAACCGATGATTAACTGATCCCTGATAATTGTTAATGCTTTGATTTTAAATAAGAATATGAAA
>JAATGT010000198.1 GCA_015654525.1 Bacteroidales bacterium
CTTTTATCCTAATTCTTATTGGTGCCGGCATTACCCGCTATTTTGGTTCGGAAGGAATCATGCACTTACGGGAGGGCCAAACCAGCAACGAAATAAGCTCCGACAAAAGTTCAGTGCACATTGTTGCCGAATATAAAGGTGAAACAGTGGAAAAAACAATAGCAGCCAGCTTTTCAGAAACCGGTTCAAATGATTTTAGCCAATCATTGGAAATTGGCGGAAAAACACTGACAATAGAAAATGAGCTTTATATTCCCAACTCCATTGAAACGCTGGAAGCCGACGATAAAGGCGAACCGGCGTTTAATCTATTTGTAATGAATCAGAACAGTCAAGGACAAGATATTATTCTCGCAGCCGGCGAAAGCAACGAAAGCAACGGTGTACGTTTTGCCTTTGCCGATACCACTGTCAAAGCTGACATTCATTTTACCATGGATGGTGATCAACTTTTTATGCAAAGTAATTCTCCTGTTTCAAAAATGGGCATGATGGAAAGCAGTGAAGCTGTAATTCCGGCTAACACACTTATTACGGCACAGGAACGAACCATTTACAAAACCGATAAGCTTGTTTTTGTGATGAAAAAATACCTGGCAAAAGCCAAAAAGAGTTTGACACAGTTCAGCCCCGACATGACCAAAACAGGGGTTATGATAAAACCTAAAAATGCCATTGTTTTCAACGTGAGCGACGGCAATGCTTCGAAAAGAATAAATGTGCTGACAGCCGAAAACGAAGTTTCAACTCCGGGAACGGGCCTGTTAAACGATGTAAAAGTAAGCATTACCTACGGGAATCTGCCGCAAAAACTACCATTCAGCATCACCTTACACAAGTTCCAGCTCGACCGTTATCCCGGGTCTAACAGTCCGTCATCCTACGCCAGCGAAATTACAGTGACTGACAAAGAAATGAAAACAGAACGTCCATTCCGCATTTACATGAACAATATTTTAAATTACCGGGGCTACCGTTTCTTCCAGTCGTCATACGATACGGATGAAAAAGGAACCATCTTATCTGTAAACCACGATTACTGGGGAACGCTGGTTACGTATGTAGGATACTTCTTTATGTTGATAGGTATGATTCTTACCTTGTTCAACAAAAACAGCCGTTTCTATACGGTTATAAAACTAAGCAACAATCTGCAACAAAAACGCAAAAGAGTCAAAATACTTTTACTGGCAGGTTTGTTGGTTGCTTCAGGTTCTATGTTTGCAGCTAAAACTCCGAACAATAAAAAAGCACACCTGAAAGCGCTGAGCAGTTTACTCATTCAGGACGAAGGACAGGGCCGCATAGATCCGTTAAGCACTTATACATCAGAACTAGTACGCAAAATAGCCAAGAAAACGAGTTACAAAAACCAATCGTCGCTGGAAGTGGTGCTGGGTATGTGTACCAACCCCACTAAATGGCAAAATGAACCGATTATTAAAGTAGCCCACGAGGAACTGGCCAAAGAACTTGGAGCTGCAAAAGACTACGTGAGCTTTAATCAACTTTTTGATACAAAAAATGGCGGTCAGTATAAAATTTCGGACAAAGTAGAAAAAGCTTATCAGAAAGATCCTTCGGAACGCAATCAGTACGAAAAGGAACTGATTAATGTTGATGAACGTGTAAACATTATCAACAGTATTTTCACCGGAAGTATTCTGACCATCTTCCCGACAGTCGGACACGATACCGAAAAATGGAAAGCAGTAATAAACTTTGGTGCTCAGACTGTAGCAAATCAAACTATGAGTAGTGCAGCTGGCGGTGTTTGCCCTATGACCGGAAAAACAGGAATGACGGATCTTCCTGCCAGTGGCGAATCAATGGGTGGAGGAATGACGGCAAGTTCGGGAGATAAATGTCCGGTTACAGGAAAAACAGGAAAAGCCGGAAAGCTGGATGAATCGATGAACGGAATGACAGCCGGGAAATCAGATAGTGTTTGCCCCATGAGCGGCACTATGCAAAATATGCCGACGAACGGCATGCCTAATGAAATGGGCATGGGTTCAACGAATACCAATAAATCCTCCGAAACCGAACAATTACTCAGTTCCTATCTATCTGCAGTACTTCATGGCGAAGAAACCGGAGACTGGAGCTTTGCAAACAGTGCTTTATTAAGCCTCAAAAACTATCAGCTTCTGAATGGTGGAGCTCAGCTTCCCTCTAAAAACAAAGTAAAAGTTGAAATTCTGTATAACAACCTGAGCATATTCCTTACACTGGCCATTCTGTATGGTTTGCTTGGTATCTTATTGGTTTCTCTACACATTATCAATATTCTGAAATACAATCCAAAAATCGAAAAGTATTTGAATAAAAGTATTTACCCGCTTGCGTTTATGTTTTTATTATATACCGGGGGATTAATTATGCGTTGGTATATTTCGGGACATGCTCCCTGGAGTGATGGGTACGAAGCAATGATTTTCGTCGGTTGGGGAGCTGCTTTGTCCGGATTGGTGTTTGCAAACAGATCACCAATAACTCTTGCCATCACCTCTTTGCTATCAGCCATTGCATTGTCGGTAGCAGGTATGAGCTGGATGAATCCGGAAATCACCAACCTGGTTCCGGTACTGAAATCATATTGGTTGGTAATTCATGTGGCGGTAATCACATCCAGTTACGGGTTCTTTGCCATGGCAGCCATGCTCGGCTTATTTAACCTGTGTCTGATGATTGCCCGTACAGAGAAAAACAAGCTTCGGTTGAATGAAAGTATTCTGGAATTCAGTTATATCATAGAACTAGCGCTGACCATTGGACTTTTTATGCTGACGGTAGGTACATTTCTGGGAGGCATTTGGGCTAACGAATCGTGGGGACGCTACTGGGGCTGGGATTCGAAAGAAACCTGGGCATTGGTAAGTGTTTTGGTCTATTCAGTCATTCTTCACCTACGCAACATTCCAAAAACAAACAATCTACTTGTGTTCAACACGGTTTCGGTGATTGGTTTTGGCTCTGTGATTATGACATTTGTAGGAGTGAATTACTACTTATCAGGAATGCATTCGTACGGACAAGGTACCCCTCCTCCTATTCCTGTTGCAGTTTATCTAGTCCTGATAATTATTATCGCACTCATTATAGGCGCTTCAAAGTCTGAAAAAAAGTTCAGTGCCAAATCATCGGACTAAGGAGTTTAGATGCATTAACTAGAACTAGAATTCAAACACTTACAGATTAAAAATGATCGCATCGCAAACCGATCTAATTCAGAGTCAATATAAATAGATGTCATTAAGAGCTTATCGAGTAATAGTTACATTGTTTTATAGTTATATTTGACAAGAATTACCAACATTTCAAATCTATATTAATTCTAATTTCGATAATAATTTCATTTAGGGTTTTCAAAAACTATTGATTTCAAAAGAACTTAATGATACGATTTTTTCATAGATTATCCATATTTCTTTATTGCGCTATAGTGATAGCCACAACGGCCGTACTATTGTATATAGGGTCGTCCTATTACAAATTATCTATTGAAGCCCGCTACTTTCATCCATATCATCAAATGCTCGACTCCGGCGGATTGGTAGGACACGGATTAGGAATCATTGGAACCTTATTTATCCTTATAGGCCTGTTTTCATACATGGCACGTAAGCGGCTAAAAACTTTTTCGCGTGTAGGCGAACTTAAGTACTGGCTCGAATTTCATATATTCCTGTGCACGGAGGGTGCTGTTATGGTAGCATTCCACACCACATTCAAATTTGGCGGAATCGTATCCATAGGCTTTTGGAGTTTAGCCATCGTGTGGATAAGCGGAGTTATCGGTCGGTTTATTTATGTCCAAATTCCACGCACTATTGAAGGACGTGAACTTAGTCTGCAGGAAGTGAAAGATATGCGGGACGAAATGGACATAGTACTGAAAAATAAATATGGAATCAACAGTGCTACAATAAACACGGTAAGCAGATTTCATTTAGGAGCTGAATTAAAAGCACAAAATATTACACGAAAAGAGTTTTATCATGTGAAACGTATGGTTTTAAACGAGCGTGCATTAAACTTCCGGATAAAACGTCTGGTTAACATGCAAAGCTTATTTAAATACTGGCATGTCATTCATTTACCTTTTGCTCTTATCATGTTAATCATAATGGTCATACATGTGGCAACAGTACTTTTCTTCGGTTATAAATGGATATTCTGAATCGATGGACAAATTAATAGAAATAGCTTCATACGCTTTTATAGTACTAATCATCCTGGTTATTCTGTACATATACGTTCGGAAGCAAAAACGGGAATCTAAGCAAGTAATCCGAAAAATTGCGCAAGCCAAAGTAGACGGATTGTACGAGCCGGTTGCCATCCATCCGGTTATTGATCAAAACAGATGCATCAAGAGTGGTGCTTGCATAACCGCTTGCCCCGAAGAAGACATTATCGGCATCAGAAATGGAAAAGCAACCGTTATTAATGCTTCGATGTGTATTGGTCATGGTGCTTGTTTCAAAGCTTGTCCGGTCGAAGCAATTACATTGTGCATTGGCACTAAAAAAAGAGGCGTTGACATACCCGAATTAAACGAGAGTTTCGAAACAAATGTTGCAGGTATTTTTGTTGCCGGAGAGTTAGGCGGCATGGGCTTAATTAAAAATGCTGTTACACAGGGAAAGCAAGCTGTTGACAGTATTACACGGTCGTTAAAGAAAGACATTCCGGCCGATTATGATTTAATTATTATAGGTGCAGGTCCGGCCGGCATTTCGGCAGCATTAGCAGCCAAAAAGCAAAATTTAAAAACAGTTATATTAGATCAAAGTAGTTTGGGAGGAGCAATTTCCACTTTTCCCCGTAAAAAGATAGTAATGACATCGCCCATGGATTTACCTATTTACGGAAAAGTAAAATTGATAGAGACGTCTAAGACTGAATTGCTGCAATTATGGAATACTGTTCTGAAAAAAAATAAAATCACGATACAAGAAAACAAAAAGGTAGAAGCTATAGTCTCTGAGAATAAGGGTTTCAGAGTGGAGACGTCAGGTGGAGAAAGTTATAGTACCAGAAGTGTTTTGCTGGCAATCGGTCGACGTGGTACGCCACGGAAACTGAATATTCCGGGTGAAGAAACAGAAAAAGTATCTTATCAGCTCACGGAAGATGAAAAAATAACGGGACAGGATGTACTGATCGTTGGTGGTGGCGATTCAGCCATAGAAGCAGCATTATTATTAGCCGCTTTGAATAAAGTCACGATTTCGTACAGAGGAGAAAAGTTTAATAGGCTAAAAGTAAAGAATATTGAGAGAATAAACGAGGCTATTGCAAACAAAAGCATCCAAGTTCTCTATAATACGAACGTGGTGTCAATAAAAGAAAACAGCATTCAATACAAGCTGAATAACAGCGACGAAATAAAAAGACTGGAAAATGATTTGGTATACATCTTTATCGGAGGAGAATTGCCAACTCAGTTTCTCAAGAAAACAGGCATACGCATTACCACCAAACACGGTGATACGATTCTGAAACATCGATAGAACCTAAAACCTTCATCAAATTAAGACATTTGAAAAAGATGAAACTAAAAAGATTATTGTTCCTACTTACATGTTGTATACTTTGTATATCTCATACGTTTGCCCAGATTTCTCCGGGTGAGCTGAGCAAAGCGCATGCAAGTTTAGAAGGAATAAGTAATTGTACCAAATGTCATGATGTTGGGAATAAAGTAACACGCCAAAAATGTCTGGAGTGTCACAAAGAAATAAAAGCCAATATAATCGCCCGAAAAGGTTATCATGGTTCGGCCGAAGTGCGGAATAAAGATTGTGCAGGTTGTCACAGCGAACATCACGGTCGCGACTTTCAACTGATACGCTTCAACAAAAAGACATTCGATCATTCGAAAACCGGATTTGCATTAAAAGGCGAACATGCCAAACAGGAATGTAATGCCTGCCATAAACCGGCTTTTATTAAAGATCCTGCGATTCGGAAAAAAGCAGGTACTTATCTTGGTTTAAGCCAACAATGCCTGAGCTGTCACGATGATTTTCATCAGGGCAAAATGTCGTCGAAATGTACGGACTGTCATGGATTCAATTCGTTCAAAAATGCGAGATCCTTTGATCATAGCAAAACCCGCTACCCGTTACTTGGTAAACATAAAGATGTGGCTTGCAAAGAATGTCACAAACCTGAAATTGTCAATGGAAAAACCCGGGAAGGATTCAAAAACCTGGCTTTTGCTAATTGTAACAGTTGCCATAAAGATCCGCACGAGAATAAGTTCGGACAAAATTGCAAACAGTGCCATACCGAAGAGTCGTTTCATATTATCAAAGGTATAAAAACCTTCGATCATGATAAAACAGGATTTAAACTGATAGGAAAACATCAAACGGTAGAATGCAAAGCGTGTCATAAAACAGGAAATATGACTGATCCGATCAAACACGATCGTTGTTCCGACTGTCATGCAGATTATCACAAAAAAGAATTTGCTGTAAACGGTGTTTCGCCCGACTGTAATAAGTGCCATACCAATAATGGATTTACGCCAAGTACTTTCACGATTGAAAAGCATAATATGACTAAATTCAAGCTGGAAGGAGCACATATGGCAACAGCCTGTACAGCCTGTCATAAAAAACAAAAAGACTGGACATTCAGAAATATAGGCAGTCGCTGTGTAGATTGTCATACCAATGTACACAAAGGTTTTATTCCCGATCGTTTTTTCCCGAATGAAGATTGTACAGCCTGTCATAATGTGAAGAACTGGAAAGAGGTCACCTTTGATCATAACAAAACCGGATTTAAACTGGAAGGCGAACATGCTAAGATAGCTTGTGCCGAATGTCATTATCGGAAAAATGCAAACGGAGTGCGGGTACAGCAATTCAAGCGGCTTTCGCGCGAATGTTCCAGCTGTCATAAAGATTCGCATGCCGGACAGTTTGCTGTAAACGGCAAAACTGATTGTACACGTTGCCACGGTTTTGATAAATGGGAAAATTCAAAATTTGATCATAACACCTCACGATTCAAACTGGACGGTGCACATGCTACAGTGAAATGTGAAGCCTGCCACAAGCAGGTTACCAATGAAAAAGGAACGTACATAGAATATAAGTTCGACAATATAACATGTGCCCGGTGTCACTCTTAATTGCTTTATTAATTTATGAACACTAAATTTATGAACTACAAATTAATATTGCTCACGGTATTTATGTTTTGGGGGACTCACGCATTTGCCGTATCACCAAAATCACCGCACGGGGCCAACTTTAAAGTTGAATGTACCACCTGCCATACCACCGACGACTGGAATAAAATAAAGCCAAACGGTTTTAATCATAACAAAACGCATTTTCCTCTAACGGGGCAACACAAAATGATTAGTTGCAAGAAATGCCATACTACGCTTGAATTTTCAAAAGCACCGACTCAATGTTCCGCATGCCACACCGACATTCATCAGGGAACGGTAGGCAAAGACTGCGAACGCTGTCATAATACCGGTTCATGGATTGTTACCAACGTAAAACGTATTCACCGTGAAGCAGGATTCGTACTTGCCGGGGCACACGCCACAGCAGATTGTAATCGCTGCCATACTTCGGCATCATCCCTTCGGTTCGATAACATTCGTTCGGACTGTTATGCCTGTCATAAAGATAAATATGATGCTACCACCAGTCCGAATCACCGTGCAGCCGGATTTGATACCGACTGTGCCCGCTGTCACAGCATGGTTGGACGTAATTGGTTAAGCAACGGCCGCGGTTTTGATCATGGAGCATTTCCATTAACCGGAGGACACAAATTAGATTGTATAGCCTGTCACCTCAATAATGATTATTCAAAAAAACTATCTACCGACTGTAGTACCTGTCATAGTTTAACCGGAGCACAGAATGCGAAATATCCTGCACATGCTACTAAGTTTGCGGCGTTTGATTGTTCGGCATGCCACAGCATTCAGGCCTGGGATGCGGGTATTAAGTTCAAACAGCACGATAGTAACTTCGGAAAAATATATTCCGGTAAGCACAAAGGAAAATGGTCGTCATGTACCGATTGTCATACAAACGATGCTAATTATGCTGCAAAGTGTACTAAATGCCACTCATTCAGCACCGGAAGTTTGCCCTAAAAACTGATTTACAGGTTTCACGAATCGAAAAAACATGAAGTATCTATTAATTATAGCGTTTATTTTTCTTGGCACAAGTTTGTTCGGGCAAAATACTACGGAGCAGATAAAAGGAAAAGTGTCCTATATCAGTTTTCAAAACACCTATGTGCAATTTGTAGGCACGGAAGGGATTCATGTGGGAGATACTTTATACCAATCGCAGAACAATACCCTGCAAGCTGTACTGATAGTAAAACAACTATCTTCCATTTCGTGTGTATGCTCTACCTTAAACAATATTCAATTAGCAACTTCGACAGAAATTATAGCCAGAAGGAAACTGGAAGGCAAATCGATGGATGTAATTACTCAAAAATCCAAAGATGCTATAGCGGTTAACGACGTATTAATAGCTGATGCCACAAATAAAAAAGAATCTACAGAATCCAAAGCACATGTCGATGGACGGTTGTCGGTTTCGTCCTATACGGGTTTCTCTAATTATTCTTCCTCCTCGCAACGGTTCAGGTATAACCTCGCACTGAATGTAGAGCACATCAACAATTCAAAATTATCGTTCAGCAGTTATATATCTTTTACCCATAAGCTGAATGATTCCATTAAACTGAGCGATGCGTTGAAAGTATATAATCTATCGCTCAAATACGACTTTAGTAAAACGGCAAATCTGACCTTCGGGCGAAGTATCAATACCAATATGGCCAATGTGGGAGCTGTGGATGGATTTCAGTTTGAGAGCAGAAGTACAAATTTTGATTATGGAGCCGTGCTGGGTTCCCGCCCCGATTCGGTATACGGTGTTTCACCAAAACTATTACAGTTCGGAGCCTTTATGAGTTATCATCTGAAAAACAATAACGGGAATTTCCAGACTTCACTGGCACTGTTTAATCAAATGAACAGTTTTAAAACCGACAGACGATTTGCCTATATCCAACATAGCAACAGTCTGCTGAAAAATCTGGATTTATTCTGTTCATTCGAAATAGATTTATACAGTAAAACGGATAGTGTTGCCAAAAACACGCTCAATCTGACCGGCACCTATATTTCGTTGCGTTATCGGCCGCTTCATAATCTATCGCTGTCCATGTCGTACGATGCCCGCAAGAATATCTATTATTACGAAACGTATAAAAACAGGTTGGATAGTCTTATGGACAAAGCCACCCGACAAGGATACAGGTTTCAGTTCAATTATCGTCCGTTCAAAAAGATAATCTGGAGCGGAAATGCCGGCTACAGACTGCAAACCCCAAGCTCTACGTCATCTACCAATTATTCCAGTTATCTTACGTACACACAAGTACCGTTTATCAACAGTAGCGCATCCGTTTTTGTAACATCATTTAATGCCAATTACAGTAACGGAACGGAATATGGAATAAATATGTCGCACGAATTTCTGGACGGAAGAATCAATGCCGAAGTGGAATACCGAAAAGGAAGTTACGAGCTAAAAAACAATGTTTCCACGTCGGAACAAAATGTGGCACTCACCAATCTGAAACAACAAACCCTGGAATTTGATCTTTCGTGGATGATTACCAAAAAGCTGATACTCTCGTTCAACTTTGAAGGAACTTTAGACTCCGATAAAAACACCGATAGCCGGGTGTTTATCAATATCAGTAAACGATTCTGAAATAATTATGAATGGTTAATTATCAATGATTAATTATTAATGATAAGATGAGTGGATAATGATAATTTACCATGCGAATCCGGAGTTGAAGATAAGTATATTGTAGTTCCAATAAGTTATTTCCCGGAGGGAATATATATCAATAGAAAATAAAACAGCCTCAATCAATTCCCCGTAGGGGATAAACATAAAACAATATGAATGTCCTACGGACAATTAAATATACATAGCTGTTTGTTCTATGGATATATAAGTCCTACGGACTATTTTTCAATTCCAGTTCGCATGAATCATTGATAATTTACAATTTACCATTAGTGCTGGTGCGTTTAAAAATTTTAATACTGGCCAGCGAATAAATTATATTGTAGCTCTTTGACATTTTGATCGTTTTGAAAACCTGCTAACAATTCCGGTAATGGTGTCTTATCAAAAGCTGAGATGCTTAAAATTTGTATCACTTCGTAAATTGATAAATCACTTTTTACAGAGTGTTTGATGTACGCAACAATTAAGTAAGTGCAGATAGCCACCCAAATTGGGCGAATGTCCCCACAATTTTTTAATTGTCAGGTTCTGTTTAATCCACTTGAAGAAGGTTTCGATTTGCCATCTGTTTTTATATAAATTGGCGATTTCCAGAGCACTTACTTCAAAGTTATTTGTCAAGAAAATAAGAAGATTGTCTTTCTCTGTATCGTGAAATTCAATTAATCTCAGTTTTTCTGGATACAATTTCTTAGATTTTGAAACAGTTAATATAATGGTCTTGTCAGCCCTAAGACCTGTAGTTTGATCAATATTGTAATTTTGCTCGACTACTTCATATTTCTGGTTTGACATTGCTCTTGTTACAAAGTAAGAGCCTGTGACTTGCATCCGATATAACGCTTCAAAATCAACATATGCCTTATCCATTAAATATATAGTATCTGGCTGAGGAGTAATTAGATCTAATGCGTTTGCATCGTGATATTTTCCGTCAGTAATATGGATAAATGTTGGAATATTACCTCGTAAATCAAGTAGAGTATGTACTTTGACTGCTCCACGAGTGTATTTCCCTTCTGCCCATGTCAGAAGATTGATACTGCATGAGATTGTAGTTGAATCCAATGCAAGTATTTCATTATCAAGGCCAATATTCTTAATTTGAGTATTGGCGTAAAGCGGACGAACCAACTCTATTAGATAATTGCCAAATTCGGCAAAGATCCGATAGTCGCGGTTTTCGTTTGCCCTGGATAAGGTCGTATGGCTAACATGCTTTTTTATTCCCAGGTGATATAATTTGTTGTTATGAGCTTTCAGGCACAAACAGATATCACGAAGAGAATTAAGAGATGTAAGTTGACCAAAAAATAATTGGATAAACTGATTCCAACAATTTAATTCTCTTACCCTATGGTTGCCGTTGTATTGACTCACATATTTATCGAACTCATATATGCTTACATAATCAAGCACTTGAGAGAAAACATATTTTCCTGTATTCATAATTTTACGCTAAAAACGTAAAATTACTGGTTTTCAAATCAAATCAAAAAATCAAAGAACGCTTATATTAAACTATATTTCTGCTGATTACGAAACTCTCGAAAAAGTTAACGCACCAGCAGTAATTTACCATTGATAATTTACCATTAATCATTATTTCGTCTTCAACAAGTCTTCCAATTTAATTAATTCGTCGCGAAGTTGAGCAGCATCCAGGAAGTCGAGCTTCTTAGCAGCATCTTGCATAGCTTTTTTGGTTTTAGCAATGGCCTTTTCGAGTGCCGGACGCGACATATACTGAACCACCGGATCGGCAGCAATGGCTTGCGTAGTATCGGGTTCCACATACGCATTCGGATCAACATTGGCAAAGGAATTACGTTCCCCTTTGATAATAGCCGTAGGAGTAATGCCATGCAATTCGTTATACGCTAATTGTTTTTCGCGCCTACGGGTAGTTTCCGAAATCGTTTTGCGCATGCTTTCGGTAATTTTGTCGGCATACATAATCACGCGACCGTTTAAGTTACGCGCAGCACGCCCTGCAGTCTGTGTAAGCGACCGGTGCGACCGCAAAAAACCTTCTTTATCGGCATCCAGAATAGCAACGAGCGATACTTCAGGTAAATCCAGTCCTTCACGCAAAAGATTGACCCCTACAAGCACATCATAAATGCCTTTCCGCAAATCTTCCAGAATCTGTACGCGGTCAAGCGTATCCACATCGGAGTGAATATAGTTACAACGCACGTTCATTTTGGTCAGATAGTCGGTTAGTTCTTCCGCCATTCGTTTTGTAAGCGTAGTGATCAGCGTACGTTCGTCCTTTTCGGTACGAATGGTGATCTCTTCCAGCAAATCATCAATCTGATTCAGACTTGGACGCACATCAATGATAGGATCGAGCAGGCCCGTGGGACGAATAAGCTGATCGACCACAATACCCTGCGATTTTTCAAGCTCATAATCGGCCGGAGTAGCACTTACATAGATGGTTTGCGGAGCAAGTTCTTCAAATTCTTCGAATCGCAACGGCCTGTTGTCTTTAGCCGAAGGCAAACGGAAACCATATTCCACCAGATTTTCTTTACGGGCCGCATCGCCACCAAACATGGCACGAATTTGTGAAATAGTTACGTGACTTTCGTCGATAACCATCAAAAAATCTTTGGGAAAATAGTCCAGCAAGCAGA
>JAATGT010000019.1 GCA_015654525.1 Bacteroidales bacterium
AAAACAATGTCCGATGTTTCATTGGGCATTGAATATGCCGGTGACAAACTGCAACCCTGCACGCAATACAAATGGAGTCTTACTGTTTGGAATCAACGAAATAAAACCGGAGTTTCCCAATCTTGGTTCGAAACCGGATTTATGAATCCGGATATCTCAGCCTGGGGCGGTGCTAAATGGATTGGCGGCTCGTCGGATCAGTTGCCATTTTATGCACCTTACCTGGAGGTTTTCAAATTGAGCTATAGTGTACAACTAGATAAAAAGTCGGCCACTAAAAAGGCAGCTTTTATATTTGGTGCAAACGACAGTCGGTTGATGGATAAAAATAAAAATATCCTCCAACTGGAAAGTAAGCGTAATGAATCATACATCAAACTGGAGTTTGATTTTTCCAACGTAAATGACACAAATGATAGCCTGGCGTTACTCAACATTTACCGTGTTGGGTACGATCTGAAGGACAAAAAGGATGTACCATTCAGAAGTTTCAAACTCCCTGCCTCGCTTATTAATAAAAGCAACATGTTTGCTTCGCACGACCTGTCGCTCGAATCTGTTGTAGGTTCCATTGCCATTTGGGTTGATGGACGCAAATATGAAATACCTAAAGATCCGAGTCCGAGTCCATTTATGAAACCAGCCATCAATCTCAACCCTATGGGTTGGGGAGGCGATTATATCTGCTTCCCTATGCTTGCTGAAATTGGATTTGCTGTTGAGGCCGGTCAAAAAGCAACCTTTTCGAATGTCGTTGTGCGAAACTTTCGAGCTCCATCCAATGTAATTTTCTCCGAGAATCTTTCGAAGGGGACTGCTTATGAAGGAGTATTTTCGAAATTTGTGGCCAATGGACTGGACATTGAGAACAATGCTTACGTGGTGAGCGGAGGTAAAAAGGGTAGCTTTATTGTAGCCGATCCAAGTCGTAACGCAATGCCTATGCTTCGAACGGTGTTTGATGCCCAAGCTAAAAATATAGCTAAAGCCCGGTTTTATGTTACTTCGCGTGGGATATACGAACTTTATATAAATGGAAAAAGAGTAGGTAATGACTATTTTAACCCCGGTCTTACTCAATATGACAAGACACAAATGTATCAGGTTTACGATGTGACTGACAACCTGAAATCTGGAAAAAATGCCATTGGAGCCATGTTGGGCGAAGGTTGGTGGAGTGGAAATATCACCTTTGTTAGTAGCATGTGGAACTATTTTGGTGATCGACAATCGTTGCTGATGAAGCTGGTCGTGACTTATACTGACGGAAGCACGCAGGTAATTAATTCCGATCCGACTAACTGGAAATACTATAACGATGGTCCGATAGTTTGTGGTAGTTTCTTTCAGGGCGAAGTATACGATGCCCGCAAGGAAGCAGCCATTGCCGGTTGGAACACGGCAAACTACGACGATAGCAAGTGGTCGGAAACCGTAGAAATCTCATCAGTAGGAACTACCAACCGTGATAGTGCGGTGTTTATGTACGGACCACTGAAACTAATGGAAATGCCAACCCTACAGAATTATGATAACACAGCGCTTATTGGTAATACTGGTGACAATGTCCGAATTGTAAAAAAACTAAAAGCTATTGGTGTAGAAGAGGTTCGCCCGGGTGTATTTGTGTATGATATGGGACAAAATATGGTTGGATTTCCACAGATCAAGATTAACGGCATAGCAGGAAAGAAAATTACTCTCCGTTATGGCGAAATGAAATATCCGGATCTGCCTGAATATGCAGCTAACAAGGGTATGATACTGATTGAAAATTTGCGTGCAGCTTTGTCGCAAGATAGTTATATTCTCAAAGGGGGTGGCGATGAAGTGATACAATCCCGGTTTACCTCGCACGGTTATCGCTATGTCGAGATCACTGGTATTGACGAAGCGCTACCACTGGAAGCTGTCAAAGGAGAAGCCATCAGCTCGGTAAATGAACTGGCATCGTCTTATGAAACGTCCAATCCCGATGTCAACAAACTTTGGGAAAACATTTCCTGGTCCATGCGCGATAACTTTGTATCCATTCCCACCGATTGTCCACAGCGTAACGAGCGCATGGGTTGGAGTGGTGATATTTCGGTATTCTCGCGCACGGCCACTTATTTGGCTAACATACCGCAATTCTTGCGGCGTCACATGTTGGCCATGCGGGATGGGCAAAATGCCGAAGGTCGTTTCAACGACGTTGCTCCTATTGGTGGTGGCTTTGGCGGACTTCTTTGGGGAAGTGCCGGTATCACCGTACCATGGGAAGCTTATCTGCAATATGGAGACAAAGCTATGCTGACCGAACATTATGAGGCAATGAAAAGATACATCGCTTATTTAGCCAAAAGTATTGATCCCAAAAGCGGATCGACCACAGCCGGTTTTCTTGGCGATTGGTTGAGTCCGGAAGGAAGTCAAATGGGACCGAACAGCATCAACTATCTTGTATGGGATGCTTATCATGCCTACGATTTGGACATTATGCGCAAAGCAGCTACCGTATTGGGTAAAACAGAAGATGCAACTCAGTTTAGCACCATGTACAACGAACGTAAAGTGCACTTCAACAGCACGTATATAGATCCAGAAACGAAAAAGATCATTCTACAGGATCCTAAACAAAATATGGATAAGCAGGTAGCGTATGCTGTACCTTTGGCATTGGGAGTATTAAATGATGCATACAAACCCTTTGAAGCAACAAATTTAGCGGATGCTGTGAAACGGAAAAATACCGACGACAAAGGTGTTATTCGTCCGGAATATTCGCTGATGACCGGGTTCATTGGCACGGCATGGATCAGCAAAGCACTTTCTGATAATGGAAACAATGCAGTAGCTTATCGCTTGTTGCAACAAACCAGTTACCCCTCGTGGCTTTACTCGGTAAAACAAGGTGCCACTACTATCTGGGAACGATCAAATTCATACACAGTGGAAAATGGTTTCGGAGGTAATAATAGCATGAATTCTTTCAACCACTACTCTTTCGGAGCGGTTGGAGCATGGATGTATAACTATTCGCTTGGCATACAACGGGACGAAAAGTCACCAGGATTCAAGCATTTTATCCTGCAACCAAATCCAGACCCAGATCGAGTAATGACTTTTGCCCGCGGATATTATGACTCGATGTACGGACGTATTGAAAGTGCCTGGAGCGTAAATGACAAACTCGTCTATACAGCCACGGTGCCTGCTAATACCTCTGCAACGCTTTATTTACCAACTTCTGATGTGCAAACAATCACCGAAGGAGCTAAGCCGGTAAATAAATCGGTTGGAGTGAAGTTTCTAAAGTATGAAAACGGTAAAGCTGTTTTCGAACTCTCATCGGGAAGTTATACGTTCAAATCTGATTTTTGAAAACTATAAAATATCACTATAAAATAATTATTTAGGCATGAAATACAGAATATTAATTTTATTTACGGCAGCTATTGGGTTTTCATTTAGCCCAATAAGAAAAGCTGAATTGGTGAGTACTACCCAGCAAAACGTATGGGCTACTCAGACTCTTGTAAAATCACAAAAAGCAAAAGCTCCGGCCGATGTGATTATTGATTTGTCGGCGACGCAACAAACCATAGATGGTTTTGGTACTTGCTTCAACGAATTAGGATGGGCTTCGTTGAATTCACTCAACCCCCAAGATCGTAACAGTGTTATGAGAGAATTTTTTGCTCCGGCTGTTGGTGCTAATTTTACTATTTGCCGGATGCCGGTTGGTGCCAATGATTTTTCGCTTAAATGGTATTCGTTCAACGAAACGGATGGCGATTTCGCCATGTCTGATTTTTCTATAGCCAACGATAAAGCAACCCTTATTCCATTCATCAAGAATGCTAAACAGTTTAATCCAAACTTGAAAATATGGGCATCACCCTGGAGCCCTCCCAGTTGGATGAAAACAAATAAACATTATGCTTCGATGTCTTATTCACGTCTTGAAGATATGTACGAACAAATGAATAAAGGAAAAGCAGCGGTAAATGAAAACGAAAGATTTGTTGAATTCGATTTATTAAAATTATATGTTTCGTCGAAGTATGATAATGGTTTGCCGAAAGATCGTGAAGGAAAAGAAGGTACGGATATGTTTATTCAGGAAGATAGATACATGAAAGCCTATGCGCTTTATTTTTCGAAGTTTGTAGATGCTTACAAAGCTGAAGGTATCAATATTTCAGCGGTAATGCCTCAGAATGAGTTCAATTCACCTCAGATTTTTCCTAGTTGTACCTGGACAGCAAAAAGCTTGTCTAACTTTATCGGACAATATCTCGGTCCGATGATGAGAGAGAAAGGTGTACAAATCTATTTTGGAACGATGGAACGGCCCAAAGCCGCATTGGTTGATACCATTCTGAATAATCCCCAAAGTGGGCAATACATTAAAGGAGTTGGTTTTCAATGGGCTGGTAAAGATGCTTTGCCAATTATACATCAAAAGCATCCAGAGTTGAAACTGATTCAGTCGGAGCAGGAATGTGGTAATGGAAACAATGATTGGCGAAATGCTGTTCATTCCTGGGA
>JAATGT010000317.1 GCA_015654525.1 Bacteroidales bacterium
AATCTGATCCTGATTTAAGCGAACATCAAGTGCTTTCATGCTATGACTATGTATGTTATAATAATATACTGAACTGTAAAGTTCATCCCGGGGGTGGATTGTCTCCAGTGGAGGGACAGATATATGTATTAGACGGCCGGCCGGTCAGATACCATGGTTGCGCGTCAAATGACAAACCGAAGAGTAATGCCTATAAGGTGAAAAATATCGATTTGCCTCAAAATTTTTATTTGCCTGATTATGCCCGTGAACCTGTTTCGGCTCCCGAATTACAATCCACCATATTCTGGGAGCCAAATTTAAATACCCAGGCGAACGGAAAAAGTACTATTGAATTTTATACTTCGGATATTAAGGGCGCATTTACAATCATTGTGCAGGGTTTGACAGTAAAGGGCTTAGCATCGGTTTATGGAAAATCGGACTTCAGTGTAATACAAAAAAAAGAATCCTCGAATAAATAACTGCCGTCGATGGAAAACAAAAAACAACTATATTTATCACATAATCAATTTGACAAGCAAATCCCTAACATCAAACAAGACGCCCTGCAAATCCATAATTCCTTTTAGTACCTTGTGATTCCAGATCGAATGGTAAAGGATATACACGTTTAGACTGGTGTAATGATGTGTCTTTAAGTAATGGTTGGTTTGTCGTATTAATGCGAATCTTAACATTGCAAGTTTCGCGATTTTTTATTTTTAATAGTGGTTGTCAAAATGCTACTGCTTTGATAGATAATGATGGGCAGGTAATACATGGACAATTTTACCGTTTTTCTCCAAGCGGTCGGCTTGATCAAGCGTAACAATAAAACCTTCGTCAGCATTAAAGAAGGTAAGTGCTTCCACTACACCGTCCAATTCCCGGCTGATATTATCGGGGTTCAATTCGAAACAAACCTGAACGGCTTCTACTAATTTGCCATTATTTATGATAACGAAATCGCATTCATTTTTTTTAGCAAAATAATAGATTTCCCGGTACTTTTGACGTAAGTACAGGTAAACCAAATTCTCGAACTTTCTGCCATTATCTTCTGAAAAAGAGCCTGAATTAACATTAATCAGGCCGGTATCTATAGCATAAACCTTCCTTGGATTTGCAATCTGCTTTCTTAAAGAATAGCTGAATTTTGGCACAAATTGCAATAAGTATGAATATTCCAAGTGGGATAGATACTCCATTACCGTACTAGTTGACCCAATCTCAAAAAGAGTTTTGAGCCTGTTACCTGTGATCAGTTTTGAAACATTGGAGAGCAGATAGAATGCCAGCCGCTGTAAAGTTTTAACATCCCTGATGCTGTAGCGCACTGCTATATCTCTGATTAAAATATCTTCGAATAATTGGTTTAATATTTCGGGTATCTCTTGCTTTAAATATTCTGGAAAGCCACCTAATTCTAAATAGCTCAATAAAGATGATTTATCATAAGATAATCCTTTAAAGGCGCAGAATTCATGATAAGAAAAAGGGAAAAGCTCTTTTGTGATGTGCCGCCCGGTTAATCTTGTCCCCAATTCTCTGCTTAATAAAGAAGCGTTAGAACCGGTTATGACTAATTTATAATCTTCATCAAGCTTTTGCCTCGCATATCTTTCCCACTCCGGTATAATTTGTATCTCGTCAAAAAAAAGCACATTGCTTCCGCTGGCTTTTATCGATTCATCCAGTCTGGCGAAATCGGTAGGTCCAAATTCATAAAGCCGGGGATCTTCAAAATTAAGATAAAGTGCATCGGGGTATCTCTCTTTGAGCAACTGGAAAAGCAGCGTACTTTTTCCGCATCTCCTTATTCCCGAAACAATTAATGCAAATGCCGATAAATCTGGTAAAATTGCCAGCGCTTCTCTTTTCAGGCCGGGATCTTTTTTAGACAAATTTGCTTTTTGCGTTGCGATAACCTGGTTAAGAGCAGATTGAAGTATCATAATTACTTGTTTGATACAAAAATACAAAATTGTATGTTTATAAAAAACAATTTTGTATGATAGTGGAGTACAATCTTGTTTTAACCGAAAGGGTACTTTATTTTGATTTATATACAAGTGATTTTGAATATTATGGCGGGAAGTGCATATTCCGCTTTATAGCGAACAATGCAGGATGAATACGGTAGACTAGATAAATCAAAAGTACAATCTATTTGTTCACAGTAAAGGTTGTCGCAATAGACCCTGTTTAATGTCCTTTTTGCCCAGCAATTCTTAAGGTATAAAGGATAGCTTTGTACCATGACCTTAACTCAGCAATTAGGGGCCATTGTACAAAGAAGGTGACAAAACCATAGACAACAATAAAAATAGAACTAGATGGGAAAAATAATTTCATTTATTCTGTCCGAAAGATTATCGCTAATAATTTTTGTGTTAGTTAAACCCGTGTCTTTCATTGTTTTTGACAAAACAACTTTGTGAACTTTGCCATACCACTTTGAATGTTCAATGTCATGTCTGGTCGCTGTCGGCTTGTCTCCTGCGCCAGGCCAGTAATTTTCCATCATCTGATAGGTTGTCCGTCCATATAATGCAGTGTCGCCTTCACTGATCCGCTTACCGACAAAATCAAAAATTTCTTCATCAACTTTAATCCAGTCCATTTCTCCGTTCGGCCCTGCTACAAA
>JAATGT010000134.1 GCA_015654525.1 Bacteroidales bacterium
AAAAAGAAGGTTGGATTACAGCACATTGTTCTACAGTTCAGGCTGTAAGTCCATATGACAATATAACTACTTTTATGCACGAAGGTGCAAGTGGTGGTGGAAAGAGTGAAATGCATCAACACATTGTACGTGAACCAAACGGTCAGGTATTGATTGGCGAAAATACGATTAGTGGTGAACGTCGCTTAATTAGCTTACCAATTCTTTCTACTTTTAGTCCGGTTACTGACGATATGGCTTTGTGCCATCCTAGTATCCAAAAAAATAATGGGAAATTGACGGTACTGGATGCTGAAAATTCGTGGTTTATCCGTGTGGATAGTGTAAACGAATATGGTGATGATCCGTTTTTGGAAAAAGTGACTATCAATCCATCCAAACCTTTGATGTTCTTTAATATTGATACACATCCGGGAGGAACTGCCTTGATTTGGAATCATATTGAAGATGCTCCGGGCAAACGTTGCCCGAATCCACGTGTGGTTTTACCCCGTGATATCGTTCCAAATGTAATCGGAACTCCGGTCTCAATTGATATTCGTAGTTTTGGGGTTCGCTGCCCTCCAAGTTCGTTGGAAACCCCTAATTATGGGATAATCGGCTTGTTCCATTTATTACCACCTGCATTGGCTTGGCTGTGGCGTTTGGTTTCGCCTCGTGGTCATGCTAATCCAAGTATTACTGGTGGTGGAACGGGTATGGGTTCTGAAGGAGTTGGTTCGTACTGGCCATTTGCAACAGGAAAGAAAGTGCATCATGCAAACATGCTCTTGGAGCAAATTGTAAATACACCGGAAACGCTGTTTACATTGGTTCCGAATCAATATGTAGGTGTCTGGAAAGTCGGTTTTAAACCTCAATTGATAATGCGTGAGTATATGACTCGTCGTGGTAATGCCCGTTTACGTAAAGATCAATATCAGGCTGCACGTTGTCCGCTGTTGGGCTACGAACTGAATTTTCTGACTATTGAAGGTGCAAAAATACCTTCGCGTTTCCTTCAGGTGCATAAGCAAGCTGAAGTAGGAAAAGAAGGCTACGATGCAGGTGCTGAGAAATTATATAACTTTTTCAGAGAAGAACTTCAAAGCTACCTGACACCTGATTTAGCTCCAAAAGGACGCGAAATTATTGAAGCTTGTCTGAATGGAGCTTCAGTAGAAGAGTACGAAAAGATTCTGTCGCAGGATTAAGTTCTTTTTGACTGATATAAACACGACCGCTGATTTTTGAGTACTTTTGTACCCGAAAATCAGCGGTCGTGTTTTTAGATTAAATATGGAAGTTAAGCTGAATATTGATATTAGTTTTTTGTAAGAAATGAAAATAATAACTGAAGAAGCATTGAATCAGGCTGCTGAATGCCTGCAACATGGAGGACTCGTGGCTTTTCCTACCGAAACTGTTTATGGTTTAGGTGCTAATGCATTGGATCCAATTGCTGTTGCGAAAATATTTGAGGCGAAAGAGCGCCCTACATTCGATCCATTGATTGTGCATATTGCCTCCTTATCTCAGCTCGACGATTTATATGCCAAGCCGATAAATCCGCTTGTTTACGAATTGGCCCGTCATTTCTGGCCGGGACCGCTGACTATCGTGCATCAAAAATCAGATTTAGTACCAGGTTTGGTGACTTCCGGGTTGGATTCGGTGGCGGTGCGTATGCCGTCGCATCCGGTAGCCCTCAAGTTGCTCCGAATGGCCGGTGTGCCGGTAGCGGCTCCAAGTGCCAATAAATTCGGACAGCTTAGTCCGACCAGTTATAAGCATGTGGAGAAGCAGGCTATGCCGATTGACTTTTTAATCGCTGGTGATGATGTTGCAGGTGCGGTTGGCATTGAGTCAACAGTTGTTTCGGTTGATAATGATGTCTGTTCCATTTTGCGCCCGGGAGTCATTACGGCTGCTGATTTGCAAAAGGCTATTCCGGGCTTAATAGTGAATGTACCGGGCGAGAATGTAAAGCTCACTTCCCCTGGATTGTTGAATAGTCATTACTCGCCGCTGAAGCCTTTGTATTTTGTGACTTCGGATCAAACGGAACTGCCCGTAAACTCCGGAATTATTGTCCATTCAGCTACTGCCAAAGTATTGAATGCAAATAAGGTTATTCGTACATCCGATAATTGCAACTTGCTTGAAATAGCAGCCAATTTGTTTGCGTCGCTTCATCAAATGGAAGATGATGATAAAGTGGAACAAATATTTATTGAAAGACTGGAAGAAAAAGGTATTGGCATTGCCATTATGGATAGGCTGAAAAAAGCAACCTATCAGTATAAGGCCGATCGCTAACATTATATAAGATTTTGTTCTGACGTTTCGGGGTTGGAAAAGACTCTATCAAAAAAAAACTCCGGAATAAACTATTGTCTGTTTATTCCGGAGTATAGGCTATTTTTCAACCTGTTGTCTTTAATCTTTCAGTGCGGCCTGTGCAGCTGCTAGCCGTGCAATAGGCACACGGAATGGTGAGCAACTTACATAATTCAATCCTACCCGATGGCAGAACTCAACCGATGATGGTTCGCCTCCATGTTCTCCACAGATACCCACTTTCAGATTTGGACGAATGGACCGACCTTTTTCGGTACCCATTTGTATCAGTTGTCCCACACCAATCTGATCGAGGATCTGGAAAGGATCGGCCTTCAGAATTTTCTTTTCCAGATAAATAGGTAAGAACGAAGCAATGTCGTCGCGCGAATAACCAAAAGTCATCTGGGTTAAGTCATTGGTTCCAAAAGAGAAAAACTCCGCTTTTTCGGCAATCCGGTCGGCTGTCAGTGCAGCTCTTGGAATTTCAATCATTGTTCCCACTTTGAATTCAATGCTGTCGCCTCTTTCTTCGAATAATTTTGCGGCCGTGTCGCGAATGATTTTATCCTGTTCGTTAAACTCAAACTTAATACCAACAAGCGGTACCATTATTTCCGGCAACACGATGATGCCTTTTTCTTTCAAAATTAAAGCAGCCCCTAAAATGGCACGTGTTTGCATTTCGGTGATTTCCGGATAGGTGTTTCCCAGTCGACAACCGCGATGACCTAACATCGGGTTTTGCTCTTTTAGCGATTCTACACGTTGTTTAATCACTTTAATGGAAACACCCATGGCTTCTGCCATTTCCTGTTGACCTTTTTCGTCGTGAGGAACAAATTCATGCAAAGGTGGATCGAGCAGACGGATAGTAACCGGACAGCCTGCCATCACTTTAAAGATCCCTTCGAAATCAGCTTCCTGATAAGGTAGAATCTTAGCTAGTGCTATGCGGCGTCCTTCTGCATCGTTGGCCAGAATCATTTCGCGCATGGCTTTTATCTTTTCTCCTTCGAAGAACATGTGTTCGGTGCGGCATAGTCCGATGCCGGTGGCACCAAATTTCCGGGCTACCTGTGCATCATGCGGAGTGTCGGCATTGGTTCGAACGGTCATGCGGGTGTATTTATCCGACAGTTTCATGAGCTCTGCAAAATCAGCATCCAGTTCAGCCTCGGTAGTTCCTACTTTACCCATGAAAATATCACCGGTAGAACCGTTCAACGAAATATAATCGCCTTCTTTCAGTGTAATATCATCAACGGTTATTGTTTTAGCAACATAATCAATGTTTAATGATCCGGCTCCGGACACACAGCACTTACCCATGCCGCGTGCCACTACGGCTGCGTGCGATGTCATACCGCCACGTGCAGTCAGTATGCCCTGAGCAGCTGCCATACCGGCCAGGTCTTCGGGTGAAGTTTCCACGCGCACCATGATTACTTTTTCGCCGCTTGCCGCCCATTCGGCAGCATCATCGGCATTAAAAACAACCCGACCAGAAGCTGCTCCGGGCGAAGCTGCCAGTCCTTTAGCAATCAGTTTGGCATTTTTAATTGCTGTCTTGTCGAAAACAGGGTGGAGTAGTTCGTCCAGACGATTGGGGTCAATACGTAAAATGGCTGTTTTTTCATCAATAACCCCCTGATGAAACATATCGATAGCTATTTTCACCATGGCAGCACCGGTGCGTTTTCCGTTGCGGGTTTGTAAGAACCATAATTTACCTTCTTGGACGGTAAATTCCATGTCTTGCATGTCTTTATAATGGTTTTCCAGTTTTGTCTGGATGGCATCCAGTTCTTTGTAAATCGAAGGCATTGCTTCCTCCATGGATGGATATTTAGAAAAACGTTCGGCTTCTGAAATTCCTGCCAGTGTAGCCCAACGTTGTGACCCGGTTTTGGTGATTTGCTGCGGAGTGCGGATTCCGGCTACTACATCTTCGCCCTGAGCGTTGATCAGATATTCACCGATAAACACGTCTTCACCGGTTGCGGCATCGCGACTAAAACAAACACCGGTTGCCGAGGTGTCGCCCATATTGCCGAATACCATGGATTGTACGCTTACTGCTGTTCCCCATTCGGCTGGAATTCCTTCCATTTTCCGGTAAAGAATAGCACGGTCGTTCATCCATGAATCAAATACGGAGCAAATGGCTCCCCAAAGTTGTTCGTAAACCGAGTCGGGGAAATTCTTTCCGGTGCGTTTTAATACAGCAGCTTTGAATTTGGTAACCAGTTCTTTTAAATCATCTACTGTGAGCTGTGTATCCAGCTTAATACCTCTGGCTTTTTTTACTTGCTCAATTATATTTTCAAAAGGATCAATGTCATTTTTGTTGGCAGGTTTCATGCCCAATACCACGTCACCATACATTTGTACAAACCTACGGTATGAATCCCAGGCAAAGCGTGCGTTTCCGGTTTTGCGTATCAACCCTTCAACTACAGCATCGTTTAGTCCCAGATTCAAAATGGTGTCCATCATACCCGGCATAGAAGCCCTGGCTCCCGAACGGACGGAAACCAGAAGTGGGTTTTCAACGTCTCCGAACCTGGAATTCATCAACTTCTCAACTCCGGTGATAGCTTTTTCAACTTCCGGTTGCAAAAGTTCTACCACCTTATCTTTCCCCAATGCATAATATTCGGTACAAACATCAGTGGTGATAGTGAATCCAGGAGGTACCGGCACTCCAATCAAATTCATTTCAGCAAGATTTGCTCCTTTTCCTCCGAGCAAATTTTTCATGTCTGCTTTACCTTCGGCTAGTCCATTGCCAAAAGTGTAGACTCTTTTAGTGTTACTCATATTAGATTATTTATTAAAAATTGGTTATCTGATTCCTTTACTAGGAGTGGCAAAGTTAGTTTTTTTTGTGAATAAAAGAATGAAAAGCCCAAAAAAAGATATAGTTTAATATGAAAAAAATGTGGCTTATCATCCTGTAAATATGTAAAGACTGTCAAAGTTTCATAATTGCTGAAATAATGTCTTGTTTATCAGGTTAATTCTTTTATCTGATGACAATCTTTCCGAATAATGCTGTTGGTAGGAAATTTGAGTGAAGCAGTCCAATGATAGATAGCTAAAGTCAATGATGTATTCATCCTTTATTGAAATATCAAATAATATATAACTATGAACTTTAATAATTTTACAATTAAATCGCAGGAGGCCATTCAACAGGCTATAGATCTGGTGCAATCCAAAGGACAGCAAGTGATGGAGACTCCTCATTTGCTCAAGGCTTTGATGGTTAAAGGTGGAGATGTTACACAATTTCTTTTCGGCAAACTGGGTGTCAATATTCCCACACTGGAGGCAGTGGTGGATAGTATGGTCGATAGCTTTCCACGTGTGACCGGTGGTGAGCCTTATCTGGGTAGAGAAGCGAATGCGGTATTGCAAAAAGCCACGGAGCTGTCGTCCAAAGCCGGCGATCAGTTTGTGTCGCTGGAATATATTTTACTGGCATTGGTAGCTGAGAAAAACGGCCTGACGAAAGTGTTGAAAGATGCAGGGATCTCTGAAAGTGCATTGCAGACAGCCATTACCGAATTACGAAAAGGTGCGAAAGCCGATTCTGCTTCGGCCGAAGAAAGCTATAATGCGCTGAACAAATATGCCATTAACCTGAACGAACAAGCACGTGCCGGAAAACTTGATCCGGTGATTGGTCGTGATGAGGAGATTCGGCGGGTGCTTCAGATTCTGAGTCGACGTACTAAAAACAACCCGATACTGATAGGTGAACCCGGAACGGGTAAAACGGCTATTGCCGAAGGGCTGGCACATCGTATTGTACGCGGTGATGTCCCCGAGAATCTGAAATCGAAACAGATCTTTTCGCTGGATATGGGCGCGCTGATTGCCGGTGCCAAATACAAAGGGGAATTTGAAGAACGGTTGAAATCGGTCGTGAATGAGGTGATTAAAGCCGAAGGTGAAGTCATTCTGTTTATCGACGAGATTCATACGTTGGTGGGAGCGGGCAAAGGTGAAGGCGCTATGGACGCGGCTAATATTCTGAAACCGGCACTGGCACGTGGCGAATTGCGGGCTATAGGTGCAACAACGTTGGATGAATATCAAAAATATTTCGAGAAAGATAAAGCATTGGAACGTAGGTTTCAGATTGTAAATGTGGATGAGCCGGATATTCCGAGTACCGTCTCCATTCTGCGTGGACTGAAAGAACGTTATGAGAATCACCACAAAGTGCGGATTAAAGATGATGCTATCATTGCGGCAGTAGAACTTTCGAGTCGTTATATCACCGATCGGTTTTTGCCTGATAAAGCCATCGACCTGATGGATGAAGCAGCAGCTAAGCTCCGGTTGGAAGTGGATTCGGTGCCCGAGGAACTGGATATCATTGACCGGAACATCAAACAACTGGAAATTGAACGCGAAGCTATTAAGCGCGAAAATGATACCCGTAAGCTGGCGCAGCTGAACGAAGAAATTGCCAATCTGAAAGAAGATGGTAACGAGATGCGTGCTAAATGGTCGTCGGAGAAAAAGCTTATCGACAGCATTCAGCAAACAAAGATAGAGATTGAAAACCTGAAGTACGAGGCCGACAAAGCCGAGCGCGAAGGCGATTATGGGTGCGTGGCGGAAATTCGTTACGGTAAAATAAAAGCTGCCGAAGAACAGATTGTTGAGTTTAAAGCTAAGCTGGCTACCATTCAGGGTACTCATTCCATGATAAAAGAAGAGGTGGACAGCGAGGATATAGCCGATATTGTGAGCCGTTGGACGGGTATTCCGGTGACTAAAATGCTTCAGAGTGAAAAGGATAAACTGCTGCATCTGGAAGATGAACTGCATAAACGTGTGGTAGGGCAGGAGGAAGCAATAGCTGCCGTGTCCGATGCCGTAAGGCGGAGCAGGGCAGGGCTGCAAGACCCGAAACGACCGATTGGTTCGTTTATCTTTCTGGGAACAACCGGTGTGGGTAAAACCGAACTGGCTAAAGCCCTGGCTGAGTATTTGTTCGACGATGAAAACATGATGACGCGTATTGATATGAGTGAATATCAGGAGAAATTTTCCGTAACGCGTCTGATCGGTTCGCCTCCCGGATATGTTGGATATGATGAAGGTGGTCAGTTGACCGAAGCCATTCGACGGAAACCGTACTCGGTGGTGTTGTTCGATGAAATTGAAAAAGCACACCCCGATGTTTTCAACGTGTTGCTGCAAGTGCTGGACGATGGACGGTTGACCGATAATAAAGGTCGGCTGGTGAATTTCAAGAATACCATTATCATTATGACTTCCAATATTGGTTCGTCGCTCATTCAGGAAAGTTTTGAGGGCATGACCGATAAAAATCAGGAAGAAGTGATAGAGAAAACCAAAACGCAGGTGTTCGAATTACTGAAACAAACCATTCGTCCTGAGTTTTTGAACCGTATTGACGAACTGGTTATGTTTGCACCGCTCAATCAAACGCAGATAGAGGATATTGTACGCTTGCAGGTGTCGTTGATTCAAAAGACGCTGGCCGGAAACGGTGTGCAACTGCAACTCACCGAAGCTGCCATCCATTTTATAGCCGCCGAAGGTTTCGATCCGCAGTTTGGTGCGCGTCCGGTGAAACGAGCCATTCAAAAGTTTGTGCTCAACGATTTGTCCAAACAACTTATTGGTGGAACCGTTCACAGCGACCAGGCTATCGTGGTGGATTATGACGGAAGCCGGTTGGTGTTTAGTAATTAAAGATGACCCCTAAAGCCCCCTAAATCCCCCATAGGGGACTTTCTAAGAGAGTGAATTCGGAATGCGGCTGTAAGGCGCCCCGATTGTACAAAAAGAAATCCCGAACAATGTATATTGTTCGGGATTTCTTTTATGTGAGTAAGAAGAGTAGTATAATACTGGATAATCTTCTGTAATTTTAGCCTCTGATCTGAATCCGAGCTTGGTTTCTTAGTCTAATCTGGCTATAAAGCTCTTGATTCCCTTCTTGTTCAATCTTTACAATGACAGCATAATCCTGTAGATATGCATCTTCATCTCTAATATGCTTATTTTGACAGATTATAGCAAGTACTAATGGTTTTTTACTGTCCCATTGCAATTTGTCAAAATAAGTTGTACCTTTCTGATGTACACCTTTGTTTCTTAAAGTAGACCCCGGTTGAAGTTTTACCTGAGGCAGTTGAATTTCTTCTTCAATATCATCTAATTCTTGGCCTTCCTCTATTTGAATTTTTTGATAGTTATTTCTAACCGTTTCAACATCACTATTTCTAAAAAGAGTAAATCCTATTTTACAGGCCAGATAGTCAATCCTATTTTTATTTACGAGAGGGTCGTACACCAGAGTAACAGAAATAATTCTCCTACCTCTAGTTGTAAATAGTGTCGACGGTAATTCTATGCTGTAAAGTTGAACACGGTTAAGTCCAATTTTATTTTCCCGCAATACATGTTTTGAGTTCGGCGGGCATTGATACTGCAACTTTGTAAATCTGCTGTACCTTGATGTAATAATTATCCTCTCTCAATCTGCCCAGCAACGATTTTGGCCAGTCGGCTATCTGTTTTAATTCTTCATTGTTTGTTGCTGCTGCCACTGCTCCAATTGCGTCCGACACCTTGATCATTTTTTCGTCAAGCTCTTTTTTTTTCTTTTTGCTTGAGTTTAGTCAGTGTTTTGGTGTCTGTCGATTGGATTTCGGATAATTCGTCGATTATCGCCAATCCTGCTGTTAATCGGTCGTGCGATTCTACAATAGGTTGATAGTCTTTTAAAACTTCTTTGTTGGCTGTCAAAAACCAGTCAGTGGCTTTAAACATGTTTACTAAATTCATTTCATCTCTTGTCATAATACTGAATTTTTGGTGTTAGTAATGATTTTTATATTGAGAGTGCTTGTACACTCATTTCAATTCTTTGTTTTCGATTATAAGGTTTATAAGCATGGTGACAACTCAGCTCTGCAGCGGTCAAAGGCTTTTCTGCAATGCCCAAAGATTGCTCTGCAACGTGCCGAGATTCCTCTGCAGACTGGAAAGCTGACAATGTAACAGGCTCAGAGTCCATTGCAGAGTCCCAAGTGTTCATTGCAGAACCCGAAGTGCTCAATGCAGAGCTCCAAGTGTTCATTGCAGAGTCGAAAGATGACATTGTGACAGTCGAAGCCTTCTCCGAATCAGATTCATGCTTATTTGCATCCGTATTCGTATTGCAATTAAAATAACAAGATCGACCTTAAATAATGGATTATTACATTACATTAAATGAATTTGATCGAAAATAGCCGATTAATGCTGATTTTGTTTGCAATAAGTAACAATAACAATACAAAGTTAAAGATAAATATTTCAGAAAAGCAACTGTCAAATATTGGCTTTAGTAATATTTATAATTTTATTGACATTAATTATAGTATATTTATTGTTTATCCTGATTGCAGGCTGTTTCTGACTGGCAAATGGGCTTGTTTTACTAAGTAACTTGCACATAACCGGACTTATAAGTTGTTGATTAAATTCCGGTAGGTAATCCTGTTGTTTGCTTTAGGTTTGTCGGTTGTTTTTTATTGGGCTTACAGGTTTTATAGCCCGCTTCAATGAACTTAGCCTGCTGTTTTTTGTTAGATAAACTGAGTCAAGCAAGGCTTATTTTCAGGTCTTTTCGATGTGAATGTATAAGCCGTGCGATGACCGACTACATAATAAACAGGAACACATGAAAATGAAAATAGAGATATGGAGCGACGTGATGTGCCCGTTTTGCTACATGGGCAAGCAGAAGTTTGAAACAGCGCTGAAGCAGTTTGCGGATAAAGAGCACATCGAAGTAGAATGGAAAAGCTTTCAACTGAATCCCAACCTGGTTACCGATCCCACCATCGGCATGGCTCAATATCTGTCGGAGCACAAAGGAATAGCGGTTGAACAAGCCCGGCAGATGAACGGGCAGCTTACTCAGGCCGGGCAGTCTGTAGGGCTGGAATATAACTTCGACAAAGTGGTAGTGGCCAATACATTCAATGCACAGAGATTGATTAAGTTTGCTCACATGCAAGGTAAACAAAATGAGATGGAGGGACGGTTGTTTGAGGCGTTTTTTACCGAAGGGAAAAATGTAGACGATCTGCCTACTCTTATTCAGTTAGCTGCTGAAGTGGGTGTGGATGCTGCAGGC
>JAATGT010000153.1 GCA_015654525.1 Bacteroidales bacterium
CCCCTAAATCCCCTAAAGGGAACTTTAAAATTAGAAACTCCCCGATATACTGATGCATATCGGGGAGTTTTTTTAAACTTTTATTGAATTCAAAACCATCACTCTCAATTCTCGATACATAAAGAATCAGACCGTACAGACAAAAAGAAAATTCTCCTCTGCCCATCATTGGCAAACAAGAAGTAAAACTAATTCTTCCAGCCCCAGCTTGGGCAAGCAAGAAGTGAAACTGATTCTCCTCTCCCCAGCGTGGGTAAACAAAAAAAAAATTACCTAAGAGCAAATAATATCGGATGAGGTTTATTTTATACAACAAAACAAATAAAAATTTAAATCAATTACAACTGCCCAACCTATTCTAAATATAAACTGTTTTAGAAACGACAAATATATTAAATCAGCATTGTAAAACGTTTAAATTTTAAATTATGCCACTACTTAAACTAATAAGCCGGATAGGGCAAGGAGCCATGACCGGATTGGGAATGAATCGTAGCACCAACAATTGGACAATGATTAAAGTAGCATACAATAAAAGCATAACAAACAAAACGGCAAATACACTTCATTTTAATTGCCTGCACGTCCGGAACGGAAGCAGAGGAAATGGAATAGGAATGGGACATCAGAGCAGACTCGGAAAAATAAAATAAATAAGATAAAAACAGAGTGATTAAAATAAATTATTATATTTGCAATTGAATTTCAGCCATACTTTCTTTTTTTAATATTTTATATAGTGGCAGACCGGTTCGAGAGAATCGGTCTGTTTTTTTTTGCAAATCATCACATGTAAGTATCTTGCACCAGCATTGCACTATAAAACTCTTACGAAATCATTCAGTTTCGGGGAGTTTTGTTTAAATTTGCAGTTCAGAAAACTACCGTACGCTTATCAGTCAAAACTAGTGATCGAAAAAAGATGATTAAAGACTACTTGAACCAACCTTACCCATTCTACCACAGCAGATGGAAAACATCTCTTATATTTTGTATCTATATTGGATTATTTATGCTTATTTTCCAACCTTTCGGGTTGTCAAATTATCACGGCATTTACAAAACACTTATTTGCTTCGGATATGGTTTGGTAACGCTAACAATGCTAATCTTTGATTCCTATATCATCCAGTCTCTTCTATCCAAAAACTGGTTCAATAATAACAATTGGACTGTAAAGAAACAAATCATCTGGCATTTAGTGGTTATTTTCAGCATCGGACTAGGCAATTCCATTTACACTTCGTGGCTAAACTCATCTTGGCGGGTATCCACTTTTATAATTTTTCAGTTTTATACCCTAGCTGTCGGCATCATTCCAATAGTGATCACCACAATCATTACCCAAAACCGCATGTTATCAGAAAATTTAAAATCGGCGCAAGAGCTTAACAGTACCCTACATCTACAAGAAGAAGCAATCGACAATAGAGCTGTCCATCTCGTGGCCGGCAACGAAAAAGACTACTTTGAGCTAGAATTATCCCATCTATTGTACATCGAATCGACAGGCAACTACATTGAAATTTTCTACACCCTAAACGATGAGCTTAAGAGTTTACTTCTTCGTTCGACCTTAAAACGAACCGAGTCTCAGCTAAAAGCCCACCCCACCATTCTGAAATGCCACAGAGCATTCATGGTTAACACAAACAAAATCGCACAAGTAAAAGGCAATTCACAAGGACTTAGACTAGTTTTAAAGCACACCGAAACAGAGATTCCCGTATCGCGCAATTTCTCAAGAAGTTTAAAAGATCAATTAAATTCCATCCAGTAAAACAGCTTTCGATTGATACTTAAACTAGACCTTCTGATGTCAATATGCATTAGAGAGTTTATATTTCTGTATTTTTTTTAATAAAAAGCCGCAGTTCAATTAAACCTTTTACCTTTGCATTCGTCAATTAAACAAATAAAAAGTTTAGCATTGCAGAATTGGAATACACGCCAGCTTGCAATTCTTAATATTGAAGTTCTACAATTGATAATTATTTATTGACATTCTACCTTATGAGACACTTTTTACTTATTGCCACAATTATTCTTTCTGCCAGCATGCCGGCTCTTGCTCAGCATAGCATTCAAGCCATGGTATTCGATGGAAAAAACGGATTACCCATCGAGATGGGTTCTGTCAGGCTTTTGCACTTACCAGACTCTGTGTATGTACAGGGAACGCAAACCAATGAGAAAGGTAACTTTATGCTGAATAAAATAAAACCAGGAAATTACAACTTAGTAATAACCATGGTGGGCTATGTTGATTATCACCAAAACATCATTATGGATAGTAAAAACATTATACTCAAGACCATTCACCTTCAAGAAAATTCGAGGTTGTTGGGCGAAGTTGAAGTTAAAGGTACAGCAGCCCAGATGGTAGTAAAAGGCGACACACTGGAATACAATGCAACAGCATTTAAAACTAACCAAAACGCAGTAGTAGAAGATTTATTGAAACGACTACCCGGCGTAGAAGTGGGTACGGATGGTTCAATAACCGTAAACGGGCAACAGATAAAAAAGATACGGGTTGATGGCAAAAAGTTTTTTGGTGACGATGTAGAAATGGCCACTAAAAATATACCAGCCGATATGATTGAGAAAGTACAGGTACTTGAACAAAAATCGGATATGGCACAACTCACAGGCTTTGAAGATAACGACACAGAACAAATAATCAACCTAACCACTAAACCCAACAGAAAAAGAGGAACTTTTGGTAATATCACAGGCGGTGCAGGATTAGATTTAAATAACGATGCCCGATATGATGCTAATAGTTTTATAAACATCATGGATGGAGATTCGCAAACCGCTATAACAGCTGGCGGAAACAACACAAACACCACCAGAAGCGGGCGTGGACGAGCCGGAATGGGAAGTCCAAGTGGTGGAATCACTCAAACTCAAAACTTTGGAGTGAATCACAATTCTCCGTTAAATTCTAATTTGAAAATTGGTGGTGATGCATCGTTTAATCATTCTACAAATGAGTCAATTACTGAGACAAACAAAGAAAGTTATCTGTTAGGATCAAAATATACCGACCATTCCAACAGTACCTCGAATCCCGAAAACTACTCTGCTAATTTGCGACTGGAGGCAGAATGGAAACCCGACACATTGAATACTATTTTATTTCAACCTACCATAGGCTATAACCGTTCATTCTCCAACAGTAGCAATAGTTATTCGTATCTGACAGGAGCTGATACCACCACAGTAGGAAACTCAAGTACTACTGGTAACGGCACATCGCTGGATGCAAATTTAAATATTATTTTCAGTCATAAATTTGCTTCAAAAAAAGGACGTACTTTAACAACAAATCTTCAAACTGAAGTTGTACAATCAAACAGTGAAAGTTATAATCTTTCCGATAAAACCACAACTGGTGTACTTACCTCTATAAATCAATATACGAAAAACCACTCGGATCAATACAATTTCAGTTTACGTATGTCGTATGTAGAACCGCTATGGAATGAAAAGAACCTGTTGGAAACAGCTATTGCTGCGAAAATGACAAACAGTACTGCAGAGAAAGATCAATATAATAAAGATCCTCTTAGCAATAATTACACATCAAAAGACAGCACATACAGTAACAATTTCAGCAATCATTTTTACAGCGAAACTGTAGAAATGAACTTTCGCCATGTAGAAAAACTATGGAACTTCCTGTTGGGAGCTAAAGCCGAGCCTTCGCAGACAATCAGCAACACAACCTATGGTGATGGCTCTGTACGTGACATTCCAGCACTGCATGTTGTCAACTTTTCACCTACAGCCCGTTTTCAATACAATTTCAAGAAGAAAAAATTTATGCGGATCGATTATAGGGGACAAACATCGCAGCCAAGTATCAGCCAGATGCAACCTGTCAAGAACAACTCGAACCTGATGAATGAAATAGTGGGTAACCCAAATCTGAATCCATCATTCAGTCATAACTTCCGGGTAATGTATTCGGCATTTAACAGTGAAGTCTTTTCTTCGTTCAATGCTTTTCTGAATGTTCAGGCTACCAAAGATGCTCTTGTCACTAATAGCTTATATGATGAAACAGGAAAACAGTACAGTCAAACCGTAAACGCCGGTTCAACGCCTTACAATATCAATGGTAATGTTATGTTCAACACACCTATTATTCAGAAAAGATTACATTTCAACACCAGTACATCGTTCGGTCTGGATCAACGTTACGGTTATTCTTCAAAAAATTTAAACTCTCAAACAGTAAATGTAGATAATCTTCCACTTGGCGATTTGAGCAATACACGTAGGTACAATGCAGGTGAATCACTTGCACTCACTTTCACTCAGGATGTATTTGAAATCGGAATTAAAGGAAGTTTCAAGTATTCCAGCACCAAGAATAATTTAAATCCGGCACTAGCAATAACCAAAGACTGGACAGGATCAGGGAACATCGTATTACATTTGCCCTACAACATCAATTTCGGAAGTGATCTGAACTACTCTACTTTGCAGGGATACTCCACTACCGATCAAAATCAACTTATCTGGAACGGATATATTGACAAAACATTATTTAATAACAAAGGAGCCATATCATTAAAGGTTAATGATATCTTACACCAACAATTAAATTACCGACAAACAATTGGTGATAATTATATTCAATACAGCAAGTTCAATACACTTACAACCTATTTTCTTGTAAGTTTTACTTACAAGATAAGCAAGTTCACCGGAGCAAAAAATCCGGCAGAGCGCAGACTTGATTTTGAGCGTTTCGGCCCTGGCGATGGAGGAGATCGACCATCCAGAAGAGGTGGTAACGATGGTCCTCCGCCACAAATGTAAAACAGAAAGTCCTCCGGAATAATTTTCGGAGGACTTTCTGTTTATTTCAACAAATTATAAAGAGCTTTATCAATATCAGGATAGGCAAATTGAAAGCCGGCATCGAGCAAGCGTTTTGGCAAGATATAAGAACTATTCAAAATTAATTCTGGTTCTGTGCCCATAACCCTGGCTCCTAATTTAATAATGAAGGCTGGAGCGCAAATACCGATCAAAACCCGAAGATGTTTGCGGATTGAGCACATAAAATCGTTATTCGTAATCGGATTAGGTGACGTGCTATTAATCACACCCCGAACCGAATCATTATCGCAAAGGAAAATCAAAGTTCGAAAATAATCTTCAATATGAATCCAACTGAAAATCTGATTACCATCAGCTTGCTTCCCTCCTAACCAAAGCCTACTCAAAGTCACCAAAGGCTTTAATACACCACCATCTCTGCCCAACACAACCGAAGTACGCAAAGCTACTTGCCGGGTGTCCGTCAGATTAAATCCAAAAAAAGTTTTTTCCCACTGACGTGCAACATCTGATAAAAAATCGTCACCCAACTGAGTTTCATTTTCTGTCATCGGACGATCTGTCGTCGATTTATAAATTCCGGTAGCACTGGCATTAATCCATAATTCAGGAGGTTTCTTGCAAGCTTCAATTGCATTACCAATCCACAGGGTAGTATTAATTCTCGATTGAACAATTGCACTCTTATTAGCTTCGTTGTAAGTACAGTTTATATTTTTACCTGCAAGATTAATCACCACACTGGCTCCTTCAAAAGCCTCTATCAATTCAACAGGTGACCAGGAAACATGCTTGGGAGAACGGGAAACAATTACCACCAGAAAACCACTTTCATGAAAACGCTTAGCTATATAAGTTCCGATAAATCCGGTTCCGCCGGTAATAACCACCTTTTTCATAAATCTTATTTATTTACTTTAAGTATGTCCCCTATAACAAAAAATCCTCTACAAAAGTTGCAGAGGATTTTTTATAAATAATGAATATACGATTTACTCGTGAGCACCCATTTTCAACATACTGATTTCGCGTTCGTTCAAGAAACGATATTTTCCACGTGGAAGTTGTTTTTTTGTCAATCCGGCAAAGAAAACACGATCCAGACGAATAACTTTGTATCCCAGCTTTTCGAAGATGCGACGTACTACACGGTTTTGACCAGAGTGAATTTCAATACCAACTTGTTTCAAATCACCTTCTTTTACAAACTCCAGTGCATCGGCAGCTATTATACCATCGTCCAACGGTATACCGGCCAATATAGTTTCGAAATCTGCTTTCTCAAGCGGTTTATCAAGGGTTGCATGGTAGATTTTTTTCTTGTCATATTTAGGATGAGTTAGCTTGGAAGCTAAATCACCATCATTAGTCAACAGTAAAACACCAGTCGTGTTTCTATCCAAACGACCTACCGGATAAATACGTTCGCTACAAGCATTTTTCACCAAATCAAGTACCGTTAACCGATCGTGCGTATCTTCCGAAGTCGTCACACAATCTTTGGGCTTGTTCAACAACAGATACACCTTACGTTCAGAACGTACAGGCTGATCGTGGAACATAATTTTATCGGTAAGTAATACTTTAACCCCCATTTCGGTAACAATTTCGCCATTAACCGAAATTACACCGGCTTGAATATATTCATCAGCTTCACGACGGGAACAGATTCCCGCATTGGCTAAAAATTTGTTCAAGCGGATTGGTTTTGTCAAATCAACAACTGTTTTCTTAAATTCAAGTTGTTTTTTATTGCTGTACTTTGAGTTAGGATCGTAATTATCATCAGCTCTACGAGCCGGTTTACGAAAAGTTACACCATCCTTTTTATTATCATAACGAGTTTCAATAAATTCAGATTTCTGACCTTCGCCGGCTTTTCTGAAACTTAATTTACCATTGTGTGGTTCATCATCCGATGCATTATTATAACTTCTTCCATATGTTTTTTCACCATTGCTATCAACGCGGTCTTCCCATGGTTTAGGTTTGCTGTCGCGATTTTCCCATGGTTTTTTAGGGCCATTAAAATCCGGACGAGCACCCTCGCGGTTTTCCCATGGTTTCTTTGTTCCTCCAAAAGCAGGGCGACCGCCTTCGCGATTTTCCCATGGCTTACGATCTCCATAGGCCGGTTTATCACCACGATTTTCAAATGATTTCTTCTCTCCGAATGAAGGACGACCACCCTCGCGGTTCTCATACGGTTTTCTATCTCCGTAAGCTGGTCGGTCTGCACTTCCGCTACTGTGGAACGATCTTTTTTCTGCAAAAGGACGACTGTCATTATTTCCAGCAGGTTTTCTGTCGCCATAAGCAGGACGACTGTCATCTTTTTTCTTATAATCCGAATTTCCGAATGTGCGGTTATCATCGCGGGCTGGTTTGTCCGAACCAAATTTTGCAGCTCCACGTGATCCTTTCAATATCGATTTCACATCGCGTTTCTCAAACGGTTTACCATCACGGCCGGCACCTGAATTCGATTTGTTGCCCGAATTGCCTTGCCATTTTTCATTGTTTGTCTTCATTCAAATTTTTATATGTGTATTTGGGGCACAAAGATCGTAAAAAATCCCGAATAAACCGCACATTTTTAGCTGAAAAGCAAGTTTAATCCGAAAAATAGAAAGTTGTCAATCTGAAATTTTCAACTTTAAGCCTTGTACTCCACATTCATGGTTATTAATCAGAGATTGAAAAAAAAGGAAAACATATTTCGCCCTTTTATTGTTTTGAATGCAAGTTTGTTTAACTGGACTCAGTATAAAATTAAATATTTTGATCCGAATAAATACGTTTGATTATTTCTGCCTGAAAAGACTTACTTTTGTAACAAAAAAAACAACAACATATATGGATAACTTTAAAAGTGACTTGTCAAACGCTGAATTTCCTGCATCTGAAAAAATATCAGGAAAATCTGTCAGGAAGTCTATTATGGACATTATTTTGAAAGATCATCCCGCTTTTTCCAAGGACAAATTCTTATCTGATACAGAGCTAAACAGCTACCGTGAAAAATATATTGAATCTTTTCTGACCAAACAGATAGGCGAACTAACCTCGCTGGAAAAAACGGTGTTGGAATCACTGAAAGATAAAACAACCCTGACCGACAAGCTGGACGATGATGTGCGGCCGTCAACATACGGAGAACGAATTGCCGACAAGGTGGCTGAGTTTGGCGGGAGCTGGACATTTATCATTTCTTTTTCGGTATTTCTGCTGGTATGGATACTTTTAAACATATTCTGGCTGGCAAATAAAGCTTTTGACCCCTACCCTTTTATTCTTTTGAATTTAATACTGTCTACCATTGCCGCCATGCAGGCACCGGTGATTATGATGAGCCAAAACCGTCAGGAAGACAAAGATAGGGACCGGGCTAAGAATGATTATATGGTCAATTTAAAAGCCGAAATGGAAGTGAGAATGCTACACGAGAAAATAGATCACATGATTATCAGTCAGCAGCAGGAAGTGTTGGAAATTCATAAGGTACAAATTGACCTGATGAACGATATACTGAAACGGGTAGAAAAAATTCCGCTTCATGACGCAAAGTAACTGCACATACATCTCCATATTGCGGGGTATCAATGTGGGCGGACGCAACAGCATTAAAATGGATGCTCTGCGACAGATGTATTCCGACCTTGGTTACACGGATGTGCAGAGTTACATTCAAAGCGGGAATGTGCTCTTTCACCACCAACAATCCGACACACAGACTCTGGAACAGGTAATAAGTCATTCTATAACCGAAACCTTCGGAATCAATGTTCCTGTATTGGTTCTGACAATAGATAAGTTACGCGATGCGATAAATAACAATCCTTTTACTACAACCGATCCGAAAGATCTGAATACGATTCATCTCAACTTTTTATCGAGAATGCCCGACACTGGTTTAGTCGATAAAATCACACCCGAACGCTTTTTGCCCGACGAATTCAGACTATCGGGTAAAGTCATTTACCTCCACTGCCCCAACTGTTATGGTAACACCAAACTGAACAATACTTTTTTTGAAAAGAGGCTGAAAATTGCAGCTACCTGCCGCAACCTGAAAACCACTACCGAACTGCTGGCGATGGCAGAGAAGCTGTAACACCTTTTTAAGCTTACGGCAAAATAACTCTGAGGATTCAGGCTGTTTAGTGCAATATTTTTTAAGAAACAGCTCGTTAATTTAAACATAATTATTATCTTTACGCCTGATTAACAATTCTGACACTCAAGCGTCTGGTTGTTTACGAGTTGTTATGCCGGTTTATGCAGCATTCATAAGGTTTAAATCGGGATTCGGGATTAGAACAGATGCATTTTTCAACTAAATTATCTATATACAATTAAAAAATCAATCAGTAATGAAAAACTATTTCAAGTTCAATTTAACCGGACGAAAACTCTTACCGGTATGGCTTTTTTACATGTTTCTATTTTTAATTCCGTACATCTGCATTCAGGTCAGGATGCAAAGTTTCAAGAGTCAACCCACCACCAATCCTCATGAAACAATGCAGCACATGTCTGAAATAGTTGGATTGTTCGGCATAACGCTTTTACTTATGATTGTGCGGTATGCTATTAGTTTTTTCATAGCCAAAATGTCTATTGAAAATACGGAGTTTAAACTTAAGAACTTTGAATTCGGTGGTAGGTTCGGCGAGTTCATAGGTCTGATCATTCTGGGCTTTTTTCTTACTGTCATTACGTTGGGAATTTATTCGCCCTGGTTTATAAAAAGAATATTTGACTTTTTTACGGAAAACTCGGTACACGACTCCAACAGTTTTAAATTCAATGGCAAGGGGCTGGACCTATTTGGCATCATTACGCTATTTATTGTGGCTATAGTAATTCTTATTATAATTCTTACTATAATTACAATAGGTAGCTTCAACCATACTTCATCGTCACCAAAGCAAATCGGCGTATTTCTATTAATTTTTGTTGCAATGATTCCCTATCTATATTATGTTACAAAATGGTCTGTAAACTTTACGTTCAAAGGATACACCATCAAGATGGAAACCCAACTTTGGAAATCGCTCGGTAAAATAGCCCTTGAACTGTTGCTTTCGGTTATCACGCTGGGCATTTATCTACCTCTTGCAAACCTGAAACTGTACCAGTATTTTGCCGAAAGGACTTTTGCCGAATCGGACGAAAAAAGCAAAACATTTGGCTACGACATGGAAGCAGGAAGCGATTTTTTATTTATATGGGGACAGCTATTTCTGACTATTGTCACACTCGGGTTTTACTTCCCGTGGGCATATTGTAAAACAACCGACCGTATTATGAGCAAGACTTACTCCGAAGATCTTGAAATGGACGAATTTGCAATAGAATAAAAGCAGAAGTAGTTACGAGTTATGAATTATGAGACTGTTTATCTGAATGTAGCTTACTAAAAAACAGATCATTAATTAACGTGAGTTCGGAATAAGTAAGTTCTTATAAACTAACAGATATTGACAAAAAAAGGCATGGACCCTGAAGGGGTTAATAATACACATTTAGAATGTGAACCCCATTCGAGGTTCACATTCTAATTTTACTTTGATCCACAAACTTCACCCGTAGTTATTCACATACAACTCCTTTTAGCTTGTAAAGTATTAAAATTCAAAGAATCTTATATCAAGCTCACATTAAAATACATTCAAAACAGACACTCCTGTTCTGATATAGCTTACACACTTTTAGATATAGCCTCAACATATACAAAGAATGCACTCACATCGACAAACTACGTTAAAATACATTCATATATTGCACTCATATTTATAAACAGAGCACTCACATTTACAGACTAAGTTAAAACATATTCAGATATTACACTCACATTTACAAAGAGAGCACTCGCATTAATATATAAAGTTAAAACATTTATAAAGTAAGTACTCACATTTACAAACAAAGCACCTGCATTAACATATAAGGTTAAAACATATTCAAATATTGCACTCACATTTACAAAGAGAGCATTCACATTTACACAAAAGCTTAAAACATTTATAAAGTAGGCACTCACATTTACAAACCAGACACTCACATTTATACAATAGCTTAAAACACACACTGAATTAGCACTCACATTTACAAAGTAAGCTCTCACAACTTCTACCCTGCCATATTTTTTTTAACAAAACTGCATTCTAACTTCAAACACAAATAAGACAATCAGGCATTAAGTATCTGTTTTTCAATAAATCACCTGACATATTTTCATATCCAGCAATTAAAATCGGACCTGTACAACCTGAAAATTGGCGGCACAGTATATAATATAAGTATTTATAAGTATACAATTACGAGTTACAAGACTACTTATCTGAATATAACCTGCAGAAAACATATCATTACTTATCTTAGTTGCACTTCGACACACAACAAACCGATTTTAAATAATAGTCACAAGTACATAGTTACGAGTTACAACATGACTATATAGAAACAAGCACAACAAACGTGAATTTAATCGTCTATTTGCCAAATAGTATATAAAATCAGGAACATTAACCGCATTATCAACACTTCTGCCAAACAAACAGCATCGGACAAACGTTTCACATCCAAAAAATAGACTATGAGAAAACTGTTTATACTCTTTAGTGTCCTTATGTGCTTCAACGTTTACGGACAACTGGCACGCAAAAAAGCAATTAAGCCCGTCGCTGCCGCTACACAGCAACAAGCGTTGAAGATAGTGGATTTCGAGGAACTCAAAACCATTATCAACAAAAAGGACGACAAATTGTATCTCGTTAATTTTTGGGCTACGTGGTGTAAACCCTGTGTGGCCGAACTACCAGGATTTATGGAAGTAAACAAAATATACCGCAACAATCCCCACTTCAAAATGATTCTGGTAAGTATGGACATGGCCAAAGAGCTGAACGCAGGAGTCAAAACTTTTATAAAAAAAAACGACATCACCCCCGACGTATATCTGCTGGATGACAATAAGCGAATGAACGAATGGATACCTACCATAGATACAAACTGGAGTGGAGCTATACCAGCAACAGTGTTTTATCGAAACGGGAAAAAACTGGAATTTATTGAAAACGTAATAGAAAAAGAAGAATTAGTAAAACTTATTAATAGACATTTATAAACAAAAACAATCGATATGAAAAGAATAGGATTTATATTAAGTGCAGTAATATTGCTGATTATAATCACACCACAGACAAATGCTCAGCAAATGAAAACCACAACGCACGGTGGTTACAAGATTGGCGACAGTGCTACTGATTTCAGTTTAAATAACGTGGATAACAACACAGTTTCATTATCCGATTATACGGATGCAAAAGGATTTATCGTTATTTTCACCTGCAATCACTGCCCCTTTGCCAAAGCTTACGAAGACCGGATTATTGCGTTGAATGATAAATACACCTCACTGGGTTATCCCGTCATCGCGATTAACCCCAATGACCCAATAGCAGAACCCATCGATAACTTTGAATGCATGCAACAGCGAGCTAAAGAAAAAGGATTCACATTCCCGTATCTTGTAGATGAAGGTCAACAAATCTATCCTCAATACGGAGCCACCAAAACTCCGCACGTTTTTGTGCTAAACAAAGAAGATGGTAAAAATATCGTTCGCTACATCGGAGCCATCGACGATAATTATGCCAAGCCCGACGAAGTAAACAATAAATACGTGGAAGCAGCGGTAGATGCCCTACTTACCAACAAGCCTATAGCCCAAACCACCACTGTGGCTATTGGTTGTGGCATCAAAGCAGCATCAAAGAATTAATTGACGCTAAATTATTAGACAATAAAAAAGCGAACCGGGTAAAACCGATTCGCTTTTTTTGATCTCAGAGTGTGAGCTTCACTTAGAGTGAGACTCTCATAAAAAATCCATTTAGTTTGCTTCAGCTTGTTTTATTAAGCTATCTACTTCTTCCGTAATCAGTTTAGTAAAGTCAGCCACCTTCATAGTTCCCTTGTCGCCCTCACCTTGTCGACGTACGGCAACCTCGCCATTTTCGGATTCTTTCTCACCTACAATAAGCATGTAGGGAATACGTTTCAATTCGTTATCACGAATTTTACGACCAATCTTTTCATTACGGTCGTCAACAGTTACACGAATATCCTGCATATTCATTTCTTTGGCAATCTGAAATGCATAGTCATTGAACTTTTCGCTGATAGGCAGCACAACTACCTGATCGGGAGTTAACCACAACGGAAATTTACCGGCAGTATGCTCGATTAATACCGCCACGAAACGTTCCATAGAACCGAAAGGTGCACGGTGAATCATTACAGGACGGTGTTTCTGGTTGTCATCTCCGGTATATTCGAGTTCAAAACGCTCAGGCAAATTATAATCCACCTGAATAGTTCCCAACTGCCATTTACGACCGATAGCATCGCGAACCATAAAGTCAAGCTTCGGACCGTAGAAAGCAGCTTCACCCAGTTCCACTTTGGCTTTCAATCCTTTTTCCTGACAGGCTTCTACAATAGCGCTTTCAGCCTTGTCCCAGTTTTCGTCAGAACCAATATATTTTTCTTTATTATTCGGATCGCGCAGTGAAATCTGAGCTTCAAAGTTTTTGAATTCAAGTGCATTGAAAATAATAAAGATAATGTCCATTACTTTCAAAAACTCATCTTTCACCTGATCAGGACGACAGAAAATATGTGCATCATCTTGTGTAAAACTACGTACACGAGTCAATCCGTGCAACTCACCACTTTGCTCGTAACGATATACAGTACCAAATTCAGCAAAACGCAAGGGTAGATCTTTGTACGAACGTGGTTTGAATTTATAAATTTCACAGTGATGAGGACAATTCATAGGCTTCAACAGGTACTCTTCACCTTCTTCAGGTGTATGTATCGGTTGGAACGAATCTTTACCATATTTAGCATAGTGCCCGGAGGTAACATACAACTGTTTGTTACCGATGTGAGGTGTCATCACCTGCTGATAGTCAAAACGACGTTGAATCTTTTTCAAGAATTCTTCCAGACGCAAGCGCAATGCCGTTCCGCGTGGTAACCACATCGGAAGCCCCTTGCCCACCATTTCGGAGAACATAAACAATTCAAGTTCTTTACCAATTTTACGGTGATCACGTTTTTTAGCTTCTTCAAGTAATACCAGATATTCATCAAGCATTTTCTTTTTGGGGAACGTGATACCGTAAAGACGTGTAAGCATTTTACGTTTTTCGTCACCACGCCAGTAAGCGCCAGCCACACTCAATACTTTAATGGCTTTAATATCGCCGGTGTTAGGTAAGTGAGGACCGCGACATAAATCGGTAAAATTACCCTGAGTATACAAGGTGATCGTCCCGTCAGCCAAGTCGCTGATCATTTCAGTTTTATATACTTCGCCAATATCCCCAAACCGTTTCAGCGCATCAGCTTTACTGATATCACTACGCACAATGGCTTCTTTGCGTGCAGCCAATTCCTGCATTTTAGCTTCGATAACCGGCAGGTCTGTTTCTTTTATAGCTGTTTCACCCGGATCTACATCGTAGTAAAATCCGTTTTCTATAGCCGGACCTATTCCGAACTTAATACCCGGATACAATTCCTGAAGCGCTTCAGCCATTAAGTGAGCTGACGAATGCCAGAAAGCATGTTTGCCCTCTTCATCATCCCATTTATGTAGTTTAATGGTTGCGTCGGTTTCAATAGGTCGTGTGAGATCTCGGATTTCTCCATTTACACTAATAGCCAGCACTTCTTGTGCTAAGCGGGAGCTGATACTTTCAGCTAATTGCAGTCCGGTTATGCCTTTGGCAAATTCGCGCACCGAACCATCGGGGAATGTTACTTTAATCATGGTTTTTGAACCTTACAAATGGTTTTTAAATTTTGAAATGCAAAGATAAGAAAAAATGAAATGTTTCCTGCAGGTTTCGTAGATAAACACATACTTAGGAAACTTTTCATAAAAATATCAGAGCTTAGCAATTACAAAACCGTCTTTCTTACGTCTTATTATTTTAATATTGAATTTTATATATAATGCAAAAACGTTTTTCGGGTGTAGTGGTACCAATGATAACTCCACTTAATAAAGATTTCACAGTTGACACGGAAGCTGTAGATAGAATCATGCGTCTGTTTGACAAACACAGTATCAATCCATTGGTACTTGGAACTACTGGTGAGTCAAGCTCAATTAGTGAAACTGAAAGTTATCGGTTTGTTGAAGCTGCAGTTCGTGCAAAAGGTAAAAATCAATGTGTATACGCCGGATTGGTGGGCAATCAGGTAGAATCGCTGATTGAGCGGGGTAATAAATTCATAGAACTCGGTGCCGATTGTGTGGTTGCAACTTTGCCGTCATATTACATTCTCACCCCGGCTCAAATGACAGCTTTTTACACACAATTGGCGGATGAAATTTCCAGTCCGGTAATGATGTACAATATCAAAGCCACTACACAAATGACGATTCCACTCGATGTCGTTGAACAACTGAGCTTTCATCCGAATATTTACGGGCTAAAAGATTCCGAACGCGATGCTGACCGAATGAAATCCTGTATTGAAACGTATAAAGAAAATGCCAATTTCTCGTATTTCTGCGGTTGGGGAGCTAAAAGTGAAGAAAGCATGAAACTTGGTGCTGACGGAATTGTGCCAAGTACAGGTAATATTGTTCCCGAGATGTATGGAAAACTTTATTCGGCGGCTTTAAACAACGCATGGAGCGAGTGTAGCAAATGGCAGGAAGCAACAGATAAAGTAGCAGTTATATATCAAAATAACAGAACCTTAGGCGAATCATTGGCAGCATTAAAGGTTTTAATGAATGGAGCTGGAATATGCAATTTAACGATGATGCCACCATTAACCGAGTTACTAGAGACTGAAATCAGCCTAATAAGCGAAAAATTTGCCGAACTTATGAAAGTTATAGGCTAACCGATAATTAATGAAAAATCAAACAAATGATGAATAACCCAATTCACTGGATTGACACCTTGATTGTTATTGTTTCGGTATTTTTCACCATCGGAACAGGATTCTATTTTTCAAGGCGTCAAAAGAGTTCCGATCGTTATTTCTCAGGGAGTAAAACCATCCCGGCATGGGCTATCGGAATTTCCATTTTTGCAACATTACTCAGTAGTGTTACTTTTTTGGCTTATCCCGCAGCAGCATATAAATCCAACTGGATTTTATTAGTCCAAGGATTTATGATTCCAATTGTATTGGTAGGTCTTATTGGTTTTATCGTACCTTTGTTTCGCAAGGTTATCCGGCTCAGCACATACGAATACTTTGAACGTAGATTTGGTATTTTTGCCCGAGTGTATAGCTCTGTCGCATTTATGTTGACTCATTTTTCTAAAATGGGGACTGTTTTATACCTGGTTAGTATTGCACTAAATAGTTTTACACATTTCCCGGTACTAGGCATAATGCTTTGCTTAAGTATCGCAATTATCACACTAACTATGTTAGGCGGTATGGAAGCCGTGATATGGATGGACGTAGTGCAAGGTGGGTTACTTGTTGGCGGCGGTTTAATTTGTTTAGGAATTTTACTTTTCAAACCCGAAGGTGGAGCAATGGTCACCATGCATCAGGCTTTCAATATGGGGAAAATTGATATTGGTCCCTATAATTTTAGTTTGTCACAACTGACCATTTGGGTAATGATTATAAATGGTGCATTTTATGCCATTCAAAAATATGGAACCGATCAAACTATCGTACAACGCTATTTAGCCGCAAAATCTGACAAGGATGCTAAACGAGCAGCCTATATCGGTGTGTTTGCTAGTGTAGCTGTTTGGACGCTTTTTATGTTGATTGGTTCATTATTATATGTTTTTTATCATACAGGAACTGCTCCTTTACCTAACGATATTTCGGCGGATAAGGTTTTCCCATACTTTATCAGTACACAATTGCCTGTTGGTGTCTTAGGATTGGTTCTTTCGGCTCTGGTGGCAGCAGCTCTTGCAAGTCTTCAGTCCGACTTAAACTGTTTATCGGCTATTGGTGTTGAAGATTATTATCAACGATTTAAACCAAACTGTACAGATAAACAACGATTAAACATGGGACGCATTTTGGTTTTTGTAGCTGGTGTGATTATGATGTCTGTGGCATTTTTATATGTTCAATGGGAAGGCGAAGGTGTTTTGGGCGTTGTCTTTGGACTGTATGCTATTTTTTCAGCTGGCATTGTAGGAATTTTCTTACTTGGTTTATTGTCTAGAAGAGCTAACAAGCAAGGTTTGTATGTCGGAATTGGAGCTTGTATTATTTTCACAGCTTATGCAGTTTTAACCACAACAAAAATTGGTGGCAGTTTGATTCTGGATTTAGGTAAATTCAATTTTCCACATCACAAATATATGCTTGGAGTTTATAGTCATATTATCGTTTTCGTAGTAGGTTATGTAGCGAGTTTATTCTTTAAATCTGAACCTGCAGAGGATCAACTAACGATATACGGCTATTTCAAAGCAAAAAAAACAGAGTAGCTTACTAGACCAGCGCTCAGTAGTCCGATATTACAATATATTATTTATTTAAACAACTTATAATTTACATGAATTCAATAACATTACTTCAGCCGGGAAAAATCGTTCTCGGTGAAAATAGCATACTTCAAATTGCTGAAGACAATTTAATATGCCAATCTGAAAAAGTTTTATTTCTGGTAGCCACTCCATTACTCAACGCTACTCAACCAGTATGGGAAAAACTTTCTGAAACGGGCAAAAAGATTGTAGTACTGGAATATGATTTTCCTGGCGAACCCACTTTTTATCAATTTGACACTTTGTTGAACAAATCAACTTATTTCAATCCTGATTGTGTAGTTGGTATCGGTGGTGGCAGTGTCCTTGATTGTGCCAAACTATTGGCAGCACTTACCCAAAACAGCCAAAAATTAGAAGAAATTGTTGGAATCGGATTTTTAAATGGGCGAAATAAAAAGCTCATCTGCGTACCAACTACTTCCGGTACAGGAAGCGAAATGTCACCAAATGCAATCCTGTTGAATGAAGTAACAGCTGCTAAAAGTGGTATTATCAGTCCGTATCTGATACCTGATGCCTGTTATATCGATCCAGCATTAACAGCAAGCCTACCAGCCCGGCTTACAGCCGAAACCGGAATGGATGCACTTTCACATTGCATTGAAGCATATACAAACTTATTTGCTCATCCAACTGTTGATACTTATGCGTTGCGAGGAATCGAGCTGATTGCTGCAAATCTGAAAAAGGCCTGCGAAAACGGACAAGATATGAATGCCCGTTCGGCTTTATCAGTAGGTTCTATGTACGGTGGATTATGTCTTGGTCCAGTAAATACGTCGGCAGTACATGCGCTTTCATACGGTCTGGGAGGTAAATTTCATATTCCACACGGACTGGCGAATGCCATTCTGATGCCTGAAGTATTACACTTCAATTTATCGGCTAACCCAAAGCGCCATGCAGATGTAGCCAGAGCGTTAGGAGTGAAAGTTTTGGGAACTGACGAAGAAGTTGCTTTGGCCGGAATTGAAAAAATAATTGAAATATCCAAAGCTTGTGGCATTCCACAGCGATTGACTGAAATAGGAATCACCGAAGAGATTCTGCCAGAACTGGCTGACATAGCCATGAACGTTACCCGATTATTAAAAAATAATCCACGCTTGGTTACCAAACAAGATGCGATTGATATTTATACCAAATTACTTTAACCACAACCCTTAAGGGGGCAAATATTTATTATTAAAATGAACAATTCTGATATTAAAAATAGACAAAACCTGTTTGAGAGTGCTCAGAGCAAGATACCTCTTTCAAAGATTGGAATTTCAATGGGCGATCCGGCTGGAATCGGACCTGAGATTTGCATAAAAGCATTATCGCGAAAAGATGTTTATGAACGCTGCAACCCTCTTATTGTAGGTTCTGCAGCTGTCATTCAACTTGCAGCAAAAGCTTTAAACTCCAATTTGAAAATAAACTCGATTCAATCCGTCAAAGATGCCAAATTTGAATATGGAACAGTTGATGTTCTTGATTTGAAAAACGTTATTATTGACCAATTGCAACCAGGAGTTGTATCTGCGATGGCAGGAAATGCTGCTTTTGAAGCTGTAAAAAAAGTGATTGATTTGGCTATGGCTGAAGAAATTGATGCTACAGTTACTGCCCCCATCAACAAAGAATCTATTCATAATGCTGGACATAAATTTTCAGGACATACCGAAATTTACGCACATTATACAAATACCACCAAATTCGCAATGTTACTTGCAGATGAAAATTTGCGTGTAATTCATGCTACAACACATGTTTCACTTCGCAAAGCTTGTGATCTATGTAAAAAAGAACGTATTTTGGAAGTGATTTCGCTCTTAAATGATGCTTGCATTCAATTTGGGATTGAAAAACCACGTATTGCAGTTGCAGGGTTAAACCCACATGCAGGTGAGAATGGTTTATTTGGGGATGAAGAAATTGAAGAAATAATTCCTGCTATTAACGAAGCTAATTCACTTGGATTTACAGTTGAAGGTCCAGTGCCACCTGATACTATGTTTGTAAAAGCTGTTCAGGGAAAATACGACGGTTGTGTGGCAATGTATCATGATCAGGGACATATACCATTCAAACTTGAAGGATTCCAGTGGGATAATGAAAAACAGACCATGAAAAGTGTAAAAGGTGTTAATATTACACTTGGATTACCAATCATTCGTACATCAGTAGATCATGGAACAGCATTCGAAATTGCAGGAAGAGGAATAGCCTCACCTGATGCAATGTTAGTTGCTATTGATTATGCTATTTTGATGGCAAAACACAGGATGAAATGATTATTGTTATTGCCGATGATATAACAGGTGCAGCCGAAATTGCGGGCGTCTGTCTACGTTATGGCCTGACGGTTGCTTTTGGAATTGATTCACTACCCGAAGAAGTAGCTGATGTCCAAATCATAGCAACGGACAGTCGTTCGGCAACTGAAATAGATGCATATGCAACTCATTTCAAACTTTCTTCTGATATTTTTCTCAAACATGCTTCACTTGTATTTAAAAAATGTGATTCTGTTTTACGTGGCTTTGTGCTAACTGAACTATCTGCCATGTTGAAAGTAAGTAGGTTGAAAAAGGTATTACTTCAGCCTGCGAATCCCAATGTTGGACGATGCATCCTAAATGGAACTTATTGTATTGATAATAAGTCAATCGAAAATACAGGCTTTGCTAGTGATCCCGACTTTCCGGCACGTGTATCTAAAGTTGAAGGCTTGCTTTTAGAGCGGTCCTCAAAGCATATAAACATTGGGAATATTCATTCAGGTAGAATTATATCAATTGATAGTGACGGACTTTTTATTCCTGATTGTAATTCGGAACAAGAATTAAAAAATTGTTCTAAGTTGGCTAATGAACAAATGCTTTTGTGTGGTAGTGCTGCTTTTTTCGAACAATTATTAATTCAAAAAGGGCATTCAATCCAAACAACTAAAATCGAGACTAAACCAATCTCCGAAAAATTTTTGTTGGTTTTAGGAAGCATACACCCGGAAAATAAAAAATTCGCACAACATATGGAAGAACTTGGTTGTCCTGTAGTTTCATTTCCTGAAATTATGCTGAGAGAAAAAGTGAAAAAAGAAGTATTGAACGACTGGGCAGCTGGATTAGTCCAGATTTGTAAAAACAGTAAAAAGCTGACCCTTTCAATTTCGGATAAACAAGTTGCTTTTTCAGAAAGTTCAATTATCCTGAAACAAAGAATGGATTATATTATACAGAAAATAATTGAGAACTGCGAAATCAATGAATTGTTGATTGGAGGTGGGGCAACCGCCTACAGTGTGTTGAAGCAATTAAATCTAAAAATATTACTACCAATTAATGAGTTAGCTCCGGGAGTTGTCCGAATGAAAGTATTACAACATTCAAATTTATTCTTAACCATAAAGCCAGGCAGCTATTTATGGCCAAAAAAATTGTTTTAAATTAAATCACTTCACATTAAATTAATCGGCTGAACTTAAGTATATAAGTCCAGCCGATTTTATTATTTGAAAAGTCTAATTTGTTAAATATATATTTATTCATAGAGAAGAAACAATTACATTCGGAAAATAGTTATACTTTTGTAACCAATTTCAGAAAAAGATAACATTACAAATGGAAAGAAATAAACCATCATTGAATGAATCTGTTGTCGAAAATTTGATGGCAATTTATCCTTTGCTTTCAAAAAATTTCGCAAGAGCCATACGAACTAAAACGACTTTTACACCCGGAGTATTATTCACATTGGGAGCACTTTATCATCACAAAAGACTAACAATGACTGGAATTGGATGCCATTTATCCATTCCCAAACCACATGCTACAATTTTAGTTGACAAACTTATAAAAGATGACTTAGTTGTTCGTCTTCCAGATCCAAACGACAGGAGAGTAATTTATATAGAACTTACAGAAAAAGGAAGAGATACACTCAAATCACTTAAATCAATTGTCTCTGAAGAATTAATAAATAAGCTTAAACTGCTCACTAAGGGACAAATGCAAATACTTTCAACAGCTTCAGATCAAGTAAAAGAAATACTAATATTATTGGGAGATCTTTTAGCTAGCGGTGAAACTGCAACTTGCTGCAAACAAATTGAAAAAATAAAATAGAAAAAAATAGGTATATGAAAAAGAAAAAAGATTGGAAAATTTACATTCCGTTAACTGCAGTTATTTTATTAGTAATAGTAGGTGGTATTTACTGGTACATCGACTATTCAAGTTACATTAGGACAGACGATGCTGTGGTTGCATCCGATAATATTTCGGTAAGTCCCAAAATTATGGGACGCATCAGTAAACTCTATGTTGACGAAGGAGACTCTGTAAAAAAAGGACAATTACTTGCCGAGCTGGACAGTGTCGATTTATTAGCTCAAAAACAACAGATTCTAGCATCAAAGGTGCAAACAGAAGCAAACAAGTCGCAGACAGAAGCAAACTATCTCTATGGTCAGAAAAACATAAAAGTGCTGGAAATTGCGCTTGCAAAAGCAAAAGAAGATTTTGCCCGTGCAAAAGCCCAAAATGCCGGAGGTGTAATCACAAAAGAACAATTTGAGCACACACAGAAAGCAGAAGAAACAGCTCAGGCACAATTAGAAGCTGCCAAAGCGCAATTATTAGTATCTAAAACGCAAATCAAAAGTGCCGAAACAGCGATATCCAGCGCTCAAGCCCAAATAGGCGTCATTTCAACTCAATTGAACAACACTCGTTTATATGCACCGGTAGATGGTATTGTGGCAAAACGTTGGTTACTTTCCGGTGATATTGCACAGGCAAGTCAATCTATCTATACTATTAATAATAATAGTAAATTCTGGATTTTGGTTTATTTGGAAGAAACAAAGATGGAAACATTGCACATCGGACAAAAAGCCAAGTTCACACTTGACACATACCCTGATGTCGTTTTCACAGGCAAAATATTTACCGTGGGTTCCACCACTGCATCTCAGTTTTCACTCATTCCACCCAATAATGCTTCGGGAAACTTCACTAAAGTAACCCAACGTGTGGCAATAAAAATTTCAATTGAAGGAACCGAAGGAGGTCAAAAGCTTTCGTCATTCAATCTTTTGACGGGTATGTCAGCAGTTGTCAGAATAATTAAATAAAGATGCGGAAAATATCAAATACACATCGAATTCGCCGCAAACTACGAAGTCGTGATTCTGCCTATCACCCCAAAAGCCCATTATACAAATGGTTTGTATTAGCCAATATTATGGTAGGTACTTTCATGGTGGTTTTAGACAGTACCATTGTAAACGTAAGCTTACCTAAGATTATGTCATCATTCGGGGTTGGACTCTCCACCATTGAATGGGTGATTACAGCTTATATGCTGGCTATGGCGGCTATGTTACCAACTTCCGGATGGATGGCGGATAAATTTGGCTATAAACGGGTTTATTTCTGGGGATTGTTCCTATTTACATTAGGTTCGTTATTATGTGGTTTATCGAATGATGAAGGTACATTAATCATGTCGCGTGTTATTCAGGGATTGGGAGCCGGAACAGTTCAACCACTTGGTATGGCAATCATCACTCGTGAATTTCCGCTTAAACAACGTGGACTTGCACTGGGTTTTTGGTCAATTGCAGCAGCAGCTTCAGTTTCTTTCGGACCGTTGATCGGAGGTTATTTGGTTGATAATTTTAGCTGGCAGCTTATCTTCGACGTTAATATTCCTGTAGGTATCATTGCACTAATCTTTACAGTTATTATTCAACGGGAATTTGTTAGTCCTAATGCCAGAAAATTCGATTATATCGGCTTTATATCGGTTATCATATTCTTACCCGTCTTGCTTTATGCTCTTTCCGAAGGAAATGCACAAACTAATTCTGCCGGTTGGACAGCACCGTATATTTTAGCTTGTTTTGCGATATCGGGAATAGCACTGGTCGTATTTCTTACCCGGGAACTAACTACCAAGTATCCGTTACTAGACTTACGGCTACTTGGTGATAGAAACTTTGGAATGAGTAATGCCCTGATGTTTGTATTTAGCATTGGGATGTTCGGAAGTACTTTCCTTCTACCTCTGTTTTTACAAAATTCATTGGGATATACAGCATTGCAGTCTGGAGCCGTATTTTTACCGGTTGGAATTATTCAGGGTATACTCTCACCAATATCTGGCTGGTTTTCAGATAAAGTCAGTGCCAAAGTACCTATTATTACAGGCGTTGGACTATTAGCGTTTAGTTTCTTTATCAATTCGCACTTATCGTTTCTAACGGAACATTCATATATAATGACCTCATTGTATATCCGCGGACTAGGACTGGGACTTGTTTTTACCCCATTAAGTACTTTGTCGTTAATAACCATTCCTCGCGAAAAGATGGCACAAGCCTCGGGAATTATGAACACTGTTCGTCAAATCGGAGGTAGCATTGGTGTAGCCTTGTTATCAACCTTGCTGACTGCACGGGTAAACTTCCATTCGCAGATGTACGGTAGTGCCATTCAATCCAGTTCTCAAACATATCAACATGTGACAAGGAATATAGCCTATTACATTCAGCAACATGGTGGCGGTTCATTCACCACGGCACTTAAACAAGGACAGAGCTTAATTATGTCCAATATCAACACACAAGCTTTTGTTCAAGGTGTAAATGATGACTTCCTAATTGCTGCATGTATTTCTATACTTGGTTTTATACCTATTCTATTTTTACGTTCTAAAAAGAAAGCATTGAAATCTATCGAAGCCGAACATTTATCCACGTTGGAATAACAATTGAATTTATGTATACTCATACAAACATAATTAAAATGAAAACTATATTTAAACTAGCTGTACCTTTATTGCTGTTACCATTTATGGCAACAGGCCAAAACACAGCCAATATCTCAGGTGATTCACTGACTCTGAATGAAATTCTGAATGAAGTGATACATAATTACCCTTCAATCAAAAAAGCACAATCGGATTTAGAATCTTCGGATGCTAAAATAGGATTAACAAAAACAGCTTATCTGCCAGATGTTGATATTTCAGGATCTTATACCCGAATAGGCCCTACATCCACCATCACAATCCCTACTTTAGGCTCATTTCAAATGAGTGCGGCAAATAATTACTCAGCTATGCTGAACGTCAACGAGAATATTTACGACTTTGGAAAAACCGAGAAAAATATCACATTAGAGAAACAAAACAAAGAACTCGTAGGACTCTCAATTGATCAGCTAAAACAAAAACTATCAGGTATGATGGTTGGAAACTTTTATTCTATTCTTTTTCTGCAAGAAGCCATCAAGATTAAAGATGAAGAACTTATCACATTAAAAGAACATTTCCATTTTGTTGAGAAAAAAGAAGCTTCAGGTTCGGCTACTAAATATGAGATTTTGACTACCAAGGTTCGTATATCAACCAACGAAAGTCAGAAGACCGATTTACTGAATGCACTTCAGATACAACTCAGTCAACTGAATTCTTTTCTTGGAAAATCGCAGGACACAAAATTGAAAGTAAAGAATCAATTATTGGCTCCTCAACTTTTTGCATCAAATGATTCGCTGTTCTCGTTTGCTTTCGATCATCGAAGCGAAATGAAGATTGTACGTCAGAAAAACGAATTAGCCAACACGCGCTTGAAAATGGTAAATATTCAAAATAATCCTTCGCTGAATTTCTTTGGCAGTGGAGGTTTAAAAAATGGATATATACCCGATTTGAATAAACTTACACCAAACTTTGCCGTAGGTGTAGGCCTTAAGATTCCTATTTTTGATGCAGATCGTTCAAAATATTCGAAAGTTATGGCACAGTCAGAAATCAAGGGTAATACACAGGAAATTGACCTGACCCGCAGAAATATTGTAAACGAAGTAGTTGAAAGCAAGGCAAATGCAGAATCGGCTTTGAAGAAAGTTAATCTATCGGAATTACAGCTGGAACAAGCTCAACAAGCTTATATGCTTGCCGAAACGAGCTTTAGTGCAGGTGCAATTACAAATCTCGAATTAATGTATAGCTACACCGCAGTAACTGACAGCAAGCTGGCATTGCTCAAAACTAAAATTGATTATTCGGTAAGTTTACTGAAGCTCAAGATTGCACTTGGAGAACAAATTTTTTAAACACAAACCAGAAAAATACACTTTTTTATTTTTTAAACTTTGGGGAGCTAACCATTTGGGTTAGCTCTTTTTTTTAGCATCCATAGGTAGACCAATTTAAAATGATTTGATTATATTTGAAGCCCCAAAATAAATCTAAATATAGACACTTTAGTCTGAAAAAAATTATGAGATCAAAATTATTACTTAAATGTCTTTTTATGTCTGTATTATTATTCTCCGGTTTGGAACTTGAAGCGCAAGACTGGCCAAATCTGAATCGTTTTCGAGCTGAAAACGCATTGCTGGGAGCACCGGATAAAAGTGAAAAACGGGTTGTATTCATGGGAAATTCCATCACCCAGGGTTGGATAGAAAAACGTCCGGAATTCTTTTCTAAAAATCCGTATATCAATCGTGGAATAAGCGGACAAACAACTCCACAAATGCTCATCCGTTTTCGTCAGGATGTGATTGCGCTACAGCCCAAGGTAGTGGTGATTTTAGCTGGTACCAATGACATTGCCGGGAATACCGGACCGTCTACACTCGAAATGATTGAAGACAATCTGGCATCAATGGCCGAATTGGCTAACGCCAATGAAATACGCGTAGTGCTCTCGTCGGTTTTACCGGCTTATGATTATCCATGGAAAACCGGAATGGAGCCTGCCGAAAAAATTGTAACGCTCAATGCATGGATCAAAAGCTACTGCGAAAAACGTGGATTTACCTACCTTGATTATTTCACTCCGCTGGCCGATGACCGCCATGGCATGAAAGCCGAACTGACTTACGACGGCGTACATGCAAATGTAGCCGGTTACAAAGTGATGGAACCACTGGTACAGGATGCCATTAAACGAGCTTTGAAAAACAAACCTAAGAAGTACACAAATTAAAAAAGCGAACAGGCGCATAAATACCTTCAATTGAATATTCCAGCTGTTTTTTTCAACAAAAGGAGCTAATGCGGTCATTTACCTTCATTTGTTTTGTCAATTCAATATATTCTCGTATCTTTGCGCCCGTATTTTGTAAAGTTATCATAATGTCTAACCTACTAATTTATTAGTAATTAAAAAAAACAAGTTTTCAGAAATGGAAGAAAACCAAAACATCCCGGAAGAAGTAATTCCAACCGTGGAAGAAACAGTAATCGAAGAAACACCAGTTGCAGCAGAAGTTATTGCTGAAGTAGAAGTTCCTGTAACCGAAGTTATCGAAGAAGCCCCATCTGCTAAAGTAAAAGCCCCTAAACCTGTACCTGCAGGTGATTTCGACTGGGATGCTTACGAAAAAGGAATCACCCTAAGCGACTCAGCTAAGGAAGATTTAGAAAAAATTTACGACAACACTTTGAACGCTATTAAAGATAAAGAAGTTGTTGAAGGAACTGTTATTTTGATCAACAAACGCGAAGTCGTTGTAAACGTTGGTTACAAATCAGACGGTGTTGTACCAATGAGCGAATTCCGCTACAATCCGGATTTGGCAGTTGGCGACAAAGTAGAAGTTTATATCGAAAGCCAAGAAGATAAAAAAGGACAATTAATCCTTTCTCATAAACAAGCTCGTGCAACCCGCTCTTGGGATCGCGTAAACGCAGCATTGGAAACACAAGAAATTGTAAAAGGTTTCGTAAAATGCCGCACAAAGGGTGGTATGATTGTAGATGTATTCGGAATCGAAGCATTCTTACCAGGATCACAAATTGATGTGAAACCTATCCGCGACTACGATGTATTCGTGAATAAAACAATGGAATTCAAGGTTATCAAAATCAATCATGAATTCAAAAACGTTGTTGTTTCGCACAAAGCGCTTATCGAAGCAGAACTTGAATTACAGAAAAAAGAAATTATCGGTAAGCTTCAAAAAGGTCAGGTTCTTGAAGGAACCGTTAAGAACATCACTTCTTACGGTGTATTCATCGACCTTGGTGGCGTAGACGGTCTAATCCACATCACCGACCTTTCATGGGGACGTGTTTCTCATCCTGAAGAAATTGTGGCTTTGGATCAAAAACTTAATGTTGTTATCCTTGACTTCGATGATGAGAAAAAACGTATCGCTCTTGGCTTGAAACAACTTTCTGCTCATCCTTTGGATGCTTTGAGCGCCGAACTTAAAGTTGGTGACAAAGTAAAAGGTAAAGTAGTGGTTATGGCCGACTACGGTGCATTTGTTGAAATCGCTCAAGGTGTTGAAGGTTTAATCCACGTTTCGGAAATGAGCTGGTCACAACACTTACGTTCTGCTCAGGACTTCCTGAAGGTAGGCGACGAAGTAGAAACAGTTATCCTGACTCTGGATCGCGACGAACGCAAAATGTCTTTAGGTATCAAACAATTGAAATCTGATCCTTGGGATAATATCGAAGAACGTTACGCTCTTGGAACAAAACATACAGCTAAAGTTCGCAACTTTACCAACTTTGGTGTATTTGTTGAAATCGAAGAAGGCGTTGATGGTTTAATCCATATTTCTGATCTTTCATGGACTAAGAAAGTAAAACACCCATCTGAATTTACTCAAATAGGTGCCGAAATCGATGTTCAGGTATTGGAAATCGATAAAGCTAATCGTCGTTTGAGCTTAGGCCACAAACAACTGGAAGAAAACCCTTGGGATGTATTAGAAACAATGTTTACTGTTGACAGCGTACACGAAGGTGTTATCATCGAAATGTTAGACAAAGGTTCTGTAATTTCATTACCTTACGGTGTTGAAGGTTTTGCTACTCCAAAACACTTGGTAAAAGAAGACGGATCACAAGCTCAGGTTGATGAAAAATTAGCTTTCAAAGTAATTGAATTCAACAAAGACGCTAAACGCATCATTCTTTCTCACAGCCGCATCCACGAAGATGCAAAACGTGCTGAAAAAGGTGAAGCTCCTGTTTCAACAGAAGCTCCAGCTAAAAAAGCTGCACCAAAACGTGCTAAGAAAGAAGAAGCTCCGGTATCGTCAATTCCTGCTGCTGAAAAAACCACATTGGGTGACATTCAGTCATTGTCTGATTTGAAAGACAAAATGGATCAGGCTGCTGAAAAAGCTGCTAAAAAAGAAAAGAAAGCTAAAGCTGCTGCAGAAGCGCCAGTTGTTGAGACTCCTGTTACAGAAGCGCCTGCTGCAGAAGCTACACCAGAAGTGGCTCCTGAAGCATAATTCTGATCTTTATTATAAGTCAAAGAATGGCTGTTCGAAAAATTCGGACAGCCATTTTTATTATTGCTTTTCTCTCCTCCTACCCGATCGACTTAAGACTTAAAGTAAAAATAAACTTTCGAAATAAGTTATTTTACATCATTAGATCTATTTGTCAGACAAGTCTGAATGATCCCATCACAGGCATGTTACATGCAGACTCAACATCCTGAATATTTTTCAAATTCTTGCAAGAAGTGACAAATTGAAGCTATCAACACCTATATCCTGACATAAAAAAACTTATTTTATTCATTTAGAAAATAATTTTTTCAAAAAAATTCAATAAATATTTTGTAACTAGAAATATTTATTTAGATTTGCAGCGTAAAATACATCTAATAGATACTACGGAAGAAAATAAATCGCAAATAACGCTCCGCTGTAGAGTCACGAATAAGAGATTTTTTAATCAATAAAACGTCGTACTAATACGAACGAGCTTTGCAGACCGAAAAACATCAGTCGTACTAGTACGAACGAGCTTCGCAGAGTGGAAAACATCAATCGTACTAGTACGAACGAACTTTGCAGACTGAAAAACATTAGTCGTACTAGTACGAACGAGCTTCGCAGACCGAAAAACATCAATCGTACTAGTACGAACAGGCTTTGCAAGCAGAAAATGCTCGTTCGTACCGATACAGCGCTTTACGAATGATGCAGAACGAATATGTAATTTTAGATATTGACATATAATTTTTTATTTACCTTAAAATCGAAATTAGATCATGTTGAAAATTGAAGATTCTCCATTAAGTCGTTTTCAAAACGAGGAACATTACAAGTATTACACCGATGTAGACGGTCTCATTACTATTTTTACCGCTGCCACATTACTAATTGTACCCGAGTACGAAAGTTTCAAAAAATCATACGCCGACGAAGGTGAAGCATTGAACTATGTGCGTAAGAGTACTTACACCAAAATGCTTCGAGAGGCAGATACAAAAATAAACAATACCTTCGATGGTATAGAAGATGCTGTAAATAGCGGACTAAACCACTATTCTCAACCAGTTAAAGAAGCCGCTGAACGCCTCAGAGTACTGCTGGACGCAAATGGGAATATTAAAAGAAAAACCCAACAAAATAAATCTGGAGCTACCCTGAAACTGGTTACTGAACTAAAAGGATCAACCTACGCAACCGATGTAAATACAGTCGGACTTAATGGATGGGTGGATAAACTGGATGCAGACTATAAAAATCATTATGCATTACAAACCAGCAAGCTCAACGAACAGGACGCCAGGACACATCTGCGCATGAAAGTAGTCCGTACCGAAATAGACAGCGTGTACCGTCGAATTACCGAAAAAATAAATGCATTGATCATTGTAAACGGTGAAGCCCCTTACGTGGAATTTGTAAACAAGCTCAATCTACTTATTCATTCCTACGAGAACAGCTTATCATTACGTAAAGACAAAGATAAAGACGACAGCACGACAACAACTCCGGAAGTAAAATAAGAAGATAAGAATACCTGATAATAAAAAACAGGCTACCCATTTCGGATAGCCTGTTTTTGAATTTATTGTTACGATATTTTTTCTATTTCTTCTTGTAGGTCAATTTCATTTCCCTTTTTGTCGTAGAATTTGTATTGCAAAAAGCCCAGCTTCTGAGCTGCTATCACTTTACATCCTCTACCGAATTTTCGTTTCCACTGCCACTTTATCGAGATTAAGCCTTTAGAGATATAGGCATCTACGTAAGGGTGAATATGCAATGTAAACTCTTTAATTAATAATTTATTTACCAGATAGTCAATTTTACTTTCCAGCTGATCGGTAAACAAGATCGATGGTTTTATTTTTCCATGTCCATAACAAGTCGGACAGGTTTCTTCAATATCAAAATGAATCACCGGACGAACACGTTGTCGCGTTATCTGCAATAACCCGAATTTACTCAAAGGCAGAATATTGTGCTTAGCTCTGTCATTAGCCATATTTTCACGCATTCTGTCAAATAATTTCTGACGGTTTTCTGTCTCGTGCATATCGATAAAATCGACCACAATAATACCTCCCATATCGCGTAAGCGAAGTTGACGGGCTATTTCATCGGCTGCAGCCAGATTCACATCCAGCGCGTTGTCTTCTTGTCCATTACCTGCTTTAGAGCGATTACCGCTGTTAACGTCGACTACATGCAAGGCTTCGGTGTGTTCAATTATCAGATAAGCGCCGTTTTTGAACGATACGGTTTTACCAAAGGCTGATTTTATTTGTTTGGTTATACCGAAACTATCGTAAATCGGAACTTCATCCTGATATAGCTTTACAATATCTTTCCGATCGGGTGCTATCAGATTTACGTAATCGCGCACTTCGGCAAACACTGCCTGATCGTTGATATGAATATGCTTAAAACTTGGGCTGAATAAATCTCTAATTATTCCTACCGTACGACCTAATTCTTCTAAAATAAGCGTAACTCCTTTTGTTTGTTGAGTTTTGGCTACAGCTTCTTCCCAGCGTTTTACCAAAATTTTCAACTCATTATCGAGTTCTGCTACTTTTTTTTCCTCAGCAACTGTTCTGACAATTACACCAAAACCTTTTGGTTTAATGCTTTGAATCAATTGTTTGAGTCTTTGTCGTTCTTCCTCCGTTTTTATCTTTTGCGATACCGACACTTTATCGGCAAACGGAATCAAAACTAAAAACCGACCTGCTATGGATATTTCGGCAGTCAATCTTGGACCTTTGGTGGAGATAGGTTCTTTGGTAACTTGTACCAGGATTTCCTGTCCCGTTTTCAAAATGTCGTTAATCGAACCGTTTTTCTCAATTTCCGGTTGCAGCTTGGTTTTCTGAATAGCAGGCGTCTTTTTACGGTCGCTCAACGCCTGCGTTGTAAATTGTGTAAGGGTGTTGAAATTGGAACCTAAATCAAGATAATGTAGAAAAGCGTCTTTGTCGTAACCAACGTCCACAAAGGCTGCATTTAAACCGGGCATTATTTTTTTTACCCTGCCTAAATAGATATTCCCCACGGCGAACTGTTCTTCTCGTCCTTCCTGGTTAAGTTCTACAAGGCGTTTGTCTTCGAGCAGCGCAATAGAAATTTCGGATGCGTTAACATCCACTACTAATTCGCTATTCACTTCTTTTGATTTTGATTGAGTTGTTTTTATAAACAAAAAAACAAACTTAAAGCCAAGATATCGCTTTAAAGTTTGTTTTCTTGGACTTTAATAACTAAAGACCAGTAGACTTATTTTTTCTTATGTCTATTTTTTCTTAGTCTTTTTTTTCTTTTGTGAGTCGACATTTTATGTCGTTTTCTTTTTTTACCGCTTGGCATCTTAATTGTAATTAGTTAATATAAAAAATTTATTTTACTACGCTCACGAAAGTTTTTGCAGGTTTGAATGAAGGAATGTTGTGAGCAGGAATAATGATTGTAGTATTTTTAGAGATGTTACGAGCAGTTTTTTCAGCGCGTTGTTTGATAACAAAGCTACCAAAACCTCTTAAATACACGTTTTCATTTTTAGATAGTGAATCTTTTACAGTTTCCATAAAAGCTTCAACAGTTGTCAATACAGTAACCTTGTCAATACCTGTATTTTTAGCAATTTCGTTTACGATGTCTGCCTTAGTCATTTCAGTAATTTTTTATAAGTTAGTTAATAAATGATATTTCCTTTTTTTTTAATTCAAACGGACTGCAAATATATTGCTTTTATTCTGATTAAAAAACAATTGCAGGACTTTTTTTTTCAAAATAGCTATTTTTTTCATTTAATCACAGCTTTTTCAATCAGTAGTTTCTCTATTTCAGGCAAACTCAAATTCCGCCCCACAATGCGACCCTGTTTGTCTATTAATACAGTGCACGGAATTGAATTTACAGCATAAGTTCTTGAACCTTCAGACTTCCAACCTTTTAGATCAGACACCTGCTTCCAGGTCATTTGATGCGATGTGACAGCACCACCCCAGGGTTCTTTTGTTTTATCGAGCGAAACACCTAAAATTTCAAACCCAATTCCCTTATGCTTGGCATAAAATGTTTTTAATTCCGGTAAAAACCGCATACAAGGTCCACACCAGGATGCCCAGAAGTCAACCAATACGTAATCGGTTTTACCTACCAGATCGGACAAGGCAATCAAATTACCATCCAATCCCGGAAGTTTAAAATCAATATATTTATTACCTACCGCTACCCGTTTTTCTATCTCCACATCGGCAATGATTTCCTGAACACGTTTTACTTTTCGGGTTTCAGCATTAAACAAAGCAATAACAGCTTCTTTATCTTTGGTAGTCCAATTATAAAATGAATTTATAAAAACATAGGTTCCAACCAAAGTATTTATATTGTCTGTTGCAAATCTTTTATCAATAGCAGCCTCTTCCCTATCCAGATTTTCTTCTTCTTTTGAAAAAGATAATTTTTGCTCCGGGGTTACCACATTATCTTTATGAGCAGTATAAAATGCTTCTGCCTTTTTATTGAATGTATTCTTGGTATATTGGTAAGTTTGCAGCACATCATTTTGCGGTGTTCCTGTAATGACCATAAATCCGGCAGTATCTACTTCAGCGGTTATTTCTCCACTTTCCAGCACAAACGCCTGGCGAACATTATTCGTTTTCGGGAATTCGTATCCCAAATAGACTATTTTTGCTGTATCGACTACACCTTTAAATGCAAACTTTCCATTAGTAATAACCGCACTATCCACCAATTGCCATGTTCCGTCGACGCGCTCTTTTATAAAAATCGTTTTTCTATTTAATGCTTCCTGGTCAACAGTACCTTTTATAAGAAACGACTTGGTGGTGAACGACGATAAACAAAGTGCTGCAAGTAAAAGCAATATAATTTTCTTCATGAATTTCGGGTGTTTTAATGATTTCAATTTTGAACGTTGGGAACAAGATCTTACCTTTGCTGCAAAGTTGCAAATTATTCTTGCAATGAGCAATACCACAAGGAGGGTATTTTTATACAAATCACAGAAAATGGACTTTCAAAATAAAACTACAGAGATTTCCGATCTATTAACCGAGTGGTATAAACAAAACAAACGCGATCTGCCCTGGCGTGACATTTCGGATCCTTATAAGATTTGGATATCAGAAATTATCCTTCAGCAAACGCGCGTAAATCAGGGAATGAATTATTATCTCAGATTCATCGAACACTTTCAGACTGTCGAAGATCTGGCAAAAGCAGATGAAGACGAAGTCCTAAAATATTGGTAGGGACTTGGCTACTACACGCGTGCCCGAAACCTGCATAAAGCAGCGAAACAAGTTGTTTTAGATTTCAACGGTATCTTTCCAACTCTACATGCCGATATACTGAAATTAGCCGGAATAGGAGATTATACGGCAGCAGCCATAAGTTCTTTCGCGTTTAATCAACCCTATGCAGTTGTAGACGGAAATGTTTTTCGCGTTTTGGCACGGGTATTCGGAATAGAAACAGCCATTGACAACAATGTAGGAAAAAAAGAATTTACACAGCTGGCTCAAAATCTACTATCCGAGTCTGATCCGGCTTTGCATAATCAGGCAATAATGGAATTTGGAGCTTTACAATGCGTACCTGGTTCGCCAGACTGCAACAATTGTCCTTTAATTTCCCATTGCCGAGCATTTGAACTTAATACGATTTCAAAATTACCTGTAAAATCACAAAAGACAAAAGTAAGTAACCGATATTTCAACTACCTGTTTATAGAGTTCCAAGGCAATACATTTATTCAAAAACGAACAGCAAAAGATGTATGGCAAAACCTCTACGAATTTCCGCTAATCGAAACCGACCAACTCTTAAGTTCATCGGAGCTGATTGAAAATGATTATTTCAAATCTCTGTTTGCCGACGTAACCGAAGCCAATATTCTAAAAACATCAAACCCGATGAAACATGTATTGAGTCATCGGGTTATATATGCACAGTTTATTTCAATAAAGATATCAAATCTGTCAAAATCATTCAATCAGTTTAATCAAATAAAAATAAATGATCTGGATGATTTTGCCGTTTCCCGATTGATGGAATTGTTTATGGAAAAACTAAGCTAAGAATTACTTGCTAAAAAAATAAGTTTGCACTAACTTTTCAAACTCATTATAATCGCGATAACCTAATTCCGATTTGTATTTTTCTTTAGAACCCATAAAAACTATGGTTGGCATTGCCTGTACATTAAATCGTTGAGCTAATGCAGGTTCTTGATCAACATCGATTTTATAGACAATCAGCTTACCATTATATTTATTCTGAATAGCCTGCAAGTGAGGAGCCAACATTTTACATGGACCGCACCAGGTTGCATGAAAATCGAGAATAATTGGCAAATTACCAACACGTTTAAACAATTTATCTTTATCAAAATTCCAAACTTTCTGCTTAAAAGTCTGTGCATTAAGCTCTATGATTTGTACGTTATTTGTCTTTTGTGCAATTGCCGCCGAGCTTACAATAATACAAAGCAGGAGCATCTGAAGTGTCTTTTTCATTTTTTATTTGCTGGTTTATCTTGTTTTTATTTTAACTACTAACTATTAATTCTGTGGAAAATTTTCACTTCGAACCATCTGAAAGCTATCAAACAAACTTCATCCTATTTTAGTTGCTTTTCTCGTCTGATTCTTGCAATAATATTTTGTGCCTTTTTTATTTCTTTCTGCAGTTTATCTACATCTTTTTTTACAATCCACAAATGGTATGTCGCAGCAATGGCTTTTTTGTCTCCATCCGGCAAGTAATACACATATGATTTTTTCCCGTGCAACGTAACTTTAATTCGCAGGCCCGTATTCTGAGCTATAAATGCAGCGACTCCTTTATCCGCTTCATTTTTAAATGTCAGCGTTTCCCAATGTGAACCAGCATCATTAAAACTGTGATAAGCCGGATTTGAAACTGAAAGTGTATCAGTATGAGCAAATAAATCATTAACTGACACTTCCAATGAAGTATGTTCTATTTTCCCCCCACAATAATTGCTTATCATATAAAAATCGGCATTCTCATCGACATAGGTTTTTAGATAAGTCCGAGTTACATTACTTTCTGTTAGCTGCGTTTTATAAATAAAGTTGCCCACTTCCTGATATTTTTTATCCTTTTCAAACCGAAAATTCTTTTGAATAGAATCAGCTTCATGCTGTTTAACCGGTAAAATGCTATCGCAATAAGCTAAGTTACGGGTGCTTTCGCGACGCGCTATGGTGTCCGCTAGCGCAGCTGCTATACGCCGTTTATCGACTAGCCTTGGGAACAAAATATGTATACTGTCAATTTGTATTTTGGCTGCATTCAGTGAGTTTTGATTAATAAGAGTTTCAATACGTTTAAGCCTCTCATCAGCCAGTTTCTCCTGCTTATGGCGAGAATCGCAAGAAACCAAAAGTACCAAAACCAATAATAGTATGGGATTTCGAATAATACCTTTCATTATTTTATTTTATTTTTTTACAAACCAAGTCGCTATTATTATTTCAAAATAAATAAACAAAACACAGAAATCTACATTTTATAAATTCTATCATTCTGGGTTTTGATTCTCGCCACTTAATCGAGAATTTACCCAAACAAATAAACTAACTTGTTCCAAAATCAGGGCATTTGTTCTAAACAATATTCCATTTCTTTGAAACAATGCCCTATTTCTTCTAAATAATGCTCCATTTCTTTGAAATAATACTCCGTTTCTTTGAAACAATGTTCCGTTCCTTTGAACAAATGCTCTATTTCTTCTAAATAATACTCCATTTCTTTGAAACAATACAGCATTTCTTTGAAAAGATGAACCATTTTTTGCAAAAAACAATGCAGCTCAACAAAAAATCATACTCAGTTCTAATTCAGTACAAGTTATTCTTAAAAAAAACAGCTTGCAATGCGAGTAAATTCAGGCCGATTCGGGTTCCGGTCGGTGCATTTCTCCCTGTTTTCGGATCATTGTTTCAAAATTTCTTTGCAAATTTAATTGAATTTTTCAAAAGCGCCAATTTCAGGGACGAAACAAAACATCTTTTAGTGGAACCAAATTCATTTGATCAAATAATGATTAAGCTCTGTGAACCTTTATTCTATTGTCCGTGAATAATAAGATATTAATATTCCTGTAAAAAACCGAATAAAGAGGCGATGCTATATTTTGATTTTGATAGTTTTGATAGATTTATACCTTTATAATCAACCAAATAATCGGAAACATTAACCACTTACGCTTATAAAACAATTGCAAAACGAGTATAAACGCAGAGGTTCTGCAACATATATAAAAATCTGATATATAAGTTTCGGATGACCATTAAAAAGCGATGATGATCGGACGAAAACAAGAATGATTCTGCTTAATTTGAAAGAATTAATTATTTACAAAAGAAATGGCAAGTTGTGGATTCGGTTTTGGATAGAATAGTACAATGCAGACAGAAGTTTCGACTACAAATAATCAAACTTTTATTTTTTCCGACTAAAATAATTCAAATCTTGATCTGCATTTTCTTCTCTAATTGTGGCTATTTTACATATTTTGTATATCTTTGCTATCAATTTCTCTTAAAAAATCAAATGATGCGAAAACCGCTAATCCAGCTTTTGTTTTTCATGCTGTTAATCTTACAATTAACGTCATGTATAACAACGCACCAACTAAATTATTTACAAGAACCAAAGAACAAAATTCCGTCCTATAAGGATACAATTTCATATAAAGACTATCATTTAAAAGAAGGTGATCGTTTATATATTCAGGTATATTCCACCGACGAAAAAACAAACACACTCTTCAATGGTTCCGGAAGCTCAGGAATGCAAACCTCATCAAGTTCGGGCGAGAATACTGATTTATATACTTATTTGGTAAAATCGGATGGTAATATTAAGTTTCCGCTAGTTGGAGATGTAAACATAAAAGGTAAAACACTGAGAGAAGCTAAAGAAACTCTGGAAGATGCAATTCGGCCGGTTCTTAAATTAAACTCCGTTGATATTCGAATGGTTGGCAGAACATTTAGTATAATTGGTTCCGGCAAAGCAGGTCGTTTTCCTTTTCCTCGTGAAAAAGTAAATATTTATCAGGCCTTGGCAATGGCCGGAGACCTAAGTAACTCAGCAGATCGAAGTAAAATCAGAATTTTGCGGGTTAATGAAAACGGGAATCAGGTAAAAACATTTGATCTCCGAAGTGCAGATATCATTAACTCTGAATTTTACTATTTAGAGCCCGACGATGTAATTTTTCTTCAGCCAATGAAAGAGCAATTCTTTGGAGTATCCACTTTTTGGGTAGCATTGTCAACAGTAATCACAACTTATTCATTAGGCTATTTTATTTATAAAAGTTTTTTCTAGGACAAACTGACTATAATAGTTTTACAAAACAACATCTATTGAAATCAGATTGCTGACAACATGAAAAATAAAACTAACACATTGTTGATTTTTTTATTATTACTTACACTTTCATCGTGTTACAATTATAAAAAGATGAGGTTATTACAAGATAATAATCGTAAATTACCTGTTTACGAAAAAACGAGCTATAAAGATTATAGAATTCAGGTAAACGATGAATTGATCTACAGACTTATTACCTCAGATGAAACTATTTCAAAAATAATTTCATCATCATCTTCTTCGTCAGGCCAAAGTCAGATCTCATATCGTGTTTATACCGATGGAACCATAGATTTACCTTTTATATCTCATATTCATGTGGTTGGACTTACGTTGGATGAAGCGGCGGTGGTGATCGAAAATAGTTTTAAAAAATTAATACCCGATGCAGTTATAAAACTGAGTCTTGCGAATAAAACATTTACTATATTTGGAGATTCCGGATCTGGTATTTTTCCAATTTATAAAGAGAAACTGACTATTTTTCAGGCATTATCCATGTCGGGTGATTTTAGTGAAACCAGTGATAGAAAACGTATTCGTATAATTCGGGAATCAGAGAAAGGAACTCAGGTTATGGAGTTTGATATTCGTCCCAGAAGTATTATCGATTCAAAATATTACTATGTTTATCCGAATGACATCATTTACGTACAACGTGAATTTTCCAGTTTTTATAAAGTCAGCAATTACGCAACATTATTGAGTGTTATAAATTTCTCATTTTCATTACTATTTGGAGTCCTGAACTACAAAAAGTAATTTATAATCATTGTTTTACCTAATGAACCATTACAATGGAACTAAATAATATCGAAAAGCCATTTAGCGAAGAAGAATCTGGCTTTGACATCATGGAATGGGCATCTTACTTCCTTAACAATTGGTATCTATTTGTTATTGGAATAATTGTTTCATTAGGATTAGCTTATATCGAAAACCGCTCCTGGTTACCCTCATTTCAAACAGAAGGCCGAGTTATAATTGATGAAAATCATTCAAATGGAAATAGCTCAGAAGCCTTGATGCAGGGTTTTGGTATTCAATCCGGATATAAAAATGTAAAAAATCAAGTCATCATGTTAGGGTCTAACGATTTAGTTAGTAAAGTTGTTGACAGCTTACCCTTTCTGAAAGTTGACTATATATCCAAGGGAAGTTTCAAAACCCGCAATTTGTACAAAACAACTCCTATTATAATTCAGGCTGACTATATTGCTCCTGAGGCTTATGGCGTGCTCTTTAAAATAAAACTACGGTCAAACGGCACTTACACAATTTCTGTTGATGAAAATAACTTGTTCAGCAAATTTCAAATTGATGGACGCTACGGTAAAGCCATTCAACATAATTTATTTTTTCTGACAATAAATAATATAGACAGATACATGGGAAATACCGAAATGTATTTCAAATTCAGGACAAAAGAATCATTAATATCCGATTTTGCATCCCGTCTAAATTTTGGCTATGTTACTGAAGGTTCCTCGGTGTTGAAAATAGCATTAGTAAGCGATACACCCGATCGGGATATCGATTTTATCAATAAATTATGTGACACTTTTCTTGCCGACAATCTTAGCAGAAAAAACGATGCTGCCACAAAAACTATAAACTTCATTAATGAACAGTTAGGGTTAGTGTCAAAGTCACTGACAACCTCCGAAGGCGAGATGACCAATTTCAGGCAGACGAACAAAATTGTTGATGTATCCAGCCATACGAGCGATTTATTATCCAAAGCCACAAAATTCGATAGTCAAAAGGCCGAACTTAAATTGCGGGAAACATATTTAGACTATTTGACTAAATATTTAAAGACAAATTTTGCTGATGGAGCTATTATAGCACCTTCCAGCTTAGGGTTGAATGAACCGATGTTAATGACTTTTGTTCAACAAATCAATGAATTATATAATCTTCGCTCTGAAGTTACCGAAGCAAACCCTATCTATCAGAAGTATAGCAAACAAATAGAAACTTCCAAGCTTACTGTACTGGAAGTAGTAAAGAGCATGCGTGCTTCGCTTAATATTGAAAAAAATGATTTCCAAACCCGGCTGGCTGCCGTTAACAAAGAGATTGAAGAGCTTCCAAAAAAAGAACTGGAAATGGTTGCCATCGAGCGAAAGTATAAAATGGATGACAATTATTATACGTTTTTTCTTCAGAAGCGAGCAGAATCTGAAATTTTAAAAGCATCTAATACGCCTGATAATGACATACTTGATAAAGCAAGAATTGTTTCCATTACCAATTCGGATAAAAGATCGAAAACAACAATGATCTTTTTATTATTTGGGATTCTGATTCCGACTTTTATAGTCATATTAATGGAATTATTGAATAATACAGTTCATTCAACCAAGGATGTCGAAAAGAATTCATCTTTCCAACTTATTGGAGCTGTTCGTCATACAAAAAGTACTGATCCATTAATTGTATCCAAGAATCCACGATCAGCCTATACGGAGATGTTCCGAATAATACGAACTCGTATAGAATTCATTGTGCAACGAAAAACAAATATCGTAGTCATGACTACCTCCACTGAATCGGGAGATGGTAAAACATATTTTTCTATCAATTTAGCTTCGGTTTATGCGATGGCGAGTAAAAAAACCATTCTGGTGGATATGGATATCCGAAAACCAAGTATAAACCAGAGATTCAATATAGTCCATCCGCTTGGCGTCACAAATTATTTAGTCAATCAATGTACACTGGATGAAGTTATTCTAAAATTACCCAAA
>JAATGT010000186.1 GCA_015654525.1 Bacteroidales bacterium
ATATAAACGTTTGTTGAATTCTAATGAATCTAACTCTTTAAGTCCCCTAAGGGAGATTTAGGGGGCCAAAAATTTATAATATGAACTTTTTATCCTTATTCGTTCTCATTCCGGTTTTAATGATGGCAGGTTTGTTCCTCTCGAACAGTCGGAAGCAACTTTTGTCCGTCATGACTACGGGAGCAATACTCTTAATGATCTTCTCCGGTGTATTGACATACATGTACTTTGCGGAGCGGGCAGCAGGCAATTTAGCTACGATGGTTTTCACGGCCGATACTGTTTGGTATGCTCCATTCAACATTCACTATTCTGTAGGTGTGGATGGTATATCGGTTGCCATGCTTATCCTTACTTCGATCATAGTATTCACCGGTGTATTTGCATCGTGGAAAATAGATCCGCTTCCTAAAGAGTTTTTCTTATGGTTCAGCTTATTATCTATCGGAGTTTACGGATTCTTTATTTCTACCGACTTGTTTACCATGTTTATGTACTACGAAATAGCTTTGATACCGATGTATTTATTGATTGGTATCTGGGGAACAGGTAAAAAAGAATATGCTGCCATGAAACTTACCCTGATGTTGATGGGCGGTTCGGCACTGTTGCTGGTTGGTATTCTGGGAATCTATTACGGTTCGGGTGCAACTACCATGAATATTCTGGAAATTGCCAAACTTCATATTCCTATAGAATTACAATATTATTTCTTCCCACTTACCTTTACAGGTTTTGGTGTGCTGGGTGCTATGTTCCCTTTTCATACATGGTCGCCCGATGGTCATGCCTCTGCTCCTACTGCCGTATCAATGTTGCACGCCGGAGTATTGATGAAACTGGGAGGTTACGGTTGTTTCCGTGTTGCTATGTATCTGATGCCACAAGCCGCTCATGAACTGGCCTGGATATTCTTAATCTTAACCGGTATCAGTGTGGTTTATGGTGCATTTGCTGCTATCCATCAAACTGACCTGAAATATATCAATGCATACTCTTCGGTTAGTCACTGTGGATTGGTATTGTTCGCTATCCTGATGATGAACGAAACTGCTGCTACCGGTGCTATCTTACAAATGCTTTCACACGGTTTAACTACTGCCTTGTTCTTTGCTTTAATCGGAATGATTTATGGAAGAACACATACCCGCTTAATTACCGAAATGGGTGGTTTGATGAAAGTGATTCCTTTCCTTGGTGTTTGTTTTGTGATTGCAGGGTTGGGTTCATTGGGTTTACCAAGTTTAAGCGGATTCGTTGCTGAAATGACTATCTTCGTTGGTTCATTCCAACACACCGATATGTTCCACCGCGTATTGACCGTTCTTGCTTGTAGTTCTATTGTTATTACAGCTGTGTATATTTTACGTATGGTGGGTAAATTCTTATTAGGAAAAATGCAGGATCCACATCATGAAGAATTGAAAGATGCTACCTGGTATGAAAGAATCTCGGTAGTAACCTTGTTGTTCTTTATGTTCGCACTTGGTTCTGCTCCTTTCTGGGTGTCGGATATGATTCACCACAGCGTTCTTCCGGTAATAGGACAATTGATTAAATAATAACAAGTATACAAGTTGACGAGTAAACAAGTTCACAACTCAGATTCAACAACTAAACAAATCAACAACTAAACAATTCAACTCATATAATGGATTACAGTAGTTTTTTACAAATGCGCGAAGAGTTTTCACTGTTAGGGGTGATGATTTTCCTTTTGATTTACGATATATTTGCCGGCGAAAAGGGATTGAAGTATTTCCAACCGGTGGCATTGGTACTTTTGACGGCACACACCATCATCAACTGTGTTCCGCGTGATGCTTTCAGCATTGCGGGTGGTATGTTCCAATATGTACCTGTGCAAACGTACGTAAAAAGCATTCTCAACGTAGGAACATTAATTGTACTGTTGCAGGCACATAAGTTTCTGAATGAAGATGCTAATCGTATCAAACGCGGTGAATTTTACTTCCTGACACTATCTACTCTACTGGGTATGTACTTCATGATATCGTCGGGCAACTTTCTGATGTTCTTCATTGGACTTGAAACAGCTTCTATTCCGATGGCTACACTGGTTGCTTTTGATAAATACAACCGTAAATCGGCTGAAGCCGGTGCTAAATACATTCTGTCGGCTGTATTTGCTTCGAGCATTTCGGTTTTCGGAATGTCATTGATTTATGGTTCTACCGGAACATTATACTTTGCCGATCTGGCGACTTTGATTACCGGAACACCACTTCAAATCATGGCATTTGTCTTCTTTGTTGTAGGTTTGTTTTTCAAAATATCATTGGTTCCTTTCCACTTGTGGACTGCCGATGTGTACGAAGGTGCCCAGACAAATATCACTTCATACCTTTCGGTTATATCCAAGGGTTCGGCAGTGTTTGTATTGTTTACCTTACTGGTAAAAGTATTCGGACATCTGATAGGTCAATGGCAACCGATCCTTTATGGAATGGCTATTGCAAGTATTACCGTGGCAAACCTCTTTGCCATCCGTCAACAAAACCTGAAACGTTTTCTTGCTTTCTCGTCTATTTCGCAAGCCGGTTATATTCTGTTGGCAATTATTAGCGGAAGTGCATTGGGTATGGCTTCGTTGGTTTACTTTGTATTGGTATATATGTTCTCCAATCTGGCTGCTTTCGGTGTTATTTCGGTTATTGAAGAACGTACCGGTAAGGTTCGCATGGACGAATACAACGGTTTGTATCAAACGAATCCACGTCTGAGCTTTGTGATGATGCTGGCCTTATTCTCACTGGCAGGTATTCCTCCTTTTGCAGGATTCTTCAGCAAGTTCTTTGTATTCTCGGCAGCTGCCGCTCAGGGATATTATGTATTGGTATTCGTAGCATTATTGAACACAATCATTTCGCTGTATTACTACTTATTGGTGATCAAAGCCATGTTCCTGAACAAAAACGATAATCCAATAGAAGCTGTAAAAAGTGATGTTGCAGTGAAAATCAGTCTGGTGGTTTGTACACTGGGTATTTTACTGGTTGGTTTATTCAGTACCATCTATACACAAATTAGTGCATTGAGCTTCGGACTCTGATTGCCGACCCGCTAAACAGGGTTATAAGATATAATAAAACCCGCTGTAAGTTTTGACTTGCAGCGGGTTTGTTGTTTAATTACCTTTACTCATCGGATGACTTGAAGTCATCAGATGAGTACAATTAACTTCTTAGCTACCATATATCAATACTTTTGAATGTTCGATATTCTCTCTTATATACTGGTTCTTTATAGCTTTATTTTCGAGTAAATCGATCTTACGTTTAAACAAATCCTGTAAGGCAAACTTTAAATTAAAGTAACTGTCGGCGTAGTCAAACGGATCGGTAGAGTCAATATCTACAACTAAATCAATATCGCTTTTCGTTGTAAACCGGTCAGTAAGAACCGAACCAAACACATACAGAGTCTTTACCTTATTCTGAAGGCAAAGCTTATTTATATCATCCTTATATCTATCTAAATACATTGTTGTTGGGGTATAAATGTGTTTATAATACAATTATTTTGCAAATATACAATCTTCGCCGGAAATTGAAATACAATATCAATTATTATTAATCATTCAGGGAGGATCAATCGTAATTGCAAGAAGTAACCCAAACTCATCAGATGACTTGAAGTCATCCGATGAATAATCTGTTTTTGTTATTTCAATCGTTGTTTGATAAACTGAGCAATAAATGCCACCGTTTGATCCATGCCCAGCACGGATGAGTTGATGCAGAGGTGATATGATTCGGCAGCTCCCCAAACCTTATTGCTGTAATAGTTGTAATATTCCGATCGTTTTTTATCGGTCTTTACGATCAGGTCCTGTGCTTTGTCGAGCGATAGTTGGTAGGTTTGGGCAACGCGCTTGACACGATCCTCAGTATCGGCCGTAATGAATACGTTGATACAGCGGTAATCACGGAGAATATAATCGGCACAACGCCCTACGAACACACAAGAGTCTTTCTGAGCTAACTCACGAATGACATCGCTTTGTATTTTGAAGAAGGTTTCGTTGCACAGGTAATTGTTTACATATACTTCGTTGTTAATATTAGTGCGAAGTCCGAACAATCCTCCTATAAAGCTATGCGTTGATTTTTCATCGGCTTTTTCGAAGAACTCTTTTCCCAAACCGCTTTCTTTGGAAGCCAGTTGAATGAGCTCTTTATCGTAGTATCCAATGCCAAATTCGGCAGATAACTTCTCTCCTATTTGTCGACCACCGCTACCTAGCTGACGGCCAATATTGATTACAAAGGTTTCATTCATATTATTGTATTTTTTAGATTTAGAGCAAAGACAAAAGAACAAAGAACAAAGAACAAAGACAAAAGAGTAAAGAGTAAAGACTATTGACAATGGATTATAGACTTTCGAGTTTTTGTGTTGCTGCGTGTTTTTTGAATTTACGAAACTGAGAAATAAGCATAAATACCGATACCAGACTGGCAGCCAAATCGGCCGACGGCATACTGAACCAAACCCCTCTGACTCCAAACAGCTGTGGGAGGATAAGTAAGCAAGGTATAAGAAATAATACTTGCCGGGTCATAGACAGAAAAATAGCTTTACCGGACATACCTATACTCTGAAAGAAGTTGGATGTCACCATCTGAAAACCCACAATGGGGAAAAATATGAGCACTATGCGCAATCCTTCGGCAGCCAGGTCGATGAGTTTTTTATCATTGGTAAACACCGAAGCCACAGCGTGCGGGAACAATTCGCCAATCAGGAAACCCGATGTCATTACAATGGTGGCCAAGAGGATGGTTTTCTTCAGCACTTCAGTCACCCGGCTATATTGGCCGGCTCCATAGTTGTATCCGGCTATAGGCTGCATGCCCTGATTGAAGCCCATGGTGATCATAGCAAAAAGGAAAATCACGCGGTTTACAATACCATAGGCACCTACTGCCAAGTCACCACCATGACGAATAAGCCCCTGGTTGATGATGATTACAATGACGCAGGAAACAGTGTTCATTAAAAATGGGGCCAACCCGATAGACAGCGAGTCGACAACAATCTTACGCTGTAGTTTAAAAACGCCTTTTTTGAGATGAATAAAATGCTTTTTATCGCTAAAGATCGTAATTTGCCATACCAACATGGCTGTTTGCGAAATGACGGTGGCAAATGCACTACCCTGAATACCCCACTTGAATACGAAAATAAACAGGGGGTTGAGTACGATATTGATCAGTACCGAGCAAAGTGTGGCATACATGGCTTTTTGTGGACGTCCTGTAGAGCGTAACAGGGCATTGAGACCAAGATACATGTGTGTTACCACATTACCGAACAGAATTACCTCCATGTACTGGTGTGCATAAGGCAGCGTGGCACTGCTGGCACCAAAGAAGTAAAGAAT
>JAATGT010000337.1 GCA_015654525.1 Bacteroidales bacterium
AAATTAAAAAATTCATTGTTTTTGGAGAAAATGAATAGTCTTGAGTTAAAGAATATTGAATAGAAATACCCCCCACAACCCCTAAAGTGGAGCAAAGAATGGTGTTACAAACAATTAAAAATACATATAAATTTCTTTAAACCCCTTTAGGGGTTTGAGGTCTAAAATCAAAATTTATGGAAGCAAAAGAACAAGTATTAGACGCAATGAAAAAAGCCGGAGTTCCTTTAAATGCAGGTAAAATAGTAGAACTAACCGGTCTTGAACGGAAAGAAGTTGACAAAGCCATGAAGCTATTAAAAGCCGAAGAAGCCATCGTATCTCCTAAGAATTGCTTTTGGCAACCGAAATAATTCTTAATCCGACAAAAAAGAAAGGTCGTTTTGCTGATGCAAAACGACCTTTTTTATATTTAATTTACGTCCTACACGTGACAAAAAAGCTTTCTATCGACAAAAACCGCCCATTCGTCTAAATTAATTGCACTCCATTATTATCTGTTCTACTTTTGTCTTCGAAACTAATCCATTAGAAACAGATGAAAATTCGAATTATTATAATCAGCCTGCTTACACTACTCACAGTGAGTCTTACAGCTCAGGAGAAACCGAAACAATGGGATTTGACAAATTGTATCAACTACGCGTTGCAAAACAACATCCAAATTCAGAAGAGCAAAATTACCCTTGAAACTAACTCTGTAAGCACAAAGCAAGCCAAGGCTGCAGTATTTCCGAATCTATCGGCAACTGTGAGTCAGAGTTACACAAACAATCCGTTTGTTCCTGCAAACACGTATGGTGGAACTTATAGCATCAACAGCTCCATGACCTTGTTTGACGGAGGAAAGATAAAGAAAAACATAGAGCAACAAAAACTTGCCGAGCAAGCCAGCCAATACGACTTACTGAACTCTCAGAAAAATATTCAAATGTCGATATTGCAAACCTACCTGCAAATTCTTTATGCAGCAGAATCTGTAAAAATCAACCAGGCAACCGTAAAAGTATCTGAATACCAACAAACCCGTGGAGAAGGCTTATTAAAAGCCGGAAGCATTTCGAAAGCCGATTTTGCTCAACTACAATCACAATCCAGTACTGATAAATACCAACTGGTCGTTGCAGAGAATACACTCAGCAACGACAAACTACAATTAAAACAATTGTTAGAATTGGCAGCGGCAGATGAATTAGATGTCGTTATTCTTGAGTTGACCGATGTCGACGTTCTAAAACCGTTGCCAAGTTTACAAAGCATATATGCAACTTCGCTAAACACAATGCCAACAATAAAAAGTAGCAAACTCAGCATTCAGGTAGCAAGCTTAGAAACTGAGAAAGCAAAAACGGGTTATCTACCCACAATCAGCCTCAGTGCAGGTGTAGGAACAACTCATGGTTCTTCAAACATTGGGGAGCAGCTGAAAAATGGATTATATGAAGCCATTGGTGTATCGGTTAGCATTCCTATTTTTACTAACAGAGAAACAAAATCGACAGTTGAGAAAGCTATTCTAAGCGAAAAGACAAGCAAACTGAATCTACAAGACACGGAAAAAACACTACTCAAAGATATCGAATCGGCTTATCAGGATGCTATTTCAGCACAAAGTCAATATGCTGCAGCCGAAGAAAAAGTAAAAGCTCTGCAAACCAGTTACGACTTAATTGATCAGCAATATAAACTCGGAATGAAAAACACACTGGAGTTATTGACCGAGAAAAACAACTTGCTGACAGCGCAACAAAATATGTTACAGGCCAAATACCTAAGCATTATGAATACTCAATTACTCAATTTATATCAAGATCAACCCATTGAAATTAAATAAAAATATTCGTTACGAGTTACAAGATAAAATCTCATTTTAAACTTCAGTCTCGTAATCTGTAACTAAAAACTCGCAACTAAAAAGATATGAAAAAGAAAAAAATCATTATTATCTCGGTGGTAAGTATAGTCTTATTGGCTACCTGTGCACACTTTTTCCTAAAAGCTTCGCCAAGTGATAGTTTTCAGCTGAGCACAACAAAACTGTCAACCAATAAAATAAGCACAACAGTAACAGCCACCGGAACTATTGAGCCAATCACTTCGGTTGAAGTCGGAACACAGGTTTCAGGAAAAATTTCGAAGCTTTATGTAGATTACAATTCGGTTGTAAAAAAAGGGGAAATTCTGGCAGAGCTGGATAAAACCACCTTACAATCGGCACTCGTATCAAAAGAACTTGAATTGAAATCCAGTAAAACGGAATACTTGTATCAAAAGAAAAACTTTGAACGATCTAAAGATCTTCACGAAAAAAATCTGATTAGTGAAACCGACTATGAAACGGTAAAATACACGTACGAAACGGCAGAATCTGCTTATAAGAAAATTATTTCGGATTTGGTAGCTGTAAAAACAAATTTGAGCTATGCCACCATTTATTCACCCATCGATGGCGTAGTATTATCAAGAGCCGTGGAAGAAGGACAAACCGTAGCTGCCAGTTTCAGTACGCCGACTTTATTCACCATTGCCAAAGACCTGACCAAAATGCGCGTAATTGCCAAAGTGGACGAAGCTGACATAGGTTCGGTAAAACAAGGACAACGTGTAACTTTCACCGTAGATGCTTATCCGAACGATGTCTTTGACGGGCAAGTAACGCAAGTGCGATTGGAAGCAACCACTACTTCGAACGTAGTCACCTACCAAGTGGTAGTAAACGCACCGAATCCTAATCTGAAACTAAAACCCGGACTAACTGCAAATATTACCATTTTCACTATGGAGAAAACCGGTATTTCGGTGTTACAAACCAAAGCACTAAACTTCAAACCTGACACGAAAGCCATGGCTCATAACGGATTTACTGTTTCTGAGAATATACAGATAAGTAAAAATCTGGGAGAAAACGAAAAAATTGTTTGGCAACAAGATGGAAAAACAATTCGAAACAAGCGAATTAAAATAGGTGATTCAGACGGAACAAATACAGAGATTATATCAGGGATAACCGGCACCGATCAGATCATAACAGAAATGAAAACCGTGAGTTTAAGTGAAGTTCCAAAAAGCGATTCATCCGAAACCAGTCCTTTTATGCCTAAACGTCCAGGATCAGAGAACAGCAAAGCTCCGAAAAAGTAATTGGGATTAGTTGATTAGATAATTGGGGGATTAGCTATAAAAAAAACTGATGACAGAGGCTGGATACAGATAACCAGAGACAAAAAAAACAAAAAGATGAGTAAATCAATTATTCGATTAGACAATATAAAACGAAACTTTCAGGTAGGAGAAGAAACTGTACACGCATTGCGTGGTGTTTCGTTCAACATCAACGAAGGTGAATTTGTCACCATCATGGGAACGAGTGGCTCTGGAAAGTCAACCCTGCTGAATCTGCTCGGATGTCTGGACACACCGACTGAAGGCGAATATTATCTGGATGATATTGCGGTAAGTACCATGGACAAAAATGAACGTTCGACCTTGCGGAATAGAAAAATCGGCTTTGTATTTCAATCATACAACCTATTGGCAAAAACTACTGCACTAGAGAATGTAGAATTACCATTGCTTTACAATCCAACTATCAGTACCAAAGAGCGCCGGGAAAAAGCTGAAAAAGCTCTTGAAGCTGTAGGGCTGAGTGATCGTTTACACCACAAATCGAATCAAATGTCCGGAGGGCAAATGCAACGGGTTGCTATTGCACGAGCATTGGTAAATGATCCGGTGTTGATTTTGGCTGACGAAGCTACAGGAAATCTGGACACCCGAACTGCCTACGAAATCATGGTATTATTTCAGGAATTATACAAAAAGGGGAGAACAATAATTTTTGTCACACACAATCCGGAATTAGCGAGCTTTACGAGTCGAAACATTGTATTACGCGATGGAAAAGTAGTAAAAGACACTATCAACGAACATATTGAATCGGCTAAAAACATGTTAGACAATTTACCTAAACAAGATGATTAATTAGTTGATTGGGTAATTGTGTAATAAGTAAAAGAGTAGACAAGTATACGAATGAATCAATAAACCAGTTCACCAAAAACTCAATTAACTAGTAACCCAATTAACCTGTCAACTCTGAAACATATAATACAAACTAACAATGAATATAGGCAATCTGATAAAAATATCTCTTCGGGCACTCAGTAATAACAAGCTGCGTGCTTTCCTCACCATGCTGGGAATTATCATTGGAGTAGCATCGGTTATCACCATGCTGGCTATTGGGCAAGGATCCAAGGAAAGCATTCGTTCACAGATTTCGGAGATGGGTTCTAATATGATTATGATTCAACCGGGTGCCGATATGAAGGGTGGAGTAAGGCAAAGCAGCGATAACATGCAAACTCTTAAGCTAAAAGATTTCAATGATATATGCAGCAACACGACTTACATTTCCAAGTGTTCGCCATCGGTGGCCAGTAGTGGTCAGTTTATTTTCGGTGCAAATAATTATCCGAGCTCCATATCAGGTGTGAATGCCGATTATATGGATATTCGAAAGCTTACTATTGAAGACGGAACTATTTTTAATGAGCAACAAATTGCCAGTGCGGCAAAAGTTTGCATTGTGGGCAAAACGGTTATCAAAAATTTGTTTCCAAACGGCGAAGAACCGATTGGTAAAGTAATCCGTTTCAACAAAATTCCGTTCACCATTATAGGAACATTAAAAGCAAAGGGTTACAACAGCATGGGGATGGATCAGGACGACATTGTATTGGCACCTTATACCACCGTACAAAAGCGGGTGTTGGCCATCACATATATTCAGGGCATTTTTGCGTCAGCAATATCCGAAGATGCTACCACCAATGCCACAACTGAAATTAAAGCGCTGCTGCGTTCGAACCACAAACTAAAAGATACCGCCGATGACGATTTTAATGTCCGTTCGCAACAGGAACTCAGCACCATGCTTACTTCCACAACCGATATGATGACTATTCTATTGGCCTGTATAGCCGGAATATCTTTGCTGGTAGGTGGTATTGGTATTATGAACATTATGTATGTATCGGTAAAAGAACGTACCCGTGAAATCGGTTTGCGTATGTCTATTGGAGCTAAAGGACGCGATATCCTGTCTCAGTTTTTGATCGAAGCCGTACTGATCAGTTTCACAGGTGGAATTATCGGAGTTATACTCGGTATCGTTTCATCATTCATGGTGAAACTTTTATTCTCATGGCCCATATCGATACAAACTTATTCCGTATTTTTGTCATTCTTAGTATGTACAATCACGGGCGTATTTTTCGGTTGGTATCCGGCTAAAAATGCCTCAGAACTTGATCCTATTGAGGCTTTAAGATATGAATAAACAGCAAAGCACTAAAAAAACGTTATATGAACAAAACAGCTAAAACCGGGAATCGTAATTTCATTCAATTTCTTATCCATTTTATTGCATGGGGATTGGTTTTTGTGTTGCCATTTATTATTTTCGATAAAGATCCGGATTTTAATATAATGGATAAAATGTCTCACCATGCTGTGTGGGTTTTGTCATTGCTAATCGTGTTCTATACCAATTATTTTGTATTGATAGCAAAAATCCTGTTTAACCGAAAAATTGGAAAATTCATAGTCTACAATGTTATTTTGGTTTTATCAGTAGCTTTGGTAATTCATTTCTGGCAGGAAGCTACCATGCATCATCCGATGCCACATCACAACAAATTTCCCCCTCAGGGATTACCCTTTGGAATTTCTTTTTTGTTGCGGGACATATCCACCTTATTAGTTATTATAGGGCTCAGTGTATCTGTAAAAATGACAGGGAAATGGTATAAAACAGAAGTAGAACGTCAGGAGGAAGAAAAGAAGCATACCGAAGCTGAATTGATAAACCTGCGCCAACAACTAAACCCCCATTTTTTATTTAACACACTCAATAATATTTATGCACTCATTGCCATAAGTCCCGAAAAAGCTCAGAATTCCATGCTCGAACTCAGTAAGCTGCTTCGTTATGTATTGTATGAGAATAACGAGAACTTTGTATCAGTGGATCATGAGCTCAACTTCATCCATAATTATGTGGAACTGATGCGTATCCGATTGAATGCCGATGTAGATCTGAGAATAGAGATTAACATAGAGCAAACAGGTAAAATGGTTGCACCTTTACTTTTTATTGCTTTAATAGAAAACGCATTCAAGCACGGAATCAGCCCCAGTTCGCCATCATTTATTCACATTGACATCCATGAACTGAATAGCAAACAGCTGACATGCACGATCCGAAACAGTTATTTTCCTAAAGCGGATACCGACCAAAGCGGATCGGGTATTGGGTTGGAAAATCTGCGTCGAAGATTAGAAATTTTATATCCGCACAAACATATTATTCGCACCGAAAAAGAAGGTGACACATTTATTTCCGAACTAATTATCCCACTTAATAATCAAGAAGAATCATGACACTTAGCTGCTTTATTATCGACGACGAACCCTTGGCGCTCGGATTACTTGAAAGTTATGTAAGCAAAACACCATTTTTGAAACTTACTGGTAAATTTTCGTCAGCCATAGCTGCCAGTTCTGCGGTAAACCAAACACCGCCGGATGTTATTTTCCTGGACATTCAAATGGCTGAGATCAGCGGAATGCAGTTTGCCCGATTAGTACCGGAAAAATCAAAAGTGATTTTCACTACAGCTTTTCAACAATATGCCATTGAAGGTTATAAGGTAAACGCGCTCGACTATCTGTTGAAACCGTTTAGTTATGCCGACTTTTTGGCATCGGCCAACAAAGCCATGCAATGGCATCAATTGTACACCAAATCTTCTACCGAAATAGGAGATGCATCGAAGGATTGTATTTTTGTAAAAGCCGATTATCGGCTTATTCAGGTGGAACTACAAAAAGTGCTGTACATAGAGGGATTGAAAGATTATCTGAAAATCTATATAGAGGGAGATGACAAACCGATTGTGTCGCACATCACTATGCGAGCCATGGAAGAAATGTTGCCCAGCAGACTGTTTATGCGTGTACACCGGTCGTTTATTGTGCAAACCGATAAGATCAAAGTAGTTGATCGCAACCGAATCATCTTCGGAAAAGCTCATGTCCCCATATCCGATTCGTACAAAGAAGCATTTCTGGAATTTTTAGAAAAAAGAATGCTGGTTTAAAGCTGTAATCAATGATTAGTGATCAGCACAAATTTATGTTGCAGAAAACTTCTGAAGGATTTTTCTTTGTTGGAAAACCCTGCAGAAAATTTCTACAACATGAATAAGAGCCAGTTCATCCTTCTAAAAATTTCTGCAACATAAATCAGAGCCAATTCATCTTTCGGAAAATTTCTCAAATATTTTCAGATTCGGGTTTAGCAACATTTCAGCCATTTAAAACGAAAAACTCTGTTGTTTGATCATAACAACAGAGTTTTATATAGTAATCACAATCATTTATAATTGAGAATTAACCATTGATCATTAATTTATATCAAGATGTTCCGCTTTTATTTCTTCTTTTAAAAATATAGAAGCCGAAGAAGAAAACTTCTCAACCGATTCGGTCGAAAAATAGCGGATAGAAGCATTCTTAGTGCAAAGATCATCCATTTCCGGATGTCGTTGCAGATAATCCACCAGACTTCGTGACACAATATCGCCTTGCGACAGCACACGTACCCCGTCGGGCAACAAAGTTTTTATTTTATTTTCCAACAAGGGGTAATGCGTGCAACCCAACATGACAACATCAATCAACGGATCGGCAGCCAACAAATGCTCAACATTTTTTCGTACAAAATAGTCGGCACCCTCGGTTTGGTATTCATTGTTTTCGATAAGCGGCACCCACATGGGACAAGCTTCGGAAGTAACCACTATGCCTTCGTGCAACTTTTGTATTTCCAGCGGATAAGAATTTGACTGCACCGTGCCCACCGTAGCCAGCAGCCCGATGTGCTTACTGGTAGTCATAGCTCCAACAGCTTCCACCGTAGGCCGGATCACCCCCAGTACCCGTCGACGGGGGTCGAGTAGCGGCAAGTCGCGCTGCTGAATGGAGCGTAAGGCCTTTGCCGAAGCTGTGTTGCAAGCCAACACTACCAGCTGACAGCCCATTTCGAACAATTGCGTCACACACTCCAACGTGTACTTATACACTACATCGAATGAGCGCGTACCGTAAGGAGTCCGGGCATTATCGCCCAGGTATATATAGTCGTATTCAGGTAACTCAGTCCGGATTTTTTCCAAAATAGTCAACCCGCCATAACCCGAATCGAAAACACCGATTGGGCCGGGAACATCCGGTAATTTCAGATTCTGTTTCATTTTAAATGCTCATTTTATTCTAAGTAGTTACAAGTAACTATTTGCTTGTTTATCTTGATTTTTCGCTTTGAATTCCGGATTCGTATTTCGCAGAATCTTTATTCGTGGATTTAGCGGTTCTATCCAGCCATCATTGCCTATCCGTATTACCTTATCCATTTCAGGAAAATCGGTTTTTGTCAGCTTCTGAATAACCGAAATGACCCTTTTCTTTCCGTCATAACATGGTGGATGAAACTTTTGCTGATAAGTAGGAATAATCTGTGCGCGTAAAAATTCGCCCTCGTTGCTGGTATAAATCTGAAACAAAGGCGCAATTCCACATTGTCCGGCCACGCTCACACAACTGTAAGTACAAAAATTGCCCATGCTGTAAGTTATAAAACGTTTCTTATATACTTCCACCGCCCGGGTTACGTGTGGCCCATGCCCCAGCAACACATCGGCACCGGCATCTATCATTTTGTGTGCAAACTCATACACATTTCCACGGTCTTCGCCAATATAAAACTCTTTTTGGCGACTCACATGCTGCCACTCCACTCCTTCTCCACCGGCATGAAACGACACAATAATCACATCGGAAATGGAATCCAGGTAACGAACAATTTTAGCAGCTCGCTTTATATTTTTAATGCTTACCGTTCCGGCATTGGGTGCAAAAGCACAAAATCCGTATCGCACTCCGTCTTTCGTAAATGTATCTATCGAGCATTCGGTCAGTCCGGCAAAATGAATTTTCTGATTTTTCAGGCTTCGTCGGGTAGACTTACGCCCGATAGACCCAAAATCATTTATATGATTATTGGCTAAGCTCAGCATATTGAAACCTGCATTCTTCAAACTCACAGCAGAAATGGTAGGCATTGCAAAAAAGTAACACCGTCCGTCGGTATAGCAATTTTTCACCTCCGACAAATCGTCGGTCAGTGTTCCTTCCAGATTTCCAAAACTTATATCGGCATTTTTCAAATACGGATACAAAGGTTTAAAAAGATAAAAGCTGTTGTATTTGGGTAAAAAAGAACGATCGGGATAGGCCGTGCCTAACATAATATCACCCACTGCCATTATTTTCAATACATTTTTCTTCTGTGCCGATACGTTTAAAAGCATCAACCCCGCAAACAGATAAATAAATTTTACTTTCATATCTAGTCAAACATCTGACCGGCATTATTACTCATCTGAACCATCCGGTCATAATCAGCCGGCGACAAATCAAGGTAATAATAATTCTGAGGATTCATCACCGTACCTTTATAATGCACCTCGTAATGTACGTGTGGTCCTGTCGATTTTCCGGTACTACCTACCAGCCCAATCACGTCGCCACGTTTAATTTTCTGACCCGGTCGTACTTTGATGGCACTCATGTGCCCGTATAAAGTCAGATAGCCATAGCCGTGGTTTATCTGCACACAATTTCCATAGCCTTGCTGCCAGCCTGTACTTTGCACCGTTCCGTTTGCTGTAGCATAAATATCGGTTCCAATGGGAGCTGTAAAATCCATACCGGCATGGAATCGCCGGGAGTGATATACCGGGTCTATACGCCAACCATAACCGGATGCCATACGAGTTAAGTCTTTATTTAAAACCGGTTGAATAGCCGGTAAACATTGAAGCATCGCTTCTTTATTTTTGGCCAGCAAAATAAGTTCGTCGTACGATTTAGACTGGATATAAAGTTCTTTTTTCAATTCATTCAGCTTCTTGGTAGTCGACATCACCACTTCCGAATTGGTCATATCCAGCAATTGCTCATAATATTCGGTATTTGCCGAGCTGCCCCTTCGCACAGCCAACGAAATCGGATCGGCCTGAAATACCACCCGGTAAAGATTATCGTCCCGTTGTTGTAAATCAGTCATTACATATTGCATCTCTTCAAGTTGACGCTGCAGCACCCTGTACTGAGCTTCCATATGTGTTTTATCCTGACCAAGTTTTCTTTCTTGCGGCGACTGAATGGTAGAAACAAAAACAAAGAAAAATATAAATCCCAAAAATACTCCCGAAAGCGCATGTATGAGTACCTGCTTCAACCAGTGAGTTATAGTATGTTCTATTTGCTCGTAGCTGAGAGTTTCAGGATTAAAATGGAATTTCTTCTTAGCCATAAAGGAAAATCGTTTTTTATTCTGCGCGTTAAACTGTAACTAACAAGCCTACAATTCGAGAAAAATGGAAGTCTATCAATCGTTTCAGGAAGGAAATCTTCAGATCATCACATTTTTTATATCATCAATTGCTGCAAAAATAATAAATTTGAGCTACTTTTGCAGTCTTTATTTGATATTATTAACCCTCCGAAGGATATTTGCCTCCGGCGATATAACCTTCGGTGATATTATTTCAGGGTATACATCTTCAGTGTTTGTAATATATTAACCTGTATCATGCCAGAAGGGTATAATATCTACATAGTTTAGTATCTTTAATATCGCGACCGGAGGGAGCAAATATCTATTAATATCGCATAGCAAATAACATTTTAAAATATGACTTCACAAGAAATTCGTCAGTCTTTCCTCGACTTTTTTGCTTCGAAAGGGCATAAAATTGTTCCTTCCGCTCCCATGGTTATCAAAGATGATCCGACTCTGATGTTTACCAACGCCGGAATGAACCAATTCAAAAACATCATTCTGGGTAACGATCCGATTAAATATTCGCGCGTGGCAGACTCGCAAAAATGTTTGCGAGTGAGTGGAAAACACAATGATCTGGAAGAAGTAGGACACGACACCTATCACCACACCATGTTCGAGATGTTGGGAAACTGGTCGTTTGGCGATTATTTCAAAAAAGAAGCCATTGAATGGGCTTGGGAATACCTCACCGAAGTATTAAAGCTGGATAAAGATCGTCTTTACGTTACTGTTTTTGAAGGTTACGCACCCGAAGGATTGGAACGCGACGACGAAGCAGCTTCTATCTGGGAACAATTTCTACCCAAAAGCCGTATTATAAACGGAAACAAAAAAGATAATTTTTGGGAAATGGGCGATACAGGTCCCTGTGGTCCTTGCTCCGAAATACATATTGATATCCGCAACAACGACGAACGGGCCAAAATAGATGGTCTTACTTTGGTAAACGGCAGTCACCCGCAGGTGATTGAGATTTGGAACAACGTGTTTATGCAATACAACCGTAAAGCCGACGGATCGCTTGAAGGACTTCCGGCCAAGGTTATTGACACAGGTATGGGCTTCGAACGCTTATGCATGGCTATGCAAGGCGTACAATCAAACTACGATACCGACGTTTTCACCCCTATCATTGCTGAAATAGGCCGCGTATGTGATGCTACCTATGGTAAAAACGATAAAACCGACATTGCCATGCGTGTAATTGCCGACCATATTCGTACCATTGCCTTTTCCATCACCGACGGTCAGTTGCCATCGAATGCCAAAGCCGGTTATGTGATTCGCCGCATCCTGCGTCGTGCCGTACGTTACGGTTACACATTTCTGAACCAACGCTCGGCCTTTATGTATAAACTTATCAATGCGTTGTGCGACAACATGGGTAAAGCCTACCCCGAATTACTGTCGCAGAAAACATTGATTGAAAAAGTAATTAAAGAAGAAGAAGAATCGTTCCTACGCACACTGGAAACAGGCATCAAACTACTTGACAAGGTAATGGTCGATTCGAAGAAAGAAAAACAAACCGAGATCACCGGTAAAGTAGCATTTACGCTGTACGACACCTTTGGTTTTCCGTTGGACTTGACCGAACTGATTCTTCGCGAAAATAATTTCACGGTCAACATCGACGAATTTAATGCCGAGATGTTGAAACAAAAAGAGCGTGCCCGCCATGCCGCTGCCACCGAAACCGGCGACTGGGTAACCGTTCGCGAAGGCGACAGCAAGTTTGTTGGCTACGACTTCACCTCATTCGATACCGAAATTTTGCGTTATCGCAAAATCAAGCAAAAGAATCAGGAGTTTTACCAGCTAGTGCTTTCTAACACCCCTTTTTATGCCGAAATGGGTGGACAAGTTGGCGACAGTGGCTTTCTGGTTTCGGAAGACGAAAAGGTAGAGATCATCGATACAAAAAAAGAGAACAACCTACCGGTTCATATTGCAAAAAAACTTCCTAACGACGTTACGGCAACATTTACCGCAACCATAAATACCGAAAACCGTCAGGCTACTTCCTGCAATCACTCGGCTACACACTTGCTTCACGAAGCATTGCGCGAAGTGCTGGGCACGCATGTAGAGCAAAAAGGATCGTTTGTAAGCCCCGATGCATTACGCTTCGACTTTTCCCATTTCCAGAAAATGACGAAAGAAGAAATTCGCGCAGTAGAAAGCATTGCCAACCGCAAAATCCGTGAGAACTATGCGTTGAACGAAATGCGCGACACCCCCATTGCCGAAGCACAGGCTATGGGTGCTATGGCTTTGTTTGGCGAAAAATACGGCGAGTCGGTTCGTGTTATTCAGTTTGGTACATCTACCGAGCTTTGCGGTGGAACACACGTGCAGGCTACCGGCGAAATAGGCATGGTACGCATTACATCCGAATCGTCTACAGCCGCAGGCATTCGTCGTATTGAAGCTATCACAGCCAAAGAAGTAGAGAAGCTGCTTGATGATCAACAAGATTTTATATCCGATGCCCGCGAGTTCTTCAACAACACACCCGACCTGATGTCTGCTATTCAAAAATCAATTGAAGAAAACAGCGACCTGAAGAAACGGGTGGAAGATTTCATGCATGAAAAGATCATGAACTTACGCGACATTCTGATCAAAGAAGCTAAAGTAATTAATGGCATAAAGGTAATTCGCGTTGACGCTGAATTGCCAACCGATGCAGTGAAAACATTGGCTTTCCAGATACGGAATGTAGTAAGTGAGAAACTATTCTTTGTTGCCGGATGTGTGTTCGATGGCAAACCATCGTTGACCGTGTTGCTTAGCGACGACCTTGTGGCAGGCGGACTAAATGCCGTAAACATTGCCCGCGATGCCGCCAAAGAAATTCAGGGTGGCGGTGGCGGTCAGCCCTTCTTTGCATCGGCCGGAGGTAAAAATGCCGACGGAATAAAAAAAGCAATAGCAAAAGCCTTGGAAGCTGTTTAATCAGAGATAGAGAAGAGAGCTTATCCAAAACAGGCTCTCCGACAATCGCATACTGACGGGGTAAGTTAACATTACTTCGTCAGTTGTCATATAAATCTGTTACATTTACCGAACAATACTGTTATGCAAAACAAGTACGTTGTTATACTTCTTATTGGCCTCACACTGCTGTCGTGCCACAGTGGAAGAAAGCTACAGAAAGGAAACACGAAAGAAACTACCAAAGAAAGTATTAAGGAAATAACCAAACAAGAAAGATTGTGGGGTATCGACATTTCCCATTATCAGCTGATAGAAAGCTGGGACAGAGTAAAAGAACAAGCACCCGACTTCATTTTTCTGAAAACCACCGAGGGCTCCACCCACCAGGACAGCAAATACGCAACGTATTATCAGGAAATCAGAAAACAAAAGATTCCGGTGGGCTCCTATCACTTCTTCACGTATATGAGCAGTGGTAAAGATCAGGCCAAAAACTTTTTATCGGTAGTGAATTACAAGAAAGGCGATTTACCGTTGGTACTCGATGCCGAGTTTGCCCGAAAAATGCCCGATAAAGCAACGATCATCAAAGAAATACAAGCATTCATCAATGCTGTGTACGAAAAAACCCAGTGTCAACCCATTATTTACTGCGATTACAAATATTATCTGCTTTACCTCAAAAACGGCGTACCTGATAAATGTAAACTGTGGATAGTGGACTACAGAGGCATGCCCAATTGCAGCTGGACGTTTTGGCAGACCACCGATAAATACAGAGCAGCAGGCATAAAAGGGTACGTAGATTTTAATCTGTTCAACGGCTCGAGAAAAGATTTTATGAATCTGCTGAATTAAAGTGCAAGCATTGGCTTTAAGCAGCAACTAAATCCGGCAGCACGTGATCGATTGGTCATTTCGACACCCAATAAATCAAAAGAAACTAAAATTTTACCAATAAAAGCGCAAGATACTTTCAGGATACCGTGACTATTCATATATTGCAGCCTCTATTTTTGAGTATACAGATTTCATACTTAATTCAACTTCATCATTATTCGTTTAAATTATCATGCAAAAACGCCTTATTTCTATATTTTGTCTTCTCTTGCTCATGCAGTTTACTGTTTTTGCGCGGAAATCACACAAATCGCATGGAGGACGGAAATCGCATAAAACACATAAAACCGCTAAAGCAAAGCACATACATCAAGAACTACCCTCGATAAGTCTTAGCGACATAGTTGGTCCTGACAATGTGTGGGGCATTGATGTTTCGCATTACCAAAGTGACATTAACTGGGCCGAACTGGACAGAGAAAAGCCTAATTTCATGTTTATCAAGGCATCCGAAGGGCTAACCTTTCAGGATGTAAAATATATGGAAAACTACAGTGAAGCAAAAAAACTGGGTATAGTGGTAGGCTCATATCACTTTTTCTCATACGATAGCAGCGGAAAAGAGCAGGCAACCAACTTTTTATCGGTGGCTCAACATAAAAATGGCGATCTGCTGCCGGTGCTGGATGCCGAGTTCCGCAAAAAGATGCCGGAGAAAAGTCTGGTAACTACCGAACTCACTAATTTTGTGAATGCTATTTACGAAAAGCTGGGGCACTATCCCATCATTTATTGTAATTATGCCTACTACAAACTATACCTGGAAGAGCATATGCCTCCAAAATGCAAATTGTGGATAGTGGATTACAAAGCAAAACCCAGCTGCGAATGGACTTTTTGGCAAAAAACAGACAGGTTTAAACTAGCCGGCATACGCGGACATGTAGACCTTAATATATTTAATGGAACAGTATTGAACCTGCAAAATTATTTATACAAGAACCCAACCGATTAATTGCTCTTGTAACTTTTCCAAAGTTTAGGGCTTTGGAAAAGTTATAGATTTCAACCTGATTAGTGCTTACTCAGCTTACTCTGCAGGATTGATTTTTGTTTTAGCTATTCGTTCTTTAATAGCATCGTCAGCATCAAAAATCAGCCTGATGTCGGTAATCAGGTTAGCAGTCACTTCGTCTTTGGTAGCTACACCTTCGCTCGAGAATGACAAACGGAACGATCCGAATCCATCCAGTTTTACACTGTCGCCGTTCATCAGCCACTTAGGCATTTCCTGAATCATGTTAACGATTGCACTTTGCACATCACCTGACGAAAGCGATGATTTTTCAGATAAATCAACACTGAATTCCTTTAGCGTACGTTTACCGGTCAACTTGGGCGCTGCATACCAACCCTTTTCTTTCGTTTGCGGATTTACTCTTTCAACCGCCTTAAATTGTAGAGCCATAATTTTTTCATTGTTTAAATTGTTTTACTTTGGGTTATATATAAATTGCCAGGCAATCTATGCTAATTTTGTGCATGCGCATCGACGCGTTCGTGCATGCGCACCGAAGAAAACATAGATGCGCATCGATAAACTCATGCATGCGCATCGACAAAAAGCTCAGTAAAGAATGAAAAAAGAAAACAAACTTTTTGCGCGTTAAAGATAGAGCATATAAATAAACATTATAGACAATAAATATTAAAATAAATTATTTAGTTCTAAAACAAAGAATAAATGCTACAAATACTCAGATATAAGGACAAGTACTGAGAACTACTCACTTCATGGTTGGTGTGTTTATACCAGAAAGAGGAACCTCCTGACCGGAGATTCCTCTTTCTGTATAATAAATTTAGTTCTTAGAATTTATAGCGTGCACTCAGACAAATGCCATCATACAACCCATCAATCCGTGGAATAAGGTAAATGCCCGGACGGTAATCTACCGATATTTGCAAAGGAATATTGAAGTTGTATTCAAGACCAACTTGCCCCAGAGCACCGATGCCAAAATCATGTTTGGTATCGTTGAAATCATACGATCCCAAACTGGCACCTACACCGGCATACCAGTTAAAGCCAGGAGCCAGATCAGACAAATCCCATACCCATTGATAAACTCCACCCAGACCAAATCCGTAATGATTAACACCCAGATCTACTTCCAAACGGTTAGCTTTATCCAGCGGATGTTGATAACTTACTTCTGCACCATAACCATCAAAACCTCCGAAACGAAGCCCGATAGCTTTTCCATCCACTTGCGCATTCAATCCGACAAACACACTTACGACTAATGTGAACGTAAGAATAAATTTCCTCATACTTTTTTATTTTATTGTTTAATACTGTGACAATCCGCCTGTCAAGGATTGATTAAAGTATTCAATCAATCATTTATTCGTGCCAATCGCCATTTTGCTTTATCAATCCGATCAACTTATCAACGGCTTCATCCTCGGGAATATTGCGTTCTAAGCAGTCTTTTTTCTTATAAAGGCTCACCTTACCGCGTCCTGCACCCACATAACCGTAATCGGCATCAGCCATTTCACCCGGTCCGTTCACCACACAGCCCATAATGCCTATCTTCAAGCCTTTCAGGTGCGAAGTACGTGCTTTTACCCGGGCTATCACAGTTTGAAGTTTAAACATGGTTCGCCCGCAACCCGGACAGGAAATAAATTCGGTTTTTGTCACACGCACGCGCGAAGCCTGCAGAATGCCAAAAGCCACGGAGTTTATAGCCTCAACCGAAATATTTCCTTTGTTTTCAAGCAAAATACCATCGCCCAGCCCGTCGATAAACAACACACCCAAATCGGCAGCCGATTTAATTTGCAGATACTGAAGATCGTTTTCGGCATAGCTCCGTGCCAACACAACCGGAACCGTAGAATCGACATTGAGCAATGCATGGAAAAAAGCACGTTGTTCGGCCACTCCGTTCTGATGATCGGTTTGCAACAAAACAACCAGATCGGTTCTTGTTTGCAGCACATCAACCACAGTCGGATTCAAATCCCGATAATTCAATTTCAGGAATTTAATTGCCGACACATCCCCTTCTATAGCATTCAAGTCTTTAACCGTATAAATGGGGAATAACTCACCGCTTGCTCCCTGCACCTTATTGTCCGACAAAATATAATCGGGCACCACAGCATAGCCTCCGTCCGACGGAGCAATAACCACCGGCACATTCTCGCCACCAATATTTGCCACAGCATGAGTTTTTCGTCGACGATATTCAAACCTCGAAACCTCGGGACTTTCAACAGCCTGAATCGGAGCATGACCTTTTCGGGTCGAAACATACGACACCAGCAAGCGTCCCACCGGAATTTCGGCTTCGGGCTCTTCACTCAACGAAACACGAATAGTGTCGCCAATGCCATCGGCCAGCAAAGCACCAATGCCTACAGCCGATTTTATACGTCCATCTTCACCATCGCCGGCTTCGGTAACGCCAAGGTGCAAGGGGAAATGCAAATCGGCAACTTCCATCTCGGCAACCAACAGTCGAACGGTTTCCACCATCATCACCGTATTAGACGTTTTCATCGAAATCACCACGTTAGTGAAGTTCTGTTCTTTACATATATTCAAAAATTCCAGGCACGACTCTACCATGCCCCGCGATGTATCTCCATATCGGTTCATCATTCGTTCACTGAGCGAGCCGTGATTTACACCTATACGGATAGCTGTGCCATGTTCTTTGCAAATATTCAAAAAAGGAATAAACCTGGCCCGTATCTTTTCATATTCACGGGCAAATTCATCATCCGTGTAGTCGGACGTATCGCCAATCTTTATACTTCCCACGTAATTTCCGGGATTGATACGTACCTTTTCCACCTGCGTAGCTGCTACATCGGCGGCATTAGCATTGAAATGAATGTCGGCCACCAAAGGCACATCGCAGCCTCGATCACGCAACGCTGCATGAATTTTGCCAATGCTTTCGGCCTCACGAATGCCCTGCGTTGTAAAACGCACAATTTCACCTCCGGCTTCAACTATTCTTAAACATTGAGCCACCGAGCCTGCAATATCATTGGTGTCGGTATTAGCCATCGATTGTACCCGAACCGGCTGATCACCACCGACCAGCACTTTTCCTATCTGAATCCTGTCTGAAGGACGACGCGTATAATTAAATTGATTGAGTTTCCACATATTTTAGTTAGAAGTTGTGAGCTTGAAAAGCAATTAAGTAATCAAGCACAAAATTACACATTTTAGACTATCTAACACAGAACAAAGAAAAAAGTTATTTACAAACAAGCCAATCTACCGGTAAAAGTGAGGCGAAAATAGCCAGGCAATTACGCAAATCAACTGATAACTAAGAATTAAATATCAGATCAATCCTCAGAAAAGTCTCTATTCTTTAGGCTCTTTTAAGCGAAAAGCGTACCTTTGCAACCGTTTACAAGACTAACAAAAAATGAAGATCCAATTTCAACCCAAATTACTAAGTACACTTAAGACCTACAACAAAGAACAGTTTTATGCCGACTTAATGTCCGGAGTCATTGTAGGTATTGTGGCTTTACCACTGGCCATTGCATTTGGTATTGCATCGGGAGTAACTCCAGAAAAAGGCTTATTTACAGCCATTATTGCCGGTTTTATCATTTCTTTTCTGGGAGGTAGCAAAGTTCAGATCGGTGGTCCTACCGGTGCCTTTATTGTTATTATTTATGGCATTGTGCAGGAATTTGGCGTTGCCGGACTAGCCATTGCCACTATGATAGCGGGAGTAATGCTTATAGCCATGGGAATTTTCAAACTTGGAAGCATTATTAAGTTCATTCCCTTTCCTGTAGTTGTCGGATTTACAAGCGGTATAGCGCTCACCATCTTTGCTACTCAGGTAAAAGATCTGTTTGGGATGCACATCGCCAAAGTACCCGCTGACTTTATTCATAAATGGATCACATACGGACAATTCATCAATACCATTAATCCATGGGCAGTAGGAGTCGGCATACTCTCTATTATCATCATAGCTATAACTCCAAAGTTCTCTAAAAAAATACCCGGATCGCTTATTGCCATCATTGTACTGACCGTGATTGTCTACTTCTTGCGCAATAAATTTGGCATACAGGGAATCGAAACCATTGGCGATCGGTTTACCATCGACCCATCCCTGCCAACTCCGGTAGCACCGGAAATCAATTTTGCTGCCATTAAAACATTACTTCCAACGGCTTTTACTATTGCCATGTTGGGTGCCATCGAGTCCTTACTTTCTGCAACTGTTGCCGATGGTGTGATAGGAGATAAACATGATTCCAACACCGAGCTTATTGCTCAGGGGATTGCTAACATGGTAGTTCCTATTTTCGGAGGAATCCCGGCCACCGGAGCCATTGCACGTACCATGACCAACATTAACAATGGTGGACGAACACCTATAGCAGGTATTATCCATGCCATTGTTCTTGCACTCATCCTTTTATTCCTCGGTGGACTTACAAAACATATTCCAATGGCCTGCCTGGCAGGTGTACTGGTCGTTGTATCATACAACATGAGTGAATGGCGCACATTCAAGGCATTGATGAAAAACCCCAAATCGGATGTAGCCGTATTGCTCACCACTTTTGCTCTGACAGTTATTTTCGATCTGACTATAGCTATTGAAATAGGCTTATTATTAGCTGTTTTATTATTTATTCGTCGAATTTCAGAAACATCTTCCATCTCTATTTTCAAAGAAGATGTTGATGAAGCGGAGTATGTGGAAGGAAGTACTGATACAGAGAAACTACATCTACCTACAGGCGTGGAGGTTTATGAAATTGAAGGTCCTTTCTTTTTTGGGGTTGCTAATAAATTTGAAGAGACCATGAAAGTGATTGGTGACAGGCCGAAAGTTCAGATTATCCGCATGCGTAAAGTTCCGTTCATAGACTCTACCGGTGCACATAACCTGCAGAATTTGATTCGATCAGCACAAAAAGAAAAAATCCAGATACTTCTTTCCGGAGTAAATGAAAAAGTACATGCAGTACTCAATCAAAACGGTATTGAGGAATTACTAGGATCTACAAATGTTTGCAGCAACATAAACGAAGCGCTTGCAAGAGCCGAAGAACTGCTCAAAGAAAAATCGAAACACAACAGTTAAACTTCTATTTTGTCGAAAAAAGTAGAAAACATTTTATTAATTCAAAGCAAAAGAGTATTTTTGTATAGATTTTTTTGAGAAATGACAAACCGCTACGAAGAACTTATACACGCATTTGAAACAAAACTGCGAAAACTAATTTCGGAGTACCAATCGTTACTGGCACAGAACTCCTTATTAAAGGAAGAATTAGATCGAAAACAAACCGATTTAATGCACGCTCATCAGGAGGTTTTGGAACTCAGAAAAAATTACGACCATTTACAAACAGCAAGAAACTTGGGGAGATCTGAAACAGAGAAAGCCGAATCCAAGCAACAAATAGCCAAAATGGTGCGGGAAATAGACAAATGTTTAGCTCTTTTAGATGAATAGAGCTTATGAAAGACGATATTTTTTTAATAAATGTGCAAATTGGAGGTTTAAGATTGCCTCTACGTATTGCTCGCAAAGATGAGGAACTGTACCGTAAAGCAGAAAAGCTACTGGTGAAATTTTTAGATGACTACCAGCAGAAATTCAGTCAACGCCCCACAGAGGAAATCCTTATTTTGGTAGCATATCAATTAGCAGTTATGGTGTCAAAGCAAGAATTTGCTGAAAACATAATTCCTTTAGCCGAAAAAATTCAATCTCTTGATCAGGAATTGAAAGCCTTGCTTTCGAGAGAGTAAAATCGTTTCTAACATTATTTTTCCGCATTACATTGATCAGAAAATTCTTTACAAGAAGGAATTTTACTCTTTTCGATGCAATGCGTTTTTTATTATTATAAATCAAAATAAAACTAACTAAATTATATTTTATTACTTACATTCATTAAACCCATAAAATGGAAAACATAATAATCGGATTGATTGCGTTGATTGCTGGAGCTGGTGGGACATTTGTCCTACTCCGCTTTGTCAACAAAAGAGCAATACAAGAAGCTGAAGCAGAGGCTGAGCTACTAAAGAAAAATAAGCTTATTGAAGCAAAAGAGAAATTTATTGCATTAAAGGCTGAACACGAGCAACAAGTTCAGGAACGTAATGCAAAAATACAAGTGGTTGAAGTCAGACTTCAACAAAAGGAAATGCAACTAAACCAAAAACAAGGAGATGTTCAGCGAAAAATAAACGAAATCGAAGCTCAAAAGGAACATTTCGAGTTACAACTAGGGAGCGTAGAGACAAAGAAAAAAGAACTGGAACATTTACATCGTCAGGCTCAAGTAGAACTTGAAACGATTTCCGGTTTATCAGCCGACCAAGCAAAAGAGCGCCTGATTGAAGCATTGAAAGAAGAAGCCAAAACAGAAGCCATGTCGTACGTGAACGACATCATGGAAGAAGCCAAAATGACAGCCAATAAAGAGGCTAAAAAAATTGTTGTGCAAAGCATTCAACGTGTCGCTACAGAAACAGCTATTGAGAATTCAGTGACCGTATTCCATATCGAATCGGATGAAATAAAAGGACGTATTATTGGGCGCGAAGGACGTAACATTCGGGCATTGGAAGCTGCAACAGGTGTTGAAATCATTGTTGATGACACTCCTGAGGCTATCGTGCTTTCAGCTTTCGATCCTGTTCGTCGTGAAATAGCACGTTTATCTCTTCACCAACTAGTTACCGACGGACGTATTCATCCCGCTCGCATTGAAGAAGTTGTAAACAAAGTTCGCAAACAAGTAGAAGAAGAAATTGTTGAGATTGGAAAACGAACTACTATCGACTTAGGTATCCATGGATTTCATCCGGAATTAATTCGTATGGTTGGAAAAATGAAATATCGCTCATCGTACGGGCAAAACTTATTGCAACACTCACGTGAAACAGCAAACCTTTGTGCAACCATGGCTTCAGAGCTCGGATTAAATCCCAAAAAAGCGAAACGAGCTGGACTGCTACACGACATTGGAAAGGTGCCGGACGACGAACCAGAATTGCCACACGCAATTCTTGGCATGAGACTTGCAGAGAAGTACAAAGAAAAACCGGATATTTGCAACGCCATCGGTGCTCACCACGACGAGGTGGAAATGGAAACACTTATTGCTCCTATCGTTCAGGTATGTGACGCCATCTCCGGAGCACGTCCGGGAGCACGTCGCGAGATCGTAGAAGCTTATATTAAACGATTGAACGATTTGGAAAATTTGGCATTATCTTATCCGGGTGTATTGAAAACATATGCCATTCAGGCAGGTCGCGAGCTACGCGTAATTGTTGGAGCTGACAAGATAGATGA
>JAATGT010000355.1 GCA_015654525.1 Bacteroidales bacterium
GGGAGACCGAGACAAGTGCCTGGAAGCCGGGGCCTCCGACTATTTGGCAAAACCGGTTAATACCGATCAACTTCTATCCACGGTGAGAATGTGGCTACATCGTTAGATCCGCTTATGCATGGTGAGCCCCGTGAACCGGTAAACATTCTTCTGGTCGATGACCAGCCCGGCAAGCTGCTGAGCTATGAGGCGATCCTCAAGGATCTCGGGGAGAACCTCATCAAGGCGACCTCAGCGAAGGAGGCCTTGGAGAACCGAGCTAGTGTGAGTGCGGTCGGCGACTTGCATGTGCTACCTTTTGCGGCGGAGATCGGCCTGAAAGTGTAAATATCGAACAGATGGGTTATAGATAAGACGGAGTGTGGTTTGCGGGTACAGCTATAGTCATTGTAACAATACAATTCGCAAAAATTGAACCTGAAAGTACTGGAACTTAGCGTTGAAAATGCTGAAATTGAGTACAATTTGAAACGCTTGTTGATGGAACAACAAGTAACGTTACTGTTTTACAAAGTCTTTATGGCTCAATTGAATCTGGATATAGCGCGGGAAGAACTAAGTAATACCCAAACAGGAAGAACGACCATTGCGGATAAAGTGAAAGAGGGTTTAACTGCCAATGTCGAATTATATCAGGCTGACCTTAATCTTTCAACAGCTAAGTCAACAGTTCGTAATCGTGAAGTAGCACTTGAAAATGCGAAAGCTTATTTTCGGCAATTTATAGGTATGGATCTAGAAGCTCCGGTTAGGGTTCTGGCAGCAATTGGAGAAGTGGATTCAATAAAAATAGATATGCAGGAAGCTATAAGTTATGGGTTGCGTTCCAGAATGGAATTACGTCAACGAAAAATTGATATTGAAAATGAACAACTGAATCTGATAAAGACCAAAGCAATAAACAAGTTTGAGGGATCTGTTGCTTTGTCATTCGGTTTAATTGGCAACGATATAGCTCCGACTTCGATTTACCGAAATCCGACTCAAAGTCTCGGTGCAGCTGTATCTTTCAATGTCCCCATTTTTGATTGGGGCGAACGGAAAGCACGCATAAAAGCCCAAAACGCTGTTATAAAGTACCGTACAATTGATATGGAGTATGAACAAACTCAGATTTCTATCGACATCAGTGAGATTTGCCGAAACATTGAGAACTACCGTGCTCAAATAGAAATTGAAAAGCAAAATCAGCAAAATGCGAAACTTGCTTACGAAATAAGCTTAGAAAAATACCGTAATGGTGACCTTACCAGTATGGACTTGAATCTGTATCAATCGCAGTTATCCGCTAAAAAGATATCGATGGCACAGGCACAAATAAATTATAAAATGGAGCTATTGAATCTTAAAATTGCTTCGCTGTATGATTTTGAGAAAAACGAAGCGGTAACAAAATTGTAAATCTACAACTATAAGAATATGATAAGAAATATCTTCAAAATATCCATTCGGAATTTTTGGAAAAACAGAACCTACAATTTTATCAGCATTGTTGGATTAACCGTATCTATTACATCTATCTTGATAATAGCACTGTATATTGGAAATGAGAATAAATATGACTCCGGTATTCGCAACCGGGCAAACATATATAGAGTAGCTACAAACTGGGCCACTATGCCTCCATTTATTGGTCATTTTCTGAAAAACGAATCGGGTTATATAGAGGATGTTACTCGCGTGAAAATGGTAGACAATGAACTTACGGCCCGAAATGAGGTATTTAAGTTTAAAGATATTGGATTGGTGGATGCAAACTTCTTCACTGTGTTCAATTTCAATTTCATTCTTGGAAACCCAAGAAATGCACTAAAAAACACACATTCAATTGTATTGACTAAATCTGCGTCTAATCGTATTTTTGGCAATTCTAATCCAATGAATCAGGTTGTTCTCTTGAAAAATAAATATCCATTTACAGTAACTGGAGTGATAGAAGATCCTGTTTATTTTCATTTGCCTTTAACTGCTATTGCTACACTTGAAAGTTTAAGGGAAATAGACTCAAAAGATGTTCTTGAGCAAAAGGATGGTTGGAATTATTTTACTTATATAGTGGGTAAACCGGGACTATCTAAAACTCAGACAGAGGAAAAACTGGATCATAAAATGAAAGAGCTGAATTATAAGGATTCTCCTTTCCACTTAACAAGTCTTAGTGATTTGTATTTTGCTCCACCTTTGTATTATGAAGGAAATACACGCCATGGCAACAAATCGGTTTTATATATTCTTTTTTCTATAGCGGTATTATTACTGCTACTGGCCGGTATTAATTTTATAAATCTTATTAATGCAAGAAGCAATATCCGATTTAAAGAAATTGGTGTAAAAAAAATACTCGGTGGATCCAATTTTATTATAATTGTTCAATTCCTTATTGAATCTGTACAAATAATATTAGTAGCACTTACATTTTCTCTGTTAGTTGTAAAAATCCTTCAACCCTATTTCTGTAATTTGATAAATAAACAAATTGACTTTAATGTTATTTATAGGCCTGAAAATTTACTGATAATTATCACAACCACTGTTTTAATTGGAATTTTTGCAGGTATTTTTCCTGCACTAAGCATGAACTCTGTAAAATCCATCTCATTGATAAAAAATAGATTTGAACAAAAAAATCAAAAAAGTATTTTAGGAAAATCACTTGTTGTTTTTCAGTATTTCATATCTATTATGCTGATAATTGGAACATTGGTTATTGTGAGACAATTAAATTATTTAAAAGATAAAGATCTTGGATTTTCTCCAACACAAATTATTTGTATTGAAATAAACGATAATATCAAAGTGCAGCAAGATGCTTTTAAAAATGAATTATTGAAAATACCGGGTGTACTGAAGGCGGCCTATTCGCAAAATAGAATGGGAAACGATTGGTCTAACTGGTTGAATGATATAAATGGTGTTGGTAGGGCTTTTAAAGTCAACAGTGTCGAACCTGATTATTTTGACTTGATTGGTATGACTTTCAAAGTAGGGAGGGGTTTTCGAAATGATGATGCTGACAGGTGCTATATTGTAAATGAAACAGCCATTCAAAAATACGAAATATCGAATCCATTGGAAACGTCGATGAAACGAGATGATAAATATTATCCTATCATAGGTGTGTTGAAGGATTTTAATTTCTTATCTCCACAATATCCCATTGAACCGGTTTTA
>JAATGT010000236.1 GCA_015654525.1 Bacteroidales bacterium
AATCTTGTTGCCTGGATCTTTTACGACAATCTGAAATGCTTTTTGAGCATCTGCTCTCGAGTTATCGTTTGTTTGCATCTGCCAACTAAATCTCGGCGTGTCGGAATCTAAGCCAATAGGTGTTTTGGTATATTCTACGCGCAAATGGACCAAACTAAACTGACTATTTTGCGCCAAGGACGATACAGGTAAGGCGAGTAATAGTAAACCGCATATTTTAAGAAATAAAGTGATTGTTTTCATGGGACAAAGGTATAAACTCCGAGCCAGCAACCATAAACTAGCCGCAGAGGAGTAAGTTTTTGAATAAAAAAACAGCTATTTATTTCCATAACTCTTGTTTAGGAACAGAAAACGGTTGTCATTTTCGGCCTGTATAGTTTTGGATATAATATCTAGTTGCATCACTGAAGGATTCATATCTGCTGGATTAACTACAGGCCATTCAGGAAAATCTTTTCCATTGGGATTCCCTGTTTTGATGAAATTGGCAATGTATTGTTGAGCTGTTTCGGAAACGATATAATCGTTCTTCTCCCACGCAAATTCAGGTTCCAGGTAGAGATTTCCCATCAGATATTCAATTTCATCGGCATGAGCTGCACCCAGCTTCTTTGGAGCTGAAGTTACTGTTGCATTTTTCTGTGTACCTCCTGCAAGTCCGGAAACTAATGACTGATCTTTTAATGGTGGTCTCGGATGACTGAACAGGTAACGATACACAGGCTGCGAGCTGTTTTTACGATGCAAGTCAAACCATTTCCAGGTGCTGTACACAATGAACCTATCGGCAGCCAGCTCCGTAGCAGAGCGTTCTACCTCTTTGTCATTGCCGTGGACATAGAGTTTTAATACTTCGTCTGCATCATTGGGATACACTTCTTTTACGCGACTGATAAAGTTGTCAGGCGTATACGGTTTACCGTTCATAAAATAAGTTCCGGGAATTTCAGCCGAATTCCAACCCACAAGTAAAGGTATCTGGGCTTGTCGGTGATCATTAAATGTATGGGCTAGTGGTTCTGTGAGGAAATATCCGTCGATAAGAGTTGGAAAACCATAGCGTTTAGATTGTCTATAGATATCAACCAGTTGTTTGGTAGTAAGTGCCCGTAAATCCTTCAAACTTCTATATCCTGCTTTTTGGACAAACTCAACTCCTGTTTTTTCGGCTTCACCCAATGATACTGGGTCTCGCGTGGGAGGAATTTCCGCTCCACTTTCGCCAATGGCCTGAGTAAACAAATTATGCGACAACGGTGAAGCCATATGAGCGCTGACTGAAATTGAACCGGCCGACTCCCCGGCAAGCGTTACCCGTTTAGGATCTCCTCCAAAAGCTGCAATGTTTTTCTGTACCCATTGCAATGCAGCAATCTGATCAAGATAGCCGTAATTTCCGGACGACTTGTATGGTGCTTCTGCACTAAGTTCCGGAAGGGCTAAAAAGCCAAAGAGATTCAATCTGTAGTTGAATGTCACAACTACAATTCCTTTTTGAGCCATAGAAGCACCGTCATAGCGAGGTTCAGCGCCATCGCCGGCAACAAAGCCCCCACCGTAGATATAGACAAGCACAGGTAATGGCTTTGTGTGTTTAACAGCCATCGTCCACACGTTGAGGTAAAGACAATCTTCGCTCATCGTATCGAGTCGGTTGTTCATTTTTCCGAATACTTCAATCTGAACCGGTTTGGGACCAAACTTCTGCGTCTTCAGCACCCCTTCCCAGTTATCAAGTGGTTGTGGGGCTTTCCAACGGAGTTCACCCACAGGTGCTTTCGCAAACGGAATTCCGAAATATTCACGCAATCCTGTTTTAGGATCTTTCAATCCTTCAATAATGCCATTTTCAATAGTTGTCTGTACAGAAATCTGAGCCTTTACCTGTGAAATAAAAGAAGAGTCTATACAACATAAAATAAAAAAGAGGAAAATAGTTTTTTTCATTTTTGCTCGTGTTTTTTCAATTAAACTGGTATTTTGTAGATTCTATTTGACCGAAATCGATATTGAATTTAGAATCAGCCTGCTTTGATTTTAAATTTTCACCCGAATAACAGAAAATGAATTGCCATTTAATTCCACCATTATTGTCTTACCATTTGTTTTTATTGTCTTTTCAATTGGTGCAATTACTGATGGTGATTCCAAGGTATTTTCCGCATCTAAATTGTCAGTTTGTAATATAGTCAGTTTAGCATTTGACTCAATTCTATTCACTCCTTTTATTATTAGTTCCGCTGACTGTGTTTCTTTCTTGACATTTACAATTTTGATGATTAATTCATTTGTTGTTTTATCTATCGTTGAAGAAGCATATAAGCTGTCCTGACCTGTAGCTGGCATTTTGTTTTTAGAAAGCAAAGGTACGACCACATTGCCTTTATTTGTTGCATAGAGTTTTTGTACATAATAATTTGGAGTGCCCATTACATGCAAATTATCGACCCAAATCAGATCAGATTTCCACTGCCATGCGTCAACATGAGCAAATAGCGGAGCATACCCGGCCATTTGTACAACATCTGCGTTACGTTCCAGACCTGTCATATAGGCTGCTTCTGAGAGAGCCGTTCGCCAGTTGTTTTTATTATTCAGGCTTCCCATCTGGTCACTCTGTGCTGCATATTCTCCAACAAAAACTTTGGTTTCTGACTTACGATCATAGCTATCATACCGTTTAGCATTGTCCAAAAACCATTGAGAGTTATTGTAATAATGTTCATCAACATAACCGACTTTCATCTTATGCAACTCTTTATTTGTAAAGTCGTATGGCTCACCCAGAATTACCAAGCCGCTACTACATACAAGTTTTATATTCGGGTATTTTGCACTGATAGCTTGCTGAAATACCTTTAAACGTTCAATGTATTGCGATCCCCAGTTTTCGTTACCAATACCCAGTATCTTCAGATTAAACGAAGCGGGATGACCTAAATCAGCACGTATCTTGCCCCACCTGGTATCGACAGAGCCATTAGCAAATTCAATCAGATCGAGGGCATCCTGTACATAAGGATCGATACCCTCAACCGGTACCATATCAGCTGCATTAAATTGGCAAGCCATGCCACAATTCAAAATTGGCAATGGTTGAGCACCAATATCTTCGGCTAATTGAAAATACTCAAAAAAGCCTAAACCAAAGGTCTGAAAATAATCAGGTGCCGGACGAGCACCCACTTCATTATTCCATCTGTTTATAACAAGTTTTCTATCTTCAACAGGACCAATTGTTTTTTCCACTGATACCTCGACGACAGATCACGTCCTTCAACGATGCAGCCTCCGGGAAAGCGGATAAAACCGGGGTTCATATCAGCCAGTATTTGAACCATATCGGCACGTAATCCACCTTTACGACCTTTCCATGTATCGCCGGGGAACAGCGAAATCATGTCCAGATCCAGCGTACCTTTTCCTCCAAACCAGATATTCAGTTTTGCTTTGGGTACGGTAGCTGTTGCAGTAAAAGATAGTTCAGCTTTGTGCCATTCATTATCTGCCTGATCCGGAATTAAGGTACCACTACCAATAACTTCACCCTTTTCATTTACCAACTGAACTTGTAACTTAGCATGAGCTGTGGTTTGTCGATACATTACTGAAAAATCATAGCGCAATCCTTTTTTTATTCCCATTCCACGAAAACCCTCATTAGTCAATCCAAGGCTGTCTTTATCTGTATTATTTAGATTTACATGCATGTAGCGTGGATTGGTTGCCGATTTATCAGGGCGATTTAGAATAAGGATGTCTGATCCTAAATTAAAACCATAAAGCACCTTGCTACTATGAATGGTCCAACCTATTAAGGGATTCGGAAATTCAAAAGAACGGTTTTTTACTAATTCGGCATACAAACCTCCGTCGGCTCCAAAATTGATATCTTCAAAAAAAGCACCCCACATAGTAGAAGATACCTGAGCAATTGGTTTATCAGCCTGAATAGTAAAAACAGTTTTGTTCTGAGCACACAAAAATATAAATTGAAATGCAAAGACTAACGTGAGCAATTTAATTTTCATACCCTGTTGTTTTAAAATTATAGTATTGTCTGATCATTTTTTCAATTCCTCAAAGGCTACATCAGGAGCAAAAGCTTTGTGTGTTTTTTCCACCACTTTGTCGGCAGCAAGGGTGAAAGTCGCCGATTGTTTGATGTTCAGTGAAGAAGTTCCTACCAATACTGTATACGTTCCGGCATCAGCTACCCATGCCGAAGCACTTTCGTCAAACGATGTCAGGTCTTTTGCTTTAATAGTTAGTGTAATTTTTTGAGTTTCGCCCGGTTTCAACTCTTTGGTCTTAGCAAATGCTTTCAACTCCGAACTTGGTTTTTGCAAGTGTTTTTCCGGTGCCGATAAATAGAGCTCCACCACTTCTTTTCCGGCAGTTTTTCCTGTATTTTTCACA
>JAATGT010000034.1 GCA_015654525.1 Bacteroidales bacterium
CAATTAAAGCATTTCCGTTTTCGTCCAGTACTTTCCCTTTAAGGGTATGTTGGGCCGACACAGTAAAAACGGATAACAGCACGAATGCTGCAATAACAATTTGTCTCATAACAAATGAATTAAAAGTTAATAAATTTGATTTTGAGAGCCAATAAAAATACGGATGAATTTGTCTTATTCCCTTCGCGGAATTACCCGTGCAGGTTCAAAGGGTATGATCTCAGCCCGAAATATTAAGGCACCCCATTGGTTTGTTTGAATGTTCGAACGATTAAGTCGCCCGAAAGTTCATATGTTTGAAAAAAGAAAGAAAAACAGTCCTGGAAGCGGACCGAATTCCTTTCGGGGGACAAAGGTAAGTAATTTTATGGAAAATGAAAATGGGTTGATAAAATAATGTAATGATATGATGATATGATGATGGGGTGATGGGATGATGGGGTGATATGATGATGGGGTGATATGATGATGAATTATGAATTACTAATCACTAACCACTCCTTTCTCTTACCTCTACACAATAAACTTTACACCTTTAACCGGACACCATACACCTTGGAAGATCATGTTAGCGTCATCCCAGATCATGTTAGCATCATTACAGATCATGTCAGCATCGTTACAGATCGTGTCAGCATCGTTACAGATCGTGTTAGCATCATCCCAGATCATGTCAGCATCATCCCAGATCGTGTTAGCATCGGTGCAGATCATGTCAGCATCGCCCCAAATCACTAATCACTGATAACTGTTCACTGAAAAATCATCCTGCCCAGCCTTCTCTATCCAGATTTCTGTAATTAATAGCTTCTGCTATATGGTTGGAGAGAATATGTTCTGCATCATCCAGATCAGCAACAGTTCGAGCCACTTTGATGATTCTATCATACGCCCGGGCAGAAAGGTTCAGTCGCTGCATTGCATTTTTCAATAGCTCCGAGCCGGCTTTATCTATCTGGGCAAATTCACGCATTTGCTTCGACGACATTTGAGCATTACAATACACTCCGTCAATATCCTTGAAGCGCTGTTCCTGAACCTGACGTGCTTTCATAACCCGGTCGCGAACCACGGCACTGCTCTCTGATTCTTTCATTTCCGATAGTTTTTCGAATGGAACAGGTACTATCTCTATATGAATATCAATGCGGTCGAGCAGTGGACCGGAAATGCGACTAAGATATTTCTGAACCACACCTGCTGCACAAACACATTCCCTATCAGGGTGATTATAATACCCACACGGACAAGGATTCATTGAAGCTACCAGCATAAAACTGGCGGGATATTCAATCGCAAATTTAGCACGTGAAATACAAATCTTACGATCTTCCAGAGGCTGACGCATCACCTCTAACACCGTACGTTTAAATTCCGGTAATTCGTCAAGAAAAAGCACACCATTGTGGGCAAGAGAGATTTCACCCGGTTGAGGAAAAGTTCCACCACCAACCAGGGCAACATCGGAAATAGTATGGTGCGGACTCCGGAAGGGTCGCTGAGAAATCAGGGAGGTATTATTATCTATGTTACCGGCAACAGAATGAATTTTGGTAGTTTCTAGCGCTTCATGCAATGTCAATGGAGGTAAAATCGTTGGAATACGTTTGGCCAACATCGATTTTCCGGCTCCCGGGGGGCCAACCATAATAATATTGTGTCCACCGGCTGCCGCCACCTCCAGCGCACGCTTCACACTCTCCTGCCCTTTTACATCGGCAAAATCAATTTCAGAAAGATTGAGATGCGAAAAAAATTCGTCACGTGTATTGACGATAGTAGGTTCAAGCGTCGATTTTCCATTAAAAAAATCAATTACTTCCGTAATATTCTCAACTCCATAAACATCCAGATTATTCACTACAGCAGCTTCACGAGCATTTTGCTTCGGTAAAATAAATCCTTTAAACCCGTCCTCACGTGCTTTAATAGCTATAGGCAACACTCCTTTTATTGGTTGTAAACCGCCATCCAGCGATAGTTCACCCATAATAACATATTTCTCTAACTCATCAAAAGCAAGTTTCTCATCTGCAGCAAGAATTCCAATTGCCAACGGCAAATCATAAGCCGAACCTTCCTTCCGTATATCAGCAGGAGCCATATTGATTATAACTTGTTTATGAGGCATTTTATGCCCGGTATAACCAAGTGCCGAAGCAATTCGTTCGCGACTTTCTTTCACTGCATTATCGGGCAACCCGACATGCATAAACCGTATTCCCTGACTTACATTAACCTCAATTGTAACTATCGTAGCGTTTATTCCTTGAACCGCCGCGCCAAAGGTTTTTACCAGCATAGTATTTAATTTATGAATTGATTAGCTATTTTAAGCTGGAGAAAATCGGAATTCCACCAGTCCTGAGATCAAAAGGCATAGCCGACATTTAATGATAATGGAATCTTCACTGCCGCGTTTTGTGGAAAAATATTTCCGTTTGAATAATGTCCTATTTCAATTTCGGCATTCCAATTCCGGTTTTCACCAAAGAATACGCCTGCCCCCATAGTATCCTGAAAAGTAAAATGCTCACCCGTGTCATTTCCATCAATGATTCTTTTAGAAATGTAGGTAGGCCCTGCGACGGAATAATAAAAATAAGCATCCAGTGGCCGGGTATGTAAAAAATTAAATCGTGCAACCGGAAAAACTGAAAGCGTAAAGAAATCCTGTTTATTTGGATTGCTCAGACCAGTTCCAGCGCCTTTTGTTTGCCAACTAGCAGCAGTGATACCCCAATCTAATGCAAAATACTTTGCAGAATGAAATATATTTCGCTGATAAGTTAATGACAGCCCTCGATATACTTCTGCATCACCGCCCCAAAATAGAACAGCTTTTTCAAGTGTATTATTTACTCCATAACCAAGAATATTACTCGAATAACCGATTTGCAACCATTGCTTTGGATTAGTATAACCTGTTTCGGCTCCTTTCTGAAGTTTTTTATCCGATACGGTTTTTAATTTGTAATTAAATCCGACACCAATAAAGGTAGTCGCCGGCTGATCAACCGATTTTTTTTGTGGAGTATATGCTGTGCTTAAGGTCAATTGCCAGTTATCATTGATATGATAATTCACTCCGGCACCCATCAATACGGAAGCATAAGTCACTCCTTTTATAATTGGATTATCTTTCGAGTCACTAAATCCATGACGTGTAACAATTCCCAATCCAAATTCACCATTCAAAGAAATACGGTCGGTAATAGGTAATTGAGGTTTTAACGTGAGTCCACCCACATTCATCCAAACCGAACTTCTTGTATTTTGTGCAAGATCTGTGTTATAATAATAAAACACCCATGAAACCGGACGCATATACGTCAATTGTGCCGAAAGATATTTGTTGAATTCATATCCGTACAACACTAACCGAACAGCCGGATGATTTACATCTACACTATTAAAAGTGTATCCGGCAGGAGCATGAGCCATAAACTGAGATGCACCAAAATCATAATTTATAGATCCGATACTTACTCCGAAATAGGCATTTCGCAATGCTAATGGTAATTGAGCCCGATCATCCTGAGCAATAGTTGATACGGAATTAATAACAAAAAGAAAAAACAAACTGATTTTAAATACACTAAATCTCATTGTGTTGAATAAATTGAAAATAAAATTGACTGCTTTCGTAAACGTTCTTTGCCTTTCGGTACAAAGAATTATTATCCAACGACAAAAATAGTTGATAATTTTAATACTTTATGCGTTTATACTAATAATTCTTAGAAATCTATACATATTAATGTTTTATGATTAGTAGCAATAACTACTAAAACAGCAAACAATGTATTCCGGTATCAGAAGTCCAAGACATAAATTAACGGGAGTTTGAAATAGGGATTCACAGAACTAAGGTCTGCTGAAATCCATTCATTAATATTTTCCAGAAGAGGAATTAATCCACTCAGAACTATATTCCTATTGATAAATGAGTCCTAACAGATTAATATTTATATCGAACGCACGTTAAATCAGATCATAATTCGACATTAGAATATTAAATTTGATTTGAAACAAAAAAAATCGCTATAACAGTAGTGTTACAGCGATTTAATTTAAAACAGTTAGATCCTGATTATGCTTTTTCTGACAAATAGCTTGCAATACCTTCTTGTGTTGCCTTCAATGCTTTTTCTCCTTTTTTCCAGTTAGCTGGGCAAACTTCGCCATATTCTTCGGTAAACTGCAATGCATCAATTAAACGAAGAACCTCGTCAACATTACGCCCAAGTGGCATATCATTCACAACCTGATGGCGAACCACGCCGCTTTTGTCAATCAAGAACAGACCACGATAAGCCTGAGGTTCACCAACAAAAGTCTCGTTTCCTTCTTCATCATATTCTTCCGAACCTGCAAGAACATCATAAGCTTTTGAAATTTGCAGAGTCTGATCTGCTACAATAGGGTAAGTTACTCCCTTAATACCACCATCGTTCTGAGCAGTTTGTAACCATTTCCAGTGTGAAAATGCTGAATCTGTAGATGCTCCGACTAACACTGTGTTACGGGATGCGAACTCACCTGCCTTGTCCTGAAAGGCGATTAATTCTGTTGGACAAACAAACGTAAAATCTGCCGGATAAAAAAAGAAGACAACATATTTATCTCCTGCAAATTGTTCTAACGAGAAATTTTCAACGATTTCACCTCCGTTTACTACGGCTTTACTGCTAAATACCGGTGCTTTTTTTCCTACTAATACTGACATGTTTTTTATATTTAAATGATTAATATTTTAATGACACAAAAATAATCAGAACAAAACAGAATACATTATAAAACCCGATAGAGTTTTTTTATATCACCATAGGAAAAACAAATCAGAAGCAAACAAGTTCTCAGATCTTAGAAATTAACACCGTAGCATACACAGCAATTCCCTCTTTACGGCCGACAAAGCCCATTTTTTCGGATGTAGTAGCTTTTATTGAAATAGCATCTGAATCAACTCCCATTACTTCCGACAAGCATTTTTGCATTGCAGGAATATGTGGATTAAGTTTTGGCTCTTCTGCACAAACCGTACAATCAGCATTTCCAAACTCATACCCTTTTTGCCGAAGTAATTTCATTGTTTCAAATAGCAATATTTTACTGTCAATATTTTTATACTCATTTGATGTATCCGGAAAATGAAAGCCTATATCACGTAAATTAGCTGCTCCGAGCAAGGCATCGCACAGAGCATGAATTAAAACATCAGCATCAGAATGACCAAGCAACCCCAGCGAATGTTCTATTTTTATTCCACCCAACCAAAGCTCACGTCCAAGAGCAAAGGTGTGCACATCATAACCAAATCCTACACGTATATTCATAATATTTTATTCTAAACAAGAAAAAAAACGGTTGAACCAACCTAAAGTCAGAGATCAACCGTTTCTATATCGTTGAAAAAATAAGTCTTTACGACTTTATTAATTTTTTATCAAATTTTTAAGTCCATACAAATCAAACGAAAGCGAGAAACGCAAAGTCTGGTCTAACGGATTAGATTGCGAAGTTGAAATAACATAGGCCGCATCCAATTGAAAAACATTCAATTTGAACCCTGCACCGGCAGTAAAATATTTTCGATTCCCTTTGTACTGACTTTCATTAAAATAGCCTCCACGGACAAAGAATTGATTATTATAAGCATATTCGGCACACAACGACCACATTACCTCTTGAAGTTCTTCTTTTAGACCTCCGGGTGCATCACTGAATGATTTAAAAATTCCTGATAAAGGTGATAAATCACTATATTCTTTTGCTGTCATATTATTCTGAGTTGGAACCAATAATTTATTAAAATCCAAACTCACAGAAAATTTATTATAATTATCCAATGGGTAATCAAATGAAGTACCTAAACGCATATTTGTCGGGATAAAACTACTAGTGCTGTTTTTATCATACGATATTTTCGAACCAATATTTGAAATATTCAATCCAACATTCAATGTACCATCAACTCCCTCCAGCGCAACCGGAGTTTTGTAATATCCGGCAATATCACCAGCTACAGCCGAGCCCGGATACATCTCTGTTTGCCCGGCAAGATTGACGCCATTATTCAAGTCTGAATGGATATACCTCAAAGCTACAGACGCAGAAAAATGTTCAGACAACAGACGGGAATATGCCACATCAAAAGCCAATTCGTTAGGGTGTGCCGAACCTTGCGGATATCCTAATTGGTCCATTAACGTTATTTCACCCAATGAAAAATAACGCAAAGAGACACTCACAGCCTGCTCTTTATCCAATTTCCAATATCCCGCTAAATAAGCCAAATCAATATCAGAAACCAATTTTCGAAGCCATGGAGTATAAGATATAGAAAGCCCTGCATCACTTTCCATAAAAACATATTTTGCCGGATTCCAATACTGAGAATTAACATCTGGAGTTGTAGCTACTCCGGCATCACCCATACCTCCTGCCCTAGCATCGGGAGCTATAGAAAGCGAAGGTACCGCCGTGACAATAGGATTATTAACTTCAGCGAAAGCACTTACAGAAACTGAAACAAAAATGCACAGAGTCAAAAAATTATTCTTCATTCGGATAATCTGTTTTTTATTGAATGCAATATTAGTAAAATTAATTAAGAATATAGACCTTTTAAACGTAAAATTATGTTTTTTATTATTCTACAATGAGCATCTTATTCGTTTTCGATGATATATCACCATTTGTTGTTTTAATGCTTACCCGGTATAAATACAGCCCCGATCTTACTTTTTGTCCATTGTTAGCGATCAAATCCCAGCTAATATTATTGACAGTGGACTGTGAAAATGACCATATTTTTCGACCGGCAATATCAAATATTTCTACCGTCATCTTAAGAACAGTCTCGGGTCTATCATGAGACACAACTATGTTAGCCTGTGTTTCTACAGGATTCGGATAAACATATATTGAAAATATCACAGGAGCCAACCCATTTACAACCTGAAAATTGAGCGTTTGTGTAGTGGAATTATCAAGCAAATCCCACACCCGAAAAGTCAGGCTATGCTTACCATTTTCCATAACTGGTAGTCTATAGCTAACAGTTCCATCCGTATAACTGTTTGCATTCGCCTGAAAATAATCATTTAGCACATAAGATGAATCCGGGCTCTGATCAATAGTCAATAAAATGTCATGCCCAATGCCACTCCCCACAGTATTAATTCCATGTATATCGCTTACATCAGCGATAAAAAGAGGTGACTCATTCACTTTATTGCCAGATAAGAATTTTCTCGAATTGAGATATAATTTCACAGCTGGTCCATCCGATTCGTCGATGTAATTTTTGTCAGTACCACCAATGATAAAATTTTCATAATATCCTTGTGCTTCAAGATCAAGACTATCATCTTCAGCATAATAGTTTATTCGTCCTCCTCCATAATTATATTTAATATCTTTAGGCAGCATAAATGTAAAACTGTATTTTCCACCCTTAACTTCTGTTTGCCCTGAAAACAATATATTTGGTCTATCAGCGTACGTAAAAGTTCCATTAGCCTCATTATGATTATTTAAGGTAGTTATTTGTTGTATCTTATCATAGATAACAACATGTAACATTCCATTAAAAGTAGTCACTAACTGTCTATTACCATCAGCAACAAAGCCCTGTATTGTATCCACAGATAATGCACGTAGAGTGTCGTTACCTAAATCGGAATTCTGATTTATTTTATTTGTAATAACTTGATATTTTGTCGGATAATTAAGTCTCACCGCCGGATCACCCATATAAATATAGGCCAGTTTATTTATACTCCCAGAAGTTATCTGATTCTTGGCATACGCTACAATATCTCCGATACGCATCTCAGTACTATTTTTTTTCTGAAACAGATTCGTACAGATCAATTTATCTAATATTGAGTTTTCATAAGAATACACCGGTCTGGTTGCCGATAAAATTCCAATTCCACCACCTATTGGATTTAGCACTACCTGTTCACCACCGGATACAGCCTGAACATCAAATTGAGAAAAATCGCAGGTTACAGCCACAAAAAGAGGCAAATGCTGATTAGACAATGTTTTTACATCGGCAAGAGACAGAATCGATTCATTAGTCCACCCGGTAGGGCCTGCATGACCTGTAAAATTAAGGAAGAATAGACCTGAGTTCAAAAGATTGAAAAATTTAGTTTTGGCTGCCGGATAACTTTCACCACTTGCAGAAGTCTGTTGTTGAAACTCATCCAGATATATTTTATTTTCCTGATAAGCCGGGAATAATGTTGCAACCGATGTAGCAACATCATCAGCCTGACTCATGTGGATATTTCCATCTCCATTACCGCCGTCATCAGCTAAAAAACAAAGTTGATTTTTCCAACTCCCCTTTCCCTGATTATTCATATAGCCAATTGTCTTGTCTACAACATCGGTAGCCTGCTGCACTGTAGTAACCGGAAATCGACCAACACTAATATCCATCAAACCCGCAGTAAGATCGACTCCCTCCGTGTCATCCAACAGTGCAAAATAATCATCACTCACATAAGAGGAAGTCGTAATTAAAGAATTATCAGACTCATAAGTCATAATTAGATTATCGCCTGAGCCTGAGATTAACTTTCTATTATCATAAGATCCCCGACCGAAAAGCAACAAATACTTCGGCATATCAATTGAACCACCTGATTGTATTGCTCTATCGTACAACATTTTCATCATCCAGCGATATGCTGTTGCATCTGGAGTTCCGGATGAAAATTCATTGTAAACTTGTTCGGTAGTAACCACTTCCACAGTCAAGCCATCTTTCTCACGATGAGCCAGAGCCAACTTTTGCGCTTGTGACAAGAAATCAGGATACGTTATAATTACCATATCTGCCTGAGAAATACCATGCAGATTTTGGTTTGAGACAGTTCCAACAATTTCTGGCTTTGCATAGGCATTTGAAACCGTTGGGTCAATAGCTAAATAGGTTCTTAGTTCATTGCTTGAAGCAGTAAATGTCAAAGTTCCATCAGTTATCGTTGTGGAAATTTTATTGATATTCTGAGGATGGGTTATGTCCCAAATTTCGATATTTGAATTGGCATTACTCAGTTGGTAGCGACTAAACGTTGACTGACCTAAATAATCAACATTCTGGAATTGCATTACCGAACCATTCATTTTAAGCTGTCTCCGGGCATTAAATTCGAGAAAATTTAAATAGCCTAAAGATGTTGAAGTTGGCTTCTGATAGGATAAAGTAAAAGCTAACACATCACTGGATGAAGTATAAGTAAAAATTCCGGAAGCACCGACCCCCAGTTCATAGTTATCACCAGCTAATTGTCTCAAAAAAAGAAGATTTTCTTCTCCTCCATTTAAACTTAAGCTAAAAGTAGATGTTGACGTAGACGATGCAGCAACGTCCAGCCTGACTTTCACAGGACTAGTTGATATAAGATTTGGGATTGTAAAACTAAAATTGAGAGAAGTTGCATCGCTAAAAGGTTGGTAAAATTCTTTTCCGGAAAATGCTAGATTAACTACATCCTTTTCATAAACCCCGTAATCGACAAACTCGGTTACTGGATTTACGACAGAAGTATTTGGTATCTCTACAGAACTGACTTCTATTTTACGTCCTGTTCCAATATCTGACGAAACAAAATAATATCCATAGTTTGAATACGAATTAACCATATGAGTAAACATCGACTTTGTACTATCATAGCTCCATTTATTTACACCCTGAGCATAAAACAATATATAATCCCCGGCATTAAATATACCATCAGAACCTTTATTCATGTAAATGGCCTGTTCAGGCAAATCATCGATTTTGGGCAACGAGAAGTCTTGAGTTAAAACATTTCCACCATACCCAAATATATGAACATTGGCAGGATTTATCCCCATAGAAACCAAATCTTCATACGTAAGTTTGTATACTCCACTATCAGTCACCTTTATTTTTACAAATTTCCCACTTGCCAGAACCGAAGAACCCGTATAAGTGTGGCTCACCGATGAAACTGATTTTTGTGGTTTATTCTCTTTAGCGATTTGCAAATCAAAAGATTTAACCTTAAAAACTTTTCCGTTTAGATTTACAAATGGACATAGAGACACATGGAGAAAAACCGATCCACGTTCGGTCAAAAGCGAAGAGACAGGTTTTATTTCAGAAGGAAGAGAAATACCTGCTGGTAATAAGGCAACTTCAGCATCAGTAAGGGGAAGGTAAACCGGATTTTTCAATTCGGGAGTATATAAGAATACCGGATCACAAGGGATCCTTTCGGTAAAATAAGGTAAATGATTTTCGTTCGGATATAAAGCTCCTTCAAAAGCCATTACCGAAATTGAATTAGACGCGATTAAGCATTTTTCTATACCTTTCCAATTTAAATCATAAGATTTTATTTGCTCACCCTGACCAAACAAAGCTGAAATAGATAAAAATAGAAATGCAAAAAATGCAAGTTTATATTTCATTTAAACCATCACGTTTTAATATAGAATTTTTCTTCGTGAACACAGTCAGTCAGATTGCACCTTTATTTAATATAAAAGTCAAACATCTTTTTATCAAAGATAAAACCTTCCAGCCTGTCACCAATCGACACTTTTCCAACACCAACCGGTGTTCCGGTAAAAAGGATATCACCTATTTTAATGGTAAAAAAACGACTAACATACGCTATTAGTTCATCTATAGGGAAAATCATATCGGCAGAATTACCTTGCTGAACAGTTTTTCCATTCAAATCTAAGCGAAACTGAATATTTTGAATATCAACCACCTCATCTACAGATAAGAAATTGCCTATAACTGCCGAATTATCAAATGCTTTTGAGATTTCCCATGGTTTACCTTCTGCTTTTAGCTTTCGTTGAAGATCGCGTGCTGTAAAATCAACACCCAGACCTATTTCAGCAAAATATCTTCCGGCAAATTTAGAATCAATATTCTTTCCCAACCGGTTGAACTTGATTATCAACTCGGTTTCGTAATGCAATTCATGAGTAAAATCCGGAATATAAAAAGGTTTGTTATTTTTGAGCAACGCAGAATCCGGTTTCATAAACACGACTGGTTCTTTGGGAGTTGCACTGTTCAATTCCTTATTATGTTCTGAATAATTTTGACCAATAGCAAATATTTTCATTTTATTTTGGGTTGTTTTTGAGTTGAAGTTCTTTTCTTTTCATCCTCTTTTATTGCATTCAGCCTATTGAACATCACTGCCAAATGCGCATAAATAGATGTATTTTGAACAACTATATTTTCCGGAACACGAATACGAAATGGTGTAAAATTCCAGATAGCCTGAATGCCGCCTGCAATCATTATTTCAGAAACCATTTGCGCTTTATCAACCGGAACAGTCAGAACTCCAATATTAATTCCTGTCTGACGTTGAAGTTCGACAAAACGATCAATATGATGTATAGGGACACGATTGATACTTGTACCCGACAATTCATACTTGACATCGAAACCGGCAACTATTTCCAAACCAAATTGCTCTAATCCATTATCATGCATCAGAGCTCCTCCTAAACTACCAACTCCAAACAAAAAAGCTTTGTGAGAATTGGTAAAGCCTAAGAAAGCTTCGAGAATGTCTACAAGTTCTTTAACATCATAACCAACACGTGTCCTGCCGTTAATGTTGACATATGACAAATCCTTTGCAACCATCGATGCATCAACAGCTATGTTTTTGGCTATTTGAGTAGACGAAAGATATAACTCTCCATCTTTCAACACCAACTGAGCATAAGCTAAATACCAGGGTAAACGTCTCAGAGTTGGCTCCGGGACTTTAAATTGAATAGACGCATGTAGATTGGACATCTTGGAGTAAATTTAATCAATTAACCTGCAAAAATAATCATTTTTTTTAAACACCAGCTTACAACTATGTTTAAAAAGCAATGAATGTGTTTTTTAGCTGACTGACGAATTCGTTATTCCGCTAAATTGATTAACTTTGCACGTTTAATTTCAAATTAGGAAAACAAACAAAAAAGCGTTTTTAATACTTATCCTCAATATATTATGGAGTACAATTTCAAAGAAATAGAGCAAAAATGGCAAGCATACTGGAAAAAGAACAGCACGTACAAAACCGAAATTGACAATAGCAAACCCAAATTTTATGTATTAGACATGTTTCCGTACCCCTCGGGAGCTGGTTTGCATGTAGGTCACCCACTCGGATATATAGCTTCAGATATTTTCAGCCGCTACAAACGCCTGCAAGGTTTCAATGTACTTCACCCAATGGGATATGACGCATATGGTTTACCTGCAGAACAGTATGCTATTCAGACGGGACAACACCCAGCTGTTACTACGAAGAAGAATATTGCCCGTTATCGGGAACAATTAGATAAAATCGGATTTTGTTATGACTGGAGCCGCGAGATTCGTACTTGCGAACCCGATTACTATAAATGGACTCAGTGGGCATTTATACAAATGTTCAACCACTATTTCAATACAAAATTGCAAAAAGCGCAACCTATCGTATCGTTGATAAAAGCATTTGAGACTTCGGGTACTGAAGGAATTCAAGCCTCATGCACAGAAGAGATAAGCTTTACAGCCAATGAATGGAAAGCTAAAACCGAAAAAGAGCAACAGGAAATATTACTGAATTACAGAATTGCCTACCTGGCTGATTTAAAAGTAAACTGGTGTCCGGAACTTGGAACCGTTTTGGCAAACGATGAAGTAAGCGAGGGTGTTTCCGTACGTGGAGGTCATCCCGTTGAACAACGGGTTATGCGCCAATGGAGTTTGCGTGTTTCAGCTTATGCTCAACGTTTATTGGATGGATTGAACACTGTTGAATGGACAGATTCGTTGACCGAAACCCAAAAGAACTGGATAGGACGTAGCGAAGGTGCCGAACTCAGATTTGAGGTAAAAGATCAGGATTTCAACTTTGACGTTTTTACCACCAGAGCCGATACCATTTATGGAGTTACATTTATGGTGCTGGCTCCCGAAAGTGAACTGGTAAAACAACTAACCACCGACAAACAGGCTCCTGAAGTGCAAAATTATCTGGATGCTACCAAAAAGAGAACTGAGCGCGAACGTATTGCCGACCGAAGAGTTACCGGAGTTTTTTCCGGTTCGTATGCTATCAATCCGGTAAGCGGAACCGAAATACCCATCTGGATCTCCGACTATGTACTTTCCGGATACGGAACCGGAGCTATTATGGCCGTACCGGCTCATGATAGTCGCGATTATGCTTTTGCGAAACACTTCAATCTGCCTATCATTCCTCTTATCGAAGGGTGCGACGTAACTGAAGATAGCTTTGATGCAAAAGAAGGAATCATGATAAATTCCGGCTTTCTGAACGGACTTACCGTAAAACAAGCCATTGCCAAAGCCAAAGAATATATTGCAGAACAAAAACTGGGTCAGGTAAAAGTGAACTTCCGATTGCGCGATGCCATTTTTAGTCGCCAGCGTTATTGGGGTGAGCCCTTTCCTGTCTATTATAAGGACGAAATGCCTTACATGCTCGATGAAAGCAGACTTCCATTAGAATTACCCGAAATAGATAAATTTCTCCCTACCGAACAAGGAGAGCCACCACTGGGACGTGCCAAAAACTGGGAAATAGATGGTTATCCATTAGAATTAAATACCATGCCCGTGTTTGCCGGTTCTTCAGCCTATTATTTACGCTACATGGATCCGAAAAACGATAAAGCATTGGTCAGCGCGGAAGCTAATCAATACTGGCGTAATGTGGATCTATATATTGGAGGAACAGAACATGCTACCGGTCACCTGATTTATAGCCGCTTTTGGAATAAATTTTTATTTGACTTAGGTCTGGTTTGCGAAGATGAACCATTCAAGAAACTGATTAATCAGGGAATGATTCAGGGGCGCAGCAACTTTGTATATAGAATAAAAGATTCAAATACTTTTGTATCATTGAATCTCAAAAAACAATATGAAACCACAGCCATTCACGTTGATGTGAATATTGTTTCGAATGATGTACTGGATATTGAAAAATTCAAGAGCTGGCATCCCGAATACAAAACTGCTGAATTTATCCTTGAAGATGGTAAATACGTATGTGGTTGGGCAGTAGAAAAGATGTCTAAATCGATGTACAATGTAGTGAATCCAGACGATATTGTTGAAAAATTCGGTGCCGATACCTTGCGCTTATACGAAATGTTCCTCGGACCGTTGGAACAATCCAAACCCTGGGATACCAATGGTATTGATGGAGTTCATCGCTTCTTAAAACGGTTGTGGAGCTTGTTTTACAAAGATGAAAACTTACTTGTAAACAATGAAGCTCCTACAGCAGAAGAACTAAAGACGCTACACAAAACCATAAAGAAAATTACTTTTGATATCGAGAATTTCTCGTACAACACCTCTGTTTCGGCCTTTATGATTTGCGTTAATGAACTATTTGCATTGAAATGCAGCAAAAAAGCAGTTCTTGAACCACTTTCAATACTACTGGCTCCGTTTGCACCGCATATTGCTGAAGAGTTATATCATATTCTTGGAAACGAGAGTACCGTATGTGATGCCGTTTTCCCTGTTTGCAATGAAGAATATCTGAAAGAAACGGCTGTAAAATATCCCATTTCTTTCAATGGTAAAGTTCGTTTTACACTCGAACTGCCAGCAGATATGAGCAAAGATGAAGTTGAAAAAATTGCATTATTGCATGAGCAAACAATAAAGCAACTGCATGGTAAAAGTCCGAAGAAAGTGATTATAGTTCCGGGTAAAATTGTAAATATTGTTTTATAATAAATAATCCCATGAGTTTAAAGTCTATCACAAAAGATACCTGGAGAAACATTCGCGAATACATTGCTATTGCATTCGGATTATTGATGTATTGTGCTGCATGGAAAGGTTTTCTAATGCCACATCAAATCACAGGTGGCGGTGCAACCGGTGTTGGAGCGATTGTTTATTACGCAACAGGCTTACCAATTTCAATCACCTATTTCTGTATTAACTTCGTACTGCTGGTTATAGCTGTCCGATCTATCGGATTGGCATTTAGCCTTCGAACCATCTACGGAGTAGCCATACTTACTTTCTTTTTTGCGGTTATCCCTCAGGCTGTCCCGGGAACCTTTGTAGGCAAAGACGATAATTTTATGGCCTGCGTGATAGGAGGTTTACTTTCGGGATCCGGGATTGGAATTGTTTTTCTGGCCAACGGTAGTTCGGGAGGAACCGATATAATTGCTAAGGTGGTAAACAAATACCGCAATGTGACCCTTGGACGGGTTTTGCTCTACTGCGATGTATTGATTATATGCTCTTCGTACTTCTTTAAATTTGGTAGTTTAGAAACAATCGTTTATGGTCTTAGCGCAATGGCAATCACCACCATGTCTGTAGATATGGTGATAAACGGCGTCCGACAATCCGTACAGTTTTTTATTTTTTCCAAAGAATACGAACTTATTGCAACCAAGATAAACGAAGAAGCACATCGCGGTGTAACAATTCTGGACGGAATGGGTTGGTATTCCAAAGAACCGGTGAAAGTAATTACCGTGGTGGCCCGCAAAAACGAATCGATCAAAATATTCCGTATTGTAAAAGATATTGATCCCAATGCATTTATATCGCAGTCGTCAGTCATTGGTGTTTACGGAAAAGGATTTGATATTATTAAGGGCAAATAATTATTTAGGCAAATCAGGAGTTGTACGCATACATATTCTATTTATTGAGTATTGTCCGGAAAACTTTATATATGAAATTTTGTGAGAGTTTTCTCACTTCGTTCGAAATGACAATCAAGATTTTGCGTTTAGGGATAGGGAAGTTTGGCGGCTACGCCGCCAAACTTCCCTATCCAGAACAAAGGCAATATAATGACCTGTCATTCTGAGCGAAGCGAAGAATCTACTGGCTTTTACCAGACAACAATGAGTTATACTGAGTCATTTCCCGTAGGGAATATCTATCAATAGAAAATGAAAGCAAATACAACCAATTCCCCGTTAGGGGATAAACAAGCTAAAATATAAATGTCCTACGGACAATAAATATGCATATCTCTTTATGCTATGGATATATAAGTCCTACGGACTATTTTTCAATAATTTCTAATACTTGATCAACATTAATCGATAACAATTAAACATTCGACGATGAAAACATTACTGATAGCCTGTTGGTACCCCACGCGGAAAAATCCGAACTTTGGAGTTTTTATCAAAGAACATGCCCGGGCAATACAGTCATCCGGCAATGAGATTGTTGTTCTAGCCATTGTAATTCACAGAAGCAATAAGATATTCTCAGTCCGATCGTCAGACCGGTTTGACGAAAACCAGATAAGAACTGTAAAGGTTGAAATTAGCACCTTCTTTCGGGATATTGTTTATCACGCCATTCCTTTTCAATATTGGTTGGTAAAAAGAGCCTTTTACAAAATGATTTCGCCAAACTATACTCCGGATATTATTCATTCAAATGTAATTTTCCCGGCTGGCATAATAGGCGACTGGTTATCATCGCATCTGAAGAAACCCCATGTAATAACCGAGCATTGGACCCGCATTCGGAATTTTTCAAAAATGCCTGTGTTGGCACACTGGGGTAAAAAAGCCTACGACAATGCCACCAAAATTCTACCTGTTTCAACATACCTGCAACAGGAGATCATGGATGCCTTTGATCTGGATAAATCTAAATTCACGGTGATAGGCAATGTCATAGATTCGGAACAATTTGCATTCAAAGAAAAGCAAAAACATCCGGCTAAAATAAGACTCTGCTCAATAGCAACCTGGGCAAAACTCAAGAACCCGGCTAAACAACCCGAACTGCTTATCAAAGCCATAGCAGCACTACAAACAGAGCTGAATATAAAAATTGAGCTTACCATGATTGGTGGAGGCAATAAAATTGAAGACTTGAAAACACTGTGCTACAACAAAAATGTAAATGCTATTTTTACTGGCTACCAGCCCAAAGAGGAAATTGCCAAAAAGCTGGAAGAAACAGATTTCTTTGTTCATCCCACACTGATTGAAACATTCGGAGTAGTGGTAGCCGAAGCACTATGCACCGGAACCCCGGTTATCTGCTCAAACATTACAGCGCTAAGAGAGCTGGTTTCCGACTCAAACGGAATACTGTGCGAAAATACAGTGAGCAACTGGACACAAGCGCTAAGAACTGCATTACACAAAAACTTCGACCGACAGAAAATTGCCGACGATATCAAAGCCAGGTATAGTAAAGAAACTATAGGAGTACAGATTGATGCGGTATATAAGGAGATTATTCAAAGCAGAAAGCTTTAATTTACGCTTTCAGGTGAGCTGGTTATAAGCTCAGCGGCTTTTTCTTTTGCAAAACCGATTACATACATGAGGCTGGCTGTATCAAAAATCTGTTGGAACGCAAATGACGCAAAATGCGCAAATTAACGCAATCTTGTTGAATGGAAATTCAGCAAATCATATTCAACAGTACAAATCTTATTTGCGAAAATTTGTGGTATTTGCGTTATTTGCGTGCTTTTGATATAACCCCAGCAGCAAAGGCATTATATTTCATCGTGCTCTGCTGATGAAAAAGTAGCTGGTATATTCTCTTTTTCCATTTGTTTGGCTCCCCATTCTCTCAAATAACGAATAAATGGGATCAGCTCACTGCCTACTTCAGTTAAAGAATACTCCACTTTAGGAGGCACTTCATGATACACTTTGCGATCAATGAGTCCGTCTTTTTCCAACTCCCGCAAAGTTTGCGTTAGCATCTTCGTGGTTATATTGGTAATATGCCTTTTCAGCTCCCCGTAACGTAAAATTTTGTGCATATACAAATACCACAGCAAACGACCTTTGTATTTTCCACCTATCCTTCCAAATGCATAATCCACTGCACAAATTGGTTTTACTAATTCTTTTTCACTCATTTTCTTTAATTATAGGCTGATAATCAACAATAGATTCTTTTTGGTTGCTAAGATACAAAATAGTATGTACTTGACAATAGGATATAAATAAACTAATTTTGTCACGAAAAAGCAGAAGAATATATGAACAGAAGAACAGCCATTAAATTAGGTATTTTGTCAAGTGGTATTGTTGCAATGCCAACTTCATTGATGGGTAATACTATTCCCACGACAAATAACAAACAGTCAAATTGCGGATACATTAAGATGGATTGGGGTAAAACAGAACTTTACATCTTCACTGACGGACACATGGTATTGGAAAATCCGCAACCCACCTTTGCTCCCCAAATTGACGCTACCACCTTCAGGTCAGAATTGGAGAAACTACATCTGGGCAACAAAGCAATTGACATGGCCATTAATATTATGGCTATCAAAACAAAGGACAAAGCTATATTGATCGACTCCGGATTGGGCAATCATTTCGGAGCAAGTCAGGGCTGGTTACTGGAAAACCTGCAAAGTGCAGGAATCAGTGCGAATAGTGTCACAGATATTCTTATTACCCATGCTCATAGAGACCATATTGGTGGACTTGTCAGCAAAAATAATACAATCGTATATCCGAATGCACGCTATTATATGGCAAAGGCGGAATACGATTTCTGGATGTCGGACAACCCTGATTTTTCAAAAAGCAAACTGACTGACGAACAGAAAAAAGGAACTATAGCTTTCACAAAGAAAATTTTGAATATAACAAAGGATAAGCTGAATTTATTTAACCCCGGCGACGCGCTATTTTCTATCGTAAATACAGAGTTAGCCGAAGGTCATACACCCGGGCACACTATTTACAGCATTTCTTCCGAAGGAAAATCAATCAAAAATATAGTGGATGTATTTCACTCTCCTTTGCTTATTACAAATCCGGAATGGGGTATCGAATTTGATATTGATTTTGAACAAGGCATACAGACCAGAACGAAGGTTTTGGAAGACTGTTATACCAACAAACGATTAATCATGTCTTCCCATTTGCCATGGCCGGGATTAGGTTACATTGACAAACGGGAAAAATACTTTTGGGCTCCGTTATACTATTCCACACCAAACGAAATTAAAATCTAAAGCCTCCATGTGGCTGTATCAAAAGCACACAAATAATGCGAAACCTATTGCAGACATGCCACACGATACACGATACAATAGTGCGGCAGCAAGAGAACAAATCAAACAATTAACGAATTGGATAGATTCGATATGATGGTATTGTCGTAGGTTTATTTTTAGATATAATTTCTTTCTTAATTATTTTTCCTCGTTTATATGTTAGAATAGAAAACTCATTTTTATTTCGATAATACCATTTACCATCTTTTTGATTGTTTTTCCAATCACCTCCACTCAATCGAACATCTTTAAAAATCTCGTATGAATCACAATAAAACTTATCTCCTTTATTTACATATCGAGTTAAATTAGAGCATGCATATAGTATATCATTGTTGATAAATTTAAAGAAATACTTCTTTTTATCTTTAATCACAACTAACCATTTACCTTTATAATTATAATCTTTTGAAGAAAAAATTTCTTCACCGACAAAGACATTATCACTACCATTTTCATGAGTAATTATTTTTTTAGGCAAAATCATTATTCTAAAAGTTTTCTTATAAATAGAAACATTAACCCTTTTATTCCTTGAATAATAAGAGATACAGTGTACTTCACAATAAGAATTATTGATGAAACAGAAAAATAGAATTATAAATGTCAATTTCATTGATTCAAAAATTTGGAATAGGAACTAAGTATGGTTGACCCTCTGTTGCCGCGCGATTATATCGCATAACAACAATATTAAACCAACACAATATTCAGCACCCTTTTCTCTCCCATAATCAATTACACTACTATATGCATAGTGTTCTGTTTTAAATACGAATCCATCTTCAACAAGATTATTGTGTATGTAATTTCACCTCTCGTCAATAACTTTATTTACTCTATATGCCACACGATGCAATAGTGCAGCAGCAAGGGGAGGTCTCGCTTCGTCAAAGCTAACTAAAAGCAAGCCTTTTGGCTTGCATATCAAAAAAGAGACGGTTATGGAAAGCAGGAGCTGTCCTTGACATAGTGAAGACGCTATGCCAAACAGGGACGACACCCGACAAAAGAGAAATTATGCCCCGATTATCTTTTTTCGGTGTGCTATTCCCCAATCTGTCAGATTGAAAATGATTGTTTTTAGCGTTAAACCGTGTTCTGTAAGCTCATACTGAACCGTTATGGGTTGCGTATCTAAAACGGTTCGTTTGACCAATTGATTTATTTCCAAATCCTTTAATTCTTTGCTCAACATTCTGTTGGAAATTCCTTCTATATCATTCAAAATATCGGAAAACCGTCTTTTGTTATAACAGCAAAGTGATGATATGATGGATATTTTCCATTTACCGTTCAGTACGTCCATTGAATCTTGGACAGCTCTCATTTCTTTCTTGTATTCCTTTTGGAAATCTGTTGCTTGACACTCCATAATGTTACTGTGTTACTTCTATGTTACTATTACTTTTCGGCACAAAGTTACTAAAAATAACTTCAATGATCTACCTTTGTCGCTCAAACATCAAATAATAGAAAAAATGAGTAAATTAATAAACAAAGTAGCGGTTATTACAGGTGGTAATAGTGGCATTGGGTTTGGCATTGCCCAGGAATTTAAAAATGAAG
>JAATGT010000189.1 GCA_015654525.1 Bacteroidales bacterium
AGAACCGGTGAAAGACGAAGCTGCTTTTATGAAGTGTATTGATGAAGTGCTAAATCGTCTGAATAGTAAAATTAACATAACCGGACTAAAATAATTAGAAATACTATTGGAAAAAAGTATCCTTTAGCTTTTATTTGCAGGATACTTTTTTAAGTGTTCATTATGCTTTTGTAAAAATATGTGTTCGCACACATATCGCGGAATAATATTCCGAATCTCAGACCATAAAAACAAAAAATATTAATAATAAAGACTTTTGCAATGAAACAATTTCTCGACGATAACTTCGTCTTACAAACAGAAACAGCACAACAGCTCTTTCATGAGCACGCAAAAAAATTACCAATTATTGATTATCACTGTCATTTAGATCCTAAATTGATTGCAGAAAATTATCAATTCGATAATCTTGGAGAGATTTGGTTAGCAGGCGATCACTACAAATGGCGTGCTATGCGTACCAACGGAATTGATGAGCGTTTTTGTACCGGAAAAGATACAACAGACTGGGAGAAGTTCGAAAAATGGGCTGAAACAGTACCATACACAATGCGTAATCCATTGTATCACTGGACACATCTTGAATTGAAAACGGCTTTTGGTGTCACTAAATTATTGAAACCCGAGACCGCTAAAGAAATATTTGACGAATGTACAGCAAAACTTCGTACTCCTGAATTTTCGGCACGAGGTATGATGAAACATTATCATGTAGAAACGGTTTGTACAACTGACGATCCTATCGATTCATTAGAGTATCATTTGTCTTTAAAGAACGAAGGTTTTTCGATAAAAGTACTCCCTACGTGGCGTCCAGATAAAGCTATGGCTGTAGAGGTTGCTGCAGATTTCAGAGCATATGTCGAAAAGTTATCAGCGGTATCTGGTGTGTCTATCAGTAAATTTGCTGATTTGATTGCCGCATTGCGTAATCGTCACGATTTCTTTGCAAGTGTTGGTTGTAAACTTTCTGATCATGGAATCGAAGAGTTTTATGCAGAAGACTATACTACTGCCGAAATCGAAAGTATATTCAACAAAGTTTACGGAGGTAAAGAGCTTACTCGTGATGAGATTCTCAAATTTAAATCGGCAATGTTAGTAGAGGGGGCTATCATGGACTGGGAAACAGGTTGGACACAACAATTCCATTATGGTGCTATCCGTAATAATAATACACGTTTGTTCAATAAACTGGGAGCTGACACAGGCTTCGATTCTATTGGTGATTTCAATACAGCGAAAGCAATGTCGAAATTCTTCAACAGATTAGATACCAATAACCAATTAGCGAAAACAATTATTTATAATCTGAATCCGCGAGATAATGATTTGATTGCAACTATGATCGGAAACTTCCAAGACGGATCTGTTGCAGGAAAAATTCAATTCGGTTCTGGATGGTGGTTCTTGGATCAAAGAACAGGAATGGAAGCTCAGATGAATTCGCTTTCGAATCTTGGTTTATTGAGTCGGTTTGTTGGAATGTTGACAGACTCTCGCAGTTTCCTTTCATATCCACGTCACGAGTATTTCAGAAGAATTCTTTGTAACCTTATAGCTAACGATGTTGAGGAAGGATTGCTTCCTGCTTCCGAATTACCTTTCTTAGGGAAGTTAGTAGAAGATGTATCTTATTACAATGCAAAGAATTTCTTTAATTTTTAAGTAAGCTTTTAAACAACATTTTACAACTATAATATACATAAATAGAATGAAAAAAGTAGTAACCTTCGGAGAAATCATGTTGCGTTTGGCAACTCCCGGCTACCAACGTTTTATCCAATCAACGAATCTGAATGCGACCTTCGGCGGAGGAGAAGCCAATGTGGCAGTATCTCTTTCTAATTATGGAATTCCAACCGATTTTGTCACCCGATTGCCTAAAAATGACATTGCAGACTGGTGTATATCCGATCTTCGCAAATACAATGTGGGCGTAAACAGTATTCTCAGAGGTGGTGATCGTGTGGGTATTTACTTCTTGGAAACAGGAGCAGTAGCTCGTGCATCAAAAGTGGTTTATGACCGTGCCAATTCAGCTATTGCTGATATTAAACCGGGAATGATTGACTGGAAAGAAATATTCAAAGATGCTCAATGGTTTCATTGGACAGGAATAACTCCTGCTCTTTCGCAAGGTGCAGCCGATGCTTGTTTGGAGGCTATCAAAGTAGCTAACGAAATGGGTGTCACTGTATCGACTGACCTAAACTACCGCAAAAATCTTTGGAAATACGGCAAAACAGCTGATCAGGTAATGCCTGCTTTAGTTGAAGGTTGCGATGTGATCTTAGGAAATGAAGAAGATGCAGAAAAAGTATTCGGCATCAAACCCGAAGGTTTTGATGTAGCACATACAGGCGGAGAAGTGAATGCAGCAGAATTCGAGTCGGTATGTACTCAGATGATGAAGAAATTCCCTCGTGCAAAAAAAGTGATCATCACACTTCGCGGATCAATCAATGCCAACCACAATACATGGGGAGGATGTTTGTATTCTGACAAATTGTATCAATCGAAACGTTACTACATCACTCATATTGTTGATCGTGTAGGAGGTGGTGACTCGTTTATGGGAGGGTTGATCTACGGATTGATCTCTTATCCATCGGATGACCAAAAAGTACTTGAGTTTGCAGTAGCAGCATCGTGTCTGAAACATACTGTTTACGGAGACTTTAATTTGGTAACTGTTCCTGAGGTTGAAAACCTGATGAAGGGTGACGGTTCGGGTAGAGTTTCGAGATGATTCAATATTAAATAATTAGACTTAAAATAACAAACATGAAAAATCAATTTTCATTAGAAGGAAAAGTTGCTCTTATCACAGGAGCATCATACGGAATCGGTTTCGCTATCGCATCGTCATTAGCTAATGCAGGCGCAACTATCGTATTCAATGATCTTAAACAAGAATTTGTAGATAAAGGACTTGCTGCTTACAAAGCTGAAGGAATCACAGCACATGGATATGTTTGTGACGTTACAGACGAAGCCGGAGTAAATGCAATGGTTGCTCAAATAGAAAAAGAAGTAGGTATTATTGATATCCTTGTAAATAATGCAGGTATCATCAAACGTATTCCTATGATCGAAATGTCGGCAGCCGAATTCCGTCAGGTAATCGATGTGGATTTAAATGCTCCATTTATCGTTGCTAAAGCTGTTATTCCTAGCATGATCAAAAAAGGTGCCGGTAAAATTATCAACATCTGCTCAATGATGAGTGAACTTGGTCGCGAAACAGTATCAGCTTATGCTGCGGCAAAAGGTGGTCTTAAAATGTTGACTCGTAATATTGCATCAGAGTACGGCGAATTCAACATTCAATGTAACGGTATCGGACCGGGTTATATCGCAACACCTCAGACAGCTGCTCTTCATGAAAAGCAAGCTGATGGATCTCGTCATCCATTCGATTCATTCATTATAGCTAAAACTCCTGCTGCACGTTGGGGAAATCCCGAAGATCTTGCAGGTCCTGCAGTATTCTTAGCATCTAATGCTTCTGATTTTGTGAATGGTCA
>JAATGT010000203.1 GCA_015654525.1 Bacteroidales bacterium
CACTTCCTTGGTAAGGAAGAGGTCGCGAGTTCAATTCTCATCAACAGCTCAACTTTGTGAGCTTTTATAAAAACATATTAAATTAATTATTAAATAATCTTTGAGTTATGGCAAAAGAAAAATTTGACAGGTCAAAACCCCACGTTAACGTAGGTACCATCGGACACGTTGACCACGGTAAAACTACCTTGACCGCTGCAATTACAACTGTACTTGCAAAAAAAGGGCTTTCTGAATTGCGTTCATTCGATTCTATCGATAATGCACCTGAAGAAAAAGAACGTGGTATTACTATTAACACTGCACACGTAGAATACCAAACAGCTAACCGTCACTATGCGCACGTTGACTGCCCGGGTCACGCTGATTACGTTAAGAATATGGTTACTGGTGCTGCTCAAATGGATGGTGCTATCATTGTAGTTGCTGCAACTGATGGTCCTATGCCACAAACACGCGAACACATCCTTTTAGCTCGTCAGGTAAACGTACCTCGTATTGTTGTTTTCATGAACAAATGCGATATGGTTGATGACGAAGAAATGCTGGAATTAGTAGAAATGGAAATGCGCGAATTGCTTTCATTCTACGATTTCGATGGCGATAATACTCCTATCATCCGTGGTTCTGCACTTGGTGCATTGAATGGCGTTCCAGAATGGGAAGACAAAGTAATGGAATTGATGGATGCAGTTGATACTTGGATCGAATTACCTCCACGTGCAATTGACAAACCATTCTTAATGCCTGTTGAAGATGTATTCTCTATCACGGGTCGTGGTACAGTTGCTACAGGTCGTATTGAAACTGGTGTTATCAAAACTGGTGAAGAAGTACAAATCATCGGTTTAGGTCATGAAGCTAAAAAATCAGTTGTTACCGGTGTGGAAATGTTCCGCAAAATTCTTGACGAAGGTCAGGCTGGTGATAATGTTGGGTTGTTACTTCGTGGTATCGATAAGGAAGAAATCAAACGTGGTATGGTTGTTACCCACCCGGGAAAAGTAACTCCTCACACTACTTTCAAAGCCGCTGCTTATATCTTGAAAAAAGAAGAAGGTGGTCGTCACACTCCATTCCACAATCGTTACCGTCCACAGTTTTATATCCGTACATTGGATGTAACCGGTGAAATTACTCTTCCTGAAGGAACTGAAATGGTAATGCCTGGTGATAACTTGGAGTTAACTGTAACTTTGATCTATCCGGTAGCTTGTAACATTGGTTTACGTTTTGCTATCCGTGAAGGTGGTCGTACAGTAGGTTCTGGCCAAATTACAGAACTTCTTGACTAATCCAGCGTCACTCCCAACCTCCCCTCAGGCGAATAGTAAGAGTGAAATGGACAGTAAGAAGTTTTTCTAAGAAATAAGTCGTTTTCCGGAAATGGAGAACGACTTAATATACGGGCGTAGCTCAGTTGGTAGAGCACTGGTCTCCAAAACCAGGTGTCGGGAGTTCGAGCCTCTCTGCCCGTGCAAATTCTATTTACAATATGAAGATAATTAGCTATATCAAAGAGTCTTATTCGGAACTTGTTCAGAAAGTATCTTGGCCTTCACGGTCGGAACTTACTAACAGTGCAATAGTGGTATTAATTGCTTCCATCATTCTTGCATTGATAGTATGGCTTATGGATATTAGTTTTGAACGTATCATGAAATTCATTTACGGACTGTTGTCTTAATTTAATCAAAGGAGGTCATTAAAGTGTCTGAGTCAACAAATTTTAAATGGTACGTAATGCGTGCTATTAGTGGAAAAGAGAACAAGGTTAAAGAATACATTGATGCAGAAATCAAAAATTCGGATCTTGGTCAATATGTTGCTCAGGTGTTAATCCCTACTGAGAAAGTATACCAGATTCGTAACGGCAAAAAAATTACAAAAGAACGTAGTTGCATGCCGGGATATGTATTGATAGAAGCTTATCTTATTGGTGAAATTTCTCACCGCCTGCGTAACACACCAAACGTTATCGGATTCTTGGGTGAAAAAAACAATGTTCCTACTCCAATTCGTCCTTCTGAAGTGAATCGGATTTTAGGAACAGTGGATGAACTTCAGGAAACAGCAGAAGAAATGCTAACGCCTTTCTATCTTGGCGAAAACGTGAAAGTGATCTTTGGTCCTTTCAGTGGGTTTAGTGGGTTAATTGAGGAAGTAAACTCCGAAAAGAAAAAACTCAAAGTTATGGTTATGATTTTCGGACGGAAAACTCCGCTCGAACTCGGCTTCACGCAAGTAGAAAAGGAATAGTCCGTTCTTGTTACAAATTGACGATTCCACTTTAACATCAAAATTAAAATTATTATGGCTAAAGAGATTGCTGGACTTATTAAATTACAGATTAAAGGAGGGGCTGCAAACCCGTCTCCCCCGGTAGGCCCTGCATTGGGTTCTAAAGGGATCAATATTATGGAGTTTTGCAAACAATTTAATGCCAGAACCCAAGACAAACCGGGCAAAATTTTACCCGCAGTCATCACCTATTATACTGACAAATCTTTCGACTTTGTTGTAAAGACTCCACCTGTTGCTATTCAATTGTTAGAAGTATCAAAACTGAAAAGCGGATCGGCAGAACCTAACCGTAAAAAAGTAGCCGAAATTACTTGGGAACAAGTACAGGTTATTGCAACGGACAAAATGGTTGATTTGAATTGTTTTGAATTAGATGCAGCTATGAAAATGGTTGCTGGTACAGCTAGAAGTATGGGTATTACCGTAAAAGGTACTTTTCCTAATAAAAATAACTAATAAACTTCAATTAAAATGAGTAAACTGACAAAGAATCAAAGGTTAGCTTTAGAAAAAATTGAAGCAGGAAAAGCCTATTCATTGAAAGAAGCTTCTTCTTTGGTAAAAGAAATTACCAATTCAAAGTTTGATGCTTCTGTTGATATAGATGTACGCTTAGGTGTTGACCCACGTAAAGCAAACCAAATGGTCCGCGGCGTTGTGTCGTTGCCAAACGGAACCGGAAAACAAGTAAAGGTTCTTGCATTATGTACTCCCGACCAAGAAGCAGCAGCTAAAGAAGCCGGAGCTGATTTCGTAGGTCTCGATGAATATATCGAAAAAATAAAAGGTGGTTGGACCGATGTTGATGTTATCATCACTCAACCGGCTATCATGGGTAAATTGGGTGCTTTAGGACGTGTTTTAGGCCCTCGTGGTTTAATGCCAAACCCTAAAAGTGGTACGGTAACCAACGAAGTTGGTAAAGCTGTAAAAGAAGTAAAACAAGGGAAAATCGACTTTAAAGTTGATAAATATGGTATCGTTCACACTTCAGTTGGAAAAGTATCTTTTACAGCTGAACAAATTGTCGAAAATACTAGAGAATTTGTTTCTACTTTGATGAAACTAAAACCGACAGCCGCAAAAGGTACTTATGTAAAGAGCATTTATCTTTCAAGCACAATGAGTTCGGGTATTAAGATTGAACCCAAATCAATTGAAGAATAAAATTAAAAGTTTATGAAAAAGGAAGATAAAAGCGCTATTATAAAACAACTTGAGTCAACTCTTGGAGAGTATGCTCACTTCTATTTAGCAGATATAGGCGGATTAGATGCTGCTCAAACTAGCGAATTAAGAAGAGTTTGCTATAAAGAAGATGTTAAACTTGTAGTAGTTAAAAATACATTACTCCAAAAAGCACTTGATAACTCATCAGTAGATTTTAGTGAACTTTATGGTTCGCTCAAAGGAGAAACATCATTAATGCTTTCGAATACGGCTAACGTACCTGCGAAAGTAATAAGTGACTTCAGCAAATTAAAAAGCAACAAGCTTAAAAAGCCTATTTTGAAAGCTGCTTATGTTGAAGAAAGTTTCTACATTGGCGAAAACAACTTAGAAGCACTGATCCACGTGAAGAGCAAAAACGAACTTATCGGCGAAATTATTGGCTTATTGCAATCGCCAGCTAAGAACGTTATATCCGCACTCCAATCAGGAGGTTCGACTATCCACGGCGTGTTGAAAACATTGTCGGAGAGATAAATATTTATCGTAAAATAAAAAAACAAATACATTAAAAATAAGTAAAATGGCAGATTTGAAAGCTTTTGCAGAACAATTGGTTAACTTAACAGTTAAAGAAGTAAATGAGTTAGCTCAAATTTTGAAAGACGAATATGGTATCGAACCAGCTGCTGCAGCTGTTGCTGTTGCTGCAGGTCCTGCAGCTGCTGCTGAAGTAGCAGAAGAAAAATCAGCTTTCGATGTAGTATTGAAAGCAGCCGGTGCTAATAAATTAGCTATCGTTAAATTAGTAAAAGAACTTACCGGACTTGGCTTGAAAGAAGCTAAAGATATGGTAGATGCAGCTCCTTCAGTTATTAAAGAAGGTGTAGCAAAAGACGAAGCAGAAGCCTTGAAAAAACAACTCGTTGAAGGCGGAGCTGAAGTTGAACTTAAATAATAAAACCTGAATATCAGGTCTTTGGTTTAGATTCCCTCTTACTGAGGGATTCTAAACCTTTTCTGTCTATAAAATAATTGAGTTCACCGCACCCAAATAACCTCTTTGAAAATGTCGTCATTAACTAAAGCTCAAAGAATAAATTTTGCTTCTATTAAAAATCAGTTGGAATATCCTGACTTTTTAGAAGTACAATTAAAATCTTTCCAGGACTTTTTTCAAATGGACACAGCTCCAGAAAAAAGAAAATCAGAAGGATTGTATAAGGTCTTTTCCGAAAACTTTCCTATTGCTGATACCCGAAATAATTTCATCCTCGAATTTCTCGATTATTACGTTGACCCTCCACGTTATTCGATCGATGAGTGTGTAGAACGCGGCTTAACATATAGTGTGCCGCTTAAAGCTAAACTAAAATTATATTGCACCGATCCGGATCATGAAGATTTTGATACGGTGATTCAGGATGTCTATCTGGGACCGATCCCATATATGACAGCTAAAGGTACTTTTGTTATCAATGGTGCTGAACGTGTTATTGTATCGCAGCTTCACCGTTCACCTGGTGTATTCTTCGGTCAAAGCGTGCATGCCAACGGAACAAAATTATACTCTGCACGTATTATTCCATTCCGCGGATCATGGATTGAATTTGCTACCGACATCAACAACGTGATGTACGCTTATATCGATCGTAAGAAAAAACTGCCTGTAACGACATTGCTTCGTGCTATTGGATTCGAAAGCGACAAAGACATATTAGAAATTTTCAATCTGGCCGAAGAAATCAAAGTAAGCAAGACCAGCCTGAAAAAAGCCATTGGACAAAAACTTGCTGCCCGTGTATTGAAGACCTGGGTAGAAGACTTTGTAGATGAAGATACCGGCGAAGTAGTAACTATCGAACGTAATGAAGTAATCATTGATCGCGAAACTGTTTTAGATAGTACTCACGTAGATTTGATTATCGAAGCTGGAACACCAACAATTTTACTTCACAAGGCAGATGCCAATCAAAATGACTATGCCATTATATATAACACACTTCAAAAAGATCCGAGCAACTCGGAAAAAGAAGCTGTGCTTTATATCTATCGTCAATTACGTAATGCTGTACCGGCTGATGATTCAACAGCTCGTGAGGTGATCAATAATTTATTCTTCTCCGAAAAACGTTACGATTTAGGTGATGTGGGACGTTTCCGTATTAACCGGAAATTAAATCTTACTACAAGTAGCGATATCAAGGTATTAACAAAAGAAGATATTATTGAAATCATCAAATATCTGATTGAGTTGATTAACTCAAAAGCTGATGTGGATGATATTGACCACTTGAGTAATCGTCGTGTACGTACAGTAGGCGAACAATTATATAATCAATTTGGAGTAGGACTTTCGCGTATGGCCCGCACCATTCGTGAACGTATGAATGTTCGTGATAACGAAGTGTTCACTCCTATCGATTTGATCAATGCAAAAAGTATTTCTTCGGTAATCAATTCGTTTTTCGGTACGAATGCACTTTCGCAGTTTATGGATCAACAAAATCCATTGGCGGAGATCACGCACAAACGTCGTATGTCAGCCCTAGGGCCTGGTGGTTTGTCACGTGAACGTGCAGGATTCGAGGTTCGTGACGTTCACTATACGCACTACGGTCGTTTGTGTCCGATTGAAACTCCTGAAGGTCCAAACATTGGTTTGATTTCTTCTTTATGTATCTACGCTAAAATCAACGAACTTGGTTTTATCGAAACTCCATACCGGAAAGTAACCAATTCGGTTGTTGATACAACAGAAGCCGGAATTGAATATTTTACGGCTGAAGAAGAAGAAAATCTGATTATTGGTCAGGGTAATGCACCTCTGAACGAAAAAGGTGAATTTCTTCGTTCTAAAGTAAAATCACGTTTAGGTGCCGACTTCCCTGTTGTAGGTCCGGAAGAAGTAAACCTGATGGATGTATCTCCATCACAGATTGCTTCAATCGCAGCAGCACTTATTCCCTTCTTGGAACATGATGATGCTAACCGTGCGTTGATGGGATCGAACATGATGCGTCAGGCAGTGCCTTTATTGCGTTGTGAGGCTCCTATTGTAGGTACCGGCATTGAAGCTCAGTTAATCCGCGATTCACGTACACAGGTAGCTGCTGAAGGTGAAGGTATTATTGAGTTCGTAGATGCAACTTGTATTAAAATCCGCTACGACCGAACCGAAGAAGAAGAATTTGTAAGCTTCGAATCGGCTGTAAAAGAATATAAATTACCTAAATTTCAAAAAACCAATCAGAATACCACCATCGACTTACGTCCTATCGTAAGCAGAGGTGATAAAGTTTATGCCGGTCAGATCTTAACTGAAGGGTATTCAACTCAAAATGGAGAATTGGCTATTGGTAAAAACCTGAAAGTAGCATTTATGCCCTGGAAAGGTTACAATTTTGAGGATGCTATTGTTATCAACGAGCGCGTTGTACGTGAAGATGTCTTCACGTCAATACATGTAGTTGAACAATTATTGGACGTTCGCGAAACAAAACGTGGTATTGAAGAATTTACGTCGGACATTCCGAATGTAAGTGAGGAAGCCACTAAGGATTTGGACGAAAATGGTATTATCCGCATAGGTGCACGCATCGAACCGGGCGATATTATTATCGGTAAAATTACTCCAAAAGGAGAATCGGATCCTTCACCGGAAGAAAAACTGCTTCGTGCCATCTTTGGCGATAAAGCAGGTGATGTAAAAGATGCTTCGTTGAAAGCAACTCCATCATTATCGGGTGTAGTTATCGGCAAACGTTTATTCTCAAAAGCTCAAAAGAACCGGAAATCGAAACTGGCCGACAAAGCTGTTCTTCCTAAACTGGATGAAGAGTTCGAAAACCAGGCAGCTATTTTACGCGATACCTTAGTTGAAAAACTGATGGGATTAATCGGAGATAAAACATCTGCAGGAGTTAAAGATTTCTTAGGCACCGATATTATTTCGCGCAACAGTAAGTTTACTGCCGACCGTTTACGCGAGATTGATTATACTGCAGTTCAATTAAGCAAATGGACTACCGATTCACATAAAAATGAGTTGATAAAACAATTGATTATGAACTATCTAAGGAAACACAAGGAATTGGATGCTCAGATTAAACGTCAAAAATTCAATATCACCATCGGAGACGAACTTCCAAATGGTATCGTACAGATTGCTAAAGTTTATATTGCCAAAAAACGTAAAATCCGTGTTGGTGATAAAATGGCAGGACGTCACGGTAACAAAGGTATCGTATCGCGTATCGTTCGTCAGGAAGATATGCCATTCCTCGAAGATGGAACTCCGGTTGATATTGTATTGAACCCACTGGGTGTACCTTCGCGTATGAACCTTGGACAAATTTTTGAAACCGTATTGGGTTGGGCTGGAAAAGAATTAGGTTTGCGTTTTGCAACCCCTATTTTTGACGGGGCCAGCTTAGACGATTTGAATACATGGACTGACAAAGCCGGTGTACCAAATTACGGTAAAACTTATTTGTACGATGGTGGAACCGGTGAACGTTTTGACCAAACAGCTACAGTAGGTGTTATTTATATGTTGAAACTGGGTCACATGGTTGAAGATAAAATGCACGCGCGTTCTATCGGACCATACTCACTTATTACACAACAACCACTTGGTGGTAAAGCTCAATTCGGAGGTCAACGTTTTGGAGAAATGGAAGTTTGGGCACTGGAAGCATTTGGTGCTGCTCACATTTTGCAAGAAATTCTGACTGTAAAATCGGATGACGTGATGGGACGTGCCCGCACTTACGAAGCAATTGTAAAAGGTGATCCAATGCCAACACCGGGAATTCCGGAGTCGCTCAACGTATTGTTGCACGAACTTCGTGGATTAGGTCTGAGCATCAGTTTAGATTAGTATACCCTGAAGGGAATATAAAGAAGTGAGTCTCACAGCTCACTTCCTTCTAATTCTGAATTGTATTTTCAAAAATGTAAATCTTATAACTCTTCATAAAACAGAGATATGGCTTTTAAAAATGATAATAAGGTAAAGAATAATTTTAGTAAAATCTCGATCGGTCTTGCATCGCCCGAAGAAATATTAAAATTATCAAGTGGTGAGGTTCTCAAACCCGAAACCATTAATTATCGTACATACAAACCCGAACGTGATGGTCTGTTCTGCGAACGCATTTTTGGTCCTACCAAGGATTTTGAATGTCATTGCGGTAAATACAAACGTATCCGTTACAAAGGCATTGTCTGCGACCGTTGTGGTGTAGAAGTGACCGAGAAAAAAGTTCGTCGTGAACGTATGGGACACATTCAGTTAGTGGTTCCTGTAGCTCACATTTGGTATTTCCGCTCATTGCCGAACAAAATCGGTTACCTGCTCGGAATGCCTACTAAAAAACTGGATTCAATTATTTATTACGAAAAATATGTAATAATTCAACCCGGAATTGTTGAAAACGATGGAATATATGCTAAAAGTGAATTAGCTATAGCTCAGGGTGAATTACTATCGGAAGATGAGTATTTAGACATTCTGGAAGCACTCCCACGCGAAAACCAATTATTGGAAGACACCGACCCAAATAAGTTTATTGCTAAAATGGGTGCCGATGCTATTTACGATTTATTGGCTCGTTTGGATTTAGATGCTCTGTCGTATGACCTACGTCACAAAGCAAACAACGATACTTCTCAACAACGCAAAAACGAAGCGTTGAAACGTCTGCAAATTGTAGAATCGTTCCGTGCTTCGAGATTGCGCAACAAACCGGAATGGATGATCATCAAAATTGTTCCGGTCATTCCACCTGAATTACGCCCGTTGGTGCCATTAGATGGTGGTCGTTTTGCTACTTCCGATTTGAATGACTTATACCGCCGTGTTATTATCCGTAATAACCGTCTGAAACGTTTGATCGAAATCAAAGCTCCTGAAGTAATTTTACGTAACGAAAAACGTATGCTTCAAGAGGCTGTGGATTCATTGTTCGACAATTCACGTAAATCGAGTGCTGTAAAAACCGACGCAAACCGTCCGTTGAAATCGCTTTCCGATTCGTTGAAAGGTAAACAGGGACGTTTCCGTCAGAACTTATTAGGTAAACGTGTGGATTACTCGGCTCGTTCGGTAATCGTCGTTGGACCTGAATTAAAAATGCACGAATGCGGTTTGCCAAAAGATATGGCGGCCGAACTTTATAAACCGTTTGTTATCCGCAAACTTATTGAACGTGGAATTGTAAAAACGGTAAAATCAGCGAAAAAAATCGTTGATCGCAAAGACCCTGTTATCTGGGATATTTTAGAGTACGTGATGAAAGGACATCCCGTATTACTAAACCGTGCTCCTACTCTTCACCGGTTGGGTATTCAGGCTTTCCAACCAAAAATGATTGAAGGAAAAGCAATTCAACTTCACCCACTTGCATGTACGGCTTTCAACGCCGACTTTGATGGTGACCAGATGGCTGTTCACTTACCACTGGGTAATGAGGCTGTATTGGAAGCTCAAATGTTGATGTTGGCGGCTCACAATATTCTAAACCCGGCTAATGGTGCTCCTATTACCGTACCTTCGCAGGACATGGTTCTTGGTTTGTACTACATTACCAAACCACGTAAAGGTGCTATGGGCGAAGGACTTATTTTCTATTCTCCGGAAGAAGCAGAAATTGCTTACAACGAAAAGAAAGTTACTTTACACTCATGGATCAAGGTTAAAACACTTGATTTAAATGCTGAAGGTGATCTTGAACTGCAACTAATCGAAACTACAGTTGGACGTGTTTTATTTAATAAATGTGTTCCACCCGAAGTTGGTTATATAAACGAACTTCTTTCTAAAAAATCATTGCGCGACATTATTGGTAACGTAATTGATATTTGTGGAGTAGCACGCACAGCTCAGTTCCTTGATGATATTAAAGATTTAGGTTACTACATGGCTTTCAAGGGAGGTCTGTCATTTAACCTGAACGACGTTATTATCCCACCTGAAAAAGAAACATTGGTAAAAGAAGGTAACGCTGAAGTAGAAGAAATTTTGAATAACTATAACATGGGATTCATTACCTTCAACGAACGTTACAATCAGATTATCGATACCTGGACACACATCAACTCGAAATTGTCGAATATTTTGATGAAACAACTTTCGACCGACAACCAGGGATTCATCTCTGTATATATGATGTTGGATTCCGGAGCCCGTGGTTCTAAAGAACAGATTCGTCAGCTCTCAGGTATGCGTGGTTTGATGGCAAAACCTCAAAAATCAGGTGCTGAAGGCGGACAAATTATTGAAAACCCTATTCTTTCGAACTTTAAAGAAGGACTTTCGGTATTGGAATACTTTATTTCAACCCACGGTGCTCGTAAAGGTTTGGCCGATACGGCTCTTAAAACGGCTGATGCCGGATACTTAACCCGTCGTTTGGTTGACGTGTCGCAAGACGTGATTATCAATGAAGACGACTGTGGTACATTACGTGGTTTGATTGCCACCGAAATGAAAAACAATGAAGAAGTTATTTCTTCGCTTTACGAACGTATTCTGGGTCGTGTATCGGTTCACGATATCTTCCACCCGCTTACTGGCGAACTGTTAGTAGCCTCGGGCGAACAAATTACCGAAATTCATGCACGCAAGATTCAGGATTCACCTATCGAACGTGTTGAAATTCGTTCGGTATTAACCTGCGAGTCGAAAAAAGGTGTTTGTGCTAAATGTTACGGACGTAACCTGGCAACAGGTAAGATGGTTCATATTGGTGAAGCTGTTGGTGTTATCGCTGCGCAGTCAATCGGAGAACCGGGAACTCAGTTGACACTTCGTACATTCCACGTCGGTGGGGTTGCATCCAATGTGGGTGCCGAATCTAAAATTACATTACGCTACGACGGTCGACTTGAATTTGACGAACTTCGTACTGTAGATGCAATGGATGAAGACAACAAAAACACCCACCAGGTAGTAGTAAGCCGTTTGGCCGAAATGCGTGTAGTGGATGTAAATACCGGCATAGCCCTCACTACTCAAAACATTCCTTACGGTTCTAAACTGTATGTGAAAGATGGCGAAATAGGAGCTAAAGGTCAGGTAGTCTGCGAATGGGATCCTTTTAACGCGGTAATCATTTCGGAAACCGACGGTAAAATTGAATTTGAAGACGTTGTGGAAGGTATTACTTTCAAAACCGAAACTGATGATGCTACCGGATTACGCGAAAAGATCCTGATCGAATCTAAAGATCGTAACAAAGTGCCAAGTGCTCACATTGTATCCAAAGATGGTTCTATCCTTCGTACATACAACTTACCGGTGGGTGCCCACTTGGTGTTGGACAACGGCGATAAAATCAAAACCGGTCAGATGTTGGTAAAAATTCCACGCGCAGTAGGTAAAGCTGGTGATATCACCGGTGGTCTTCCACGTGTAACGGAATTGTTCGAAGCACGTAACCCATCCAATCCGGCTGTAGTAGCCGAAATTGATGGCGAAGTAACCTTCGGTAAAATCAAACGTGGTAACCGCGAGTTGGCTGTAACTTCTAAAACAGGTGAAATCAAAAAATACATGATTGCACTTTCGAAACAAATTCTGGTTCAGGAAAATGACTTTGTACGTGCAGGAACTCCGCTTTCGGATGGTGCTACCACCCCTTCGGATATCTTGTTAATCAAAGGACCTACAGCTGTTCAGGATTATATCGTAAATGAAGTTCAGGATGTTTATCGCTTACAGGGTGTAAAAATCAATGATAAACACTTTGAGGTGATTGTACGTCAGATGATGCGTAAAGTAGAAATTCTGGAACAAGGAGATACCCGCTTCCTGGAAAAACAAATCGTTGACAAACATGATTTCATGGAAGAAAACGATCGTATCTGGGGTAAAAAAGTAATTTTGGATTCCGGTGATTCAGTTACACTGAAACCTGGACAAATTATTACGGCCCGTAAACTCCGTGACGAAAACAGTATGCTAAAACGCCGCGATATGAAGCTGGTGCTTACACGCGATGCTATAGCTGCTACTTCTAACCAGATTTTACAAGGTATCACCCGTGCTGCTTTACAAACCAGTAGCTTTATGTCCGCTGCTTCTTTCCAGGAAACTACGAAAGTGCTGAACGACGCTGCTATCAACGGAAAAGTAGACCGTTTGGAAGGATTGAAAGAAAACGTTATTTGCGGTCACCTTATTCCTGCCGGAACTGGTCAACGCGACTTCGACAAAATTGTAGTTTACTCGCGCGACGAGTACGACAAAAAAGTGGATGCCCGCCGCAATGTGCTTGATATCGAAGAAGAACGTCAGACCACTGAAGCATAAAACACTTCGGCTATATAATACTAAAGAGGATGTCCCAAAAGGTCATCCTCTTTTTTTATTAGACCTTGAAGTCGTCTTGATTTTTTATAATGTCACACCTACGGAGCTTTTGTTTCATTGAAATTAATATTCCTACCCTAAATTACACCATCAACCTTACATCATTACACCATAAACCATTTCAGTTTATTGAATAGACCCGTCATATATTGCACTCACATATACAAAACAGGTACTCACATTTACAGAAAAAGTTAAAACGCTTTCATATATTGCACTCGCATTTACAAAACAAGCACTCGTAAGTTCAGATATTGTGAAAACACATTCAGATATTGCACTCACATTTACAAAGTAGGCACTCACATTAACATAGTGGGTTAAAACACTTTCAAATATTGCATCCACATTTACAAAGAGAGCACTCACATTAACAGAAAACCCTAAAACACATTCAGAATAGGCACTCACATTAACAAAGTAGCCACTCACATTAACATAGTAAGCTCACACAACTTCTTTCTTACCCCCAGCAACTATAAACCAACCTAACACATATTCAAAACTAGCATCCACACTTACAATGTAGCCACTCCTACCTATCCCCTACCCTGCACAAGCAGCATAATAGTCATCCGTTAGTACCACATACTAATTCAGCTCAACATTCCGGGCATCGTCATAATTAAAACAAAATACACTATGTCATATCCAAATACAACAAAACGTAACTACTCAACACCCTTCTATTTCACTAAATAGTTGTACAAGCAGTTGGAATCTAACAGAATAAGTTCTTTGCCACGGAATGGATAAATGTGAATAGCCCCCAGTAAGCGAAGCGCAACTAGGGGATAATGGGAACAGATGATCGAACATTTGATTTTCAATTCGGCTAGTCGAATTAAAGATCAAATAATTACAAAAACGGAGGGATACTGAGTACTAACAACAAAAGACGCAATCATTTGCATCTTTTGTTGTATAACCGAGTATCAATGTAGAAACTCATTCCGGTTCTTGATATTTATAAATAATCGCTTAAAGCAATCCGGCAATGTGTTTCTCCAGCTTGATCAAATCTTTCGTAAAATTGCGAATTCCCTCAGCCAGCTTTTCCGTAGCCATAGCATCTTCATTCATCATCCACCTGAAAGTTTTCTCATCCATCTGAATAGCTTCAATGCTCAGCGACTTTGATTTCACGGCATCCAGTTTCTTATCCAAAACAGCCTCCGTACCTTCCAGTTCTTTCAGCAAGGCAGGCGAAATGGTCAGCGCATCACAACCTGCCAGTTCCACAATCTCACCGATGTTTCTAAAACTGGCACCCATTACAATAGTTTTGTAATCATACTTCTTATAGTAATCATATATTTGCTTTACCGACTTCACACCCGGATCTTCTGCAGGAGCAATAGCCGCAACACCCAGATCCTTTTTATACCAATCCATGATCCTACCCACAAACGGAGAAATCAACGTAACCTTTGCTTCCGCACACCGCACAGCCTGTGCAAACGAGAACAACAAGGTCAAATTACAATGAATCCCTTCTTTCTCCAGACTCTCTGCAGCCTGTATGCCTTCCCAGGTCGAAGCTATCTTTATCAGAATCCGCTCCCGCGATATGCCATTCTCTTCGTACAGTGCAATCAACTCATGCGCTTTAGCAATCGTAGCTGCTGTATCAAACGAGAGCCTGGCATCCACCTCGGTAGACACGCGCCCCGGTACGATATCTAATATTTTCAACCCGAAATTTACAGCCAATTTGTCCATAGCTTTGCTCAGTTGAACGTTTTTATCACCCGAAAAACCTTTAGCATATCCGATAGCATCATCTATTAATGTACTATATTTTGCATCCATCGATGCTGCATAAATAAGAGAAGGATTCGTAGTAGCATCGATTGGCTGATAAGCAATCATAGAAGCAAAGTCACCCGTATCAGCAACTACTTTAGTCACAGTTTTAAGTTGTTCCAGTAAGTTCATAATATTCTTTTTTACTTGGTTCTTTTTATTTAAATAAACTGATTTAAAAGCCAATTTGTTCGGTCAATCCATTTATTTTAATATTCTATGCATAAACTGTTTTTATTTCTGATACATAATTTAAGAGCACTTGAAGTAAATATAGCACAAATGTAATATATTTTCTGACACAAATCTAAATAATATTAGCATTAATTCTCTATGCAATATTTCATTTTACAATCACTCAATCATCCAGTATACACATAATAAACAATATATTAAACTATTATTCCATTCAAAATTTACATATTAATATTTTTTAGATATAATAAAAATATATTCCAGCTCTAAACCTTTTTGACTCATCTCTTGTTTTGTTTGTAGTATTTACTACAAAATACTATTGATATAATCCGTTGTTTCCATGTGGGACTGACGAACCTCACCATGTAAATACGACAGTATAAATTAATTAACTTGTGAGAGCAAAAATTATTTTCGCATTTTTAATAAACTATTTATAAGTTATTTATTGATCGTGTAGATAATATTCAACATCAATATATTAACATACCAATCAAATAAAATCATTTATTATGTATTCAAAAAAGATTACTTATTCTTTATTTCTATTCTTGAGTGTTCTTTTATTAGGTTCGTGTGCACCGGCAAAAGATATTGCTTATTTTCAAAAAGTCAATACAAAGGAAAATACCCTCAAATCTTCCAATGCAGTTGCCGGCTTATATGAAGCACGTGTCAAGCCTAAGGATATGCTTAGCATAACCGTGGTCAGTTCGGAACCCGAAGCTTCGCGAATGTACAATCTGGTTGTACCTCAGGTGGCCGAACCGACCAATCAAAATTCGCTTTATTCCCAACCCACCCTCCAGACTTATCTGGTTGATAACGATGGCTACATCGAGTTTCCTGTTTTTGGAAAAATAAAGGTAGAAGGATTAACACGTAGTGAACTTGAGGCGCTGCTTCATAAAAAGCTGGAGTCAGCTTTTAGTAAAGAGTCTCCGATTATCACCATCCGATTTACAAATTATGCTGTCAATATCTTGGGTGAAGTACTCAAACCCGGAAAATTTGAAACAAGCAACGATCGTTTGACAATCTTCGAGGGTTTAGCTTTAGCCGGAGACTTAACCATCTATGGTCGACGCGATAATGTAAAAGTTTTACGCGAAAAATCCGATGGTTCAAAAGAATATATCACCCTTAATCTCAACGACAAGAATATTATTTACTCGCCCGCCTACTATCTGGAACAGAATGATGTGGTTTATGTAGAACCAAACAAGTCCAGATCCAGATCATCAAATTACGGAGCTGCAGAAACCTTTGGTATTACATCCCTTTCTGTATTATTGACCTTAACAAGTTTGGTGTTCACTGTCTTCAGACTCAAAATATAAATAACAATTTTATTACAACAAAAGGAACTATAGTCTGCAAAAATTACAATGATAAAACCGCAACAGACAATCAAATTAAACTAGAAACAATTAATCAGTTATGAATAAATATCCCGATCCGGCAGAAGAATATGAGAAACCAATTGATTTTCTTGGTATTTTCATCAAGTACTTTTCATATTGGAAATGGTTTGTAGCAACAATAGCTGTTTGTGTTGTTTTGGCAATGATTTATTTGAAATTTACGTTACCAAGTTACGAAACTACAACTTCTATATTATTGAAAGATGATCAAAAAGGAGGTGGAACAGCCGAGATCAATGCATTTAAAGAAATGGGCCTTTTTACTCAAAAGAATAATGTAGATAATGAGCTGGAGGTATTAAAAACATCAACACTGGTGGAACATGCAGTTCGCGAACTGGGCATTTATACAACCTATACTCAGATTGGAACCCTTCCGTTGATAAATAAACTAGCCGCTAATATAGGCAATACAACACTGGGAACCTATGATCAGAAAATAGTCTACGGAAATGAATGCCCTATCCTTGTACGCTTGCCGGACACAGTGCTGACAGATATGACCGGAGCCATAGGATTCAGAGTATTGGTTCGCCCCTACGGCGAATACGAATTTTCGGGAACCTATATGGATAAACCTTACGCTGTTAAAGCATCTATATCGGATCATCAGGTTGCTTTACCGTTTGGTAAGATTAATATAGCGAGAGGAAAATTCCGCCCGACCGAAGATATGCTCATCGATGTAGTATTGCAAAGCCCGATGAGTAAAGCTGCTGAAATCTTAGGACAAATGAAAATGGAACTAACCTCCAAAACGACTTCTGTGGTGAATATCTCTCTCAAGTCAGCTAATGTAAAACAAGGAAAAGAATTTTTGAATAAGCTTATAGAAGTATACAACCGAGAGGATATGGACGATCAGGCTGCTATGGCTACCCGCACAGCACAATTTATTGATGACCGCCTGCAAACACTCACTCGTGAACTTGGCACGGTGGAATCACAAGTTGAGACCTACAAACAAGTTCAGGGCATCACCGACATTAAATCGCAATCGGACATGTTTATCCAGCAAACAGGTGACTTTACCCAGAAACGTCTTGATGTGGAAACCCAGCTAGCCATCGTGTCCGATCTGGATGACTATATGCATAAAAAAGAAAATCGCTCCCAACTTCTGCCGGCAAGTACCGGAATCAAAAGCGAAGGTCTCAATGAGTTGATTAACAACTATAATAAGTTGTTATTACAACAAAACAGACTTTCACGTATTGCTTCTTCCAGTAATCAGATGATGATAGATCTGACAAATCAGATTGAGTCTATGTTCAGTACCGTGCAATCGAGTGTTCGAAATGAAAAGAATAATCTGAAAATAGCCGAACGTGATCTTTTATCCAAGAATAACGAAAACTCAGTACGTATCAGAGCTATTCCCCGTCAGGAGCGTGAATATACCGAAATCAAACGTCAACAAGGTGTAAAAGAAGCATTGTTTTTATTCCTGTTACAGAAAAAGGAAGAGAAATACCTGAATGGAGCAGTAGTGGAACCTATTGCCAAAATAATTGATAATATTCGTAGTGGTGGTGATCCTGTTTCACCAAAGCGGTCTATGATTTTAATGTTCTCATTAGTTATCGGACTCATCATTCCTGTCACCGGAATTAAAATTCGGGATTTACTCCGTTATCAAATTGGAAGTAAAGAAGAACTGGAAGAACTATCTCCAATTCCAGTACTAGGTGAGATTCCCAAAACAGATCCGGCAGGTAATCTCATAATCAAAGAAAACAATACGGATAGTTTCACCGAGCTCGTCCGGCTTTTACGAACGAACCTGCTATTTGTAATGGATAGCACCGATAAGAAAGTTATTAATGTCGTATCCAGTATCAGTGGCGAAGGCAAAACATTTCTTGCTATCAATCTGGCAATGAGTCTGGCCATACTCGATAAAAAGGTTTTAGTTATCGGACTAGATGTCCGAAAACCTAAACTCGCCGAATACATCGGTATGGATAACAAAGTTGGCATCACGTTGTATCTTTCCGGACACATGGCTAAAGATAAGCTGATCCTGCCTTCAGGACTTCATCCAAATTTATCCGTTATTTTAGCCGGACCAACACCTCCTAATCCGAATGAACTGCTGGCAAAACCCGAACTGGACAAATTGATTGCAGAACTCAGGAATCAATATGATTATATCGTTGTAGATACTGCACCTGTTGGAGTTGTTTCGGATAGTTTTTCATTGAATCGTTTTGCAGATCTTAATCTGTACGTAGTACGTGCTGAGTATACTCCTAAAAAAAACATCGAAGACGCTACAAATTTATACAAACATAAGAAATTGAACAATTTGTATTTTGTGCTGAATGCCGCTGATAAGCAAAAGAGTAATTACCGGTATGGAAACGGAAAAAAATACGGGTATGGCTATGGAAAAAAACAGGCCAATACTTATGGATATGGCAATGAAACAGATTATAAAGCAAAAAGTCAATCCTGATTGATATGATGATTCTGGTCAAAATCTTAAGTTACTCTTAACGGGATAAAAAACAATGAATACTTTAAGAAAGATATTAAAGATAAGCTGGCTACAGACATTCTATTTTAATTTTCACTATTTGCCATTAAAGCAAGCTATAAAGCTACCGATATTTTTATATCATCCGAAGCTATTAAAATGTAAGGGGCAGGTAATAATAGAGAGTGAAAACATCCGGAGAGGAATGATTCGGTTTGGAGAATACATTGTATCCCTTTATCCCAACACCGGCATTGTTTGGGAAAACCATGGGGGAAAAGTAATATTTAAAGGAAACTGTACGGTAGGGAATAGTTCGGCCATCTCAATAGGCGGAAAAGGAACCTGCATCATCGGTAATAATTTCAGAGCCAATGCCAGTTTAAAACTCACATCGCATCATCAAATTACTTTTGGCGAGAATACACTTATAGCCTGGGATCTCATTATTATGGATACCTCCTTCCATCGGCTGAAAGATCTTAATGGTCACTTCAAAAATAAAGGTTATGCGCCGGTTGTTATCGGAAAAAACAATTGGATAACTACAAAATGTGTGATTCTTAGTGGCACTAAAACTCCCGATTACTGTACCATTGGTGCAGGTTCCGTATTGAACAGGGATTATTCCGGTTTTTCAACACATATAGTTATAGCCGGAAATCCGGTGGAAATTAAAGTAAAAAATGTTTGGATAGATTTAGACGATCATGACATTATCGATTATGTTTGATCATTTAGTTATAAAGAAATAAGATGAAAATTAAAACCAATTTCATATATAGCAGTATTCTTACTGTATCAAATTTCATATTTCCGTTCCTTACATTTCCTTATATTTCCAGAGTATTGGGAGTAAACAATGTAGGAATTTATAATTGGGTTGGTGGTATTGTTCAATATTTCATCTTGTTTTCTATGATGGGAATTGCCATTGTGGGCATCAGAGAAGTTGCCAAAAACAAAAACAATCCGGAAGAACTAAGCAAGACTTTCTCATCATTATTAATGCTCACTGTGCTGACAACCATTATCTCGCTGATGGTTCTTTTTATTTTAATGGCAATAGTTCCCAAGTTCGGAGAGTACAAAGAGATGTTTTATATCGGTGCGGCCAATGTGTTTGTCAATCTGTTTCTTGTAGAATGGTTCTTTAAAGGCATTGAAGATTTTAAATACATAACGATCCGGAGCATAATTGTAAAAGGCCTGTATGTCATCTCCGTATTTGTATTTATCCACCACAAGGAAGATTATGTAACATACTATTTACTTACCGTTGGGGCTGTAGTGTTAAATTCGCTATTTAACTGGATTTATAGTCGGAAATTTGTTCATTTCAGCATCAAAAACATCAACCTAAAGCTATTTCTGAAACCATTTCTGATTTTAGGCACCTATCTGTTGTTTAACTCGATGTATGCAACTTTTAATGTAGCTTATTTAGGATTTGTCGGAGGCAATAAAGAAGTTGGTTATTATACTACCGCCACTAAACTGTACGGTATTCTACTGGCTTTTTTTTCAGCATTCACAGGGGTTATGCTCCCACGAATGAGTGCTTTGGTAGCCGAAAATAATTTTCCGGAAATCAACAGATTAATTGCCAAATCTTTCGACATATTATACACCTTCTGTTTCCCTGTTATTATTTTCTTTATGTTTTTTGCTCCGGAAGTTGTCAGGATAATTGCCGGTGTCGGATATGAAGGATCCATTTTACCGATGCGCATCGTATTGCCTCTGATGCTGATAATAGGAACCGAAGAAATACTAATCATTCAATTACTGATGCCCTTGAATAAAGATAAAGCTATTTTTATCAATTCGGTAATTGGAGCTATTGTTGGAGTAGCCCTAGCAATAATCCTTGTAAAAAATCTTCACAGCGTGGGTTCTTCCATTGTGTGGGTTTGTTCTGAGTTTTCTATTCTTATTTCGGCCGGTTATTTCGTCAAAAAATATATAGGCATACATATTCCATATAAAATGTTACTATTTAAATTTCTGTATGCCATACCTTATATCCTAATCTGTTATGTAGTGATCGTCCTTTTCAGCAATTCAATTATCATGCTATCCGTTGCAGGCATTGCTTCGTCCATTTATTTTATAGTCGAAGACATGTATATCTCTAAGAATAATATTATAAGAGGTTTTCTTCAGCGTAAACTATAATCTTATCAACCGGAAAAGACAATTAAACAGATGGAAAAAGCGAGATTAAAATACTTCGATCTAGTCAGCGGACTGTTTATGGTGCAAATTATTGTCATGCATATTCTGCAATTCTCGGGGAACTTCGACAATAAGGTTTTCAATTTTGTGATGCACGTTTCATTCTTCTTCATGCCCTGGTTTTATTTTAAATCGGGTTATTTGTACACTCCAGCAAAGTATGGAATCAAGTCTTACCTGCTCAGTAAAGCAAAAAGTCTCCTTCTGCCATTCGTTCTTTTCACGCTCATTGGGTTTGTATTATCATTTCCTTTTGAGATAGCTGAATCCGGCCGTTCTATATGGAGAATATTACTTTCACCTGGCTATGCCATGATAAGATGGGGAAATGGAGGCAATGGCAACCAACCGATCTGGTTCTTACTATCATTATTTTTTGCTTTGACCGGATTTATGTTTCTCGACAAATTTAAAATTAAACGGCTGATTATTCTGTTTCCCATATTCGGATACCTCTTGTATCATTTCAATTTAAATCTTCCACTCGGACTTTCTAATTTGTTTTTAAGTATTTTCTTTTTGTATGCAGGTCACATCTTCAGACATCACATTGAAGGAACAAAATACTCAGTATGGCTTTTATGGACATCTGTTGCTATTTACGGTCTGACTCAGTTATTTTATTTCAGCTATTTGGATATGCGCATAAATACCGTAATCTCGGGAGATTATTTTGTATATCTTGTTTCAGCCCTTTCCGGGCTGTTGGTGACATATTTTATCGCTAAAAAAGCAGATTACTTCAAACCTCTGAATTATATCGGGAAAAATTCCATGATTTATTTCGTAGTTCATTGGGCTATCATGCTTTTAATAAAAAATATACTGGATGCCTTTTCCATCAAAACAACAGGATGCATCTTTGCCGCACTGTTATCGGTAATTGTATTCGGGCTTCTACCGTTCTGCGTATCTGTTTTAAATGGACGACTAAAAGCTTTGATAGGGAAGTAATTTCAATCAATCATACATAACCGGATCCTGAATCTATGAATAAATTTCTATATATATTTATCTGTTTGCTATTCGCTGTAAACTTCTGGGATTTGGCCGTAATAATGAATGTGCTCACAGCGGATATTATGCTGACACTTTCATGGATATGGATATTGAGCGGCATTTATTTTTTCAACGAAAATAAGAGACGAAAAGCTTTAAACAGCTTCAGATACAACAAACCGGCGGTTTACATTATACTGGGAGTATTTATATCGATGTTTTCAGCTCTTTATTTTGGTGGGCAAGCTTTTATGACAACGCTGGTAGCTCAACGATCCATATATACTTTTATGTTTCTTCCTGCTATCTTGTTTGTCCAACCGACTGAAGAAGACATTGTAAAAGCACTGAAATGGATTTCTATCGGAACTATTATAGTCTGGGTTCTGGTGCATGTAAAAAATGATCTGATAAAGCTGGATAAGGAAAAAATAGACCAGTTTGATATTGAGAATAAAGACATATCGGCAAAGCTGGAGTTCTATGTGAATGGCATACATCTGGTAGTTATTTATATTTATTTTAAAATATATGAGTATATAAAGAAGTTCTCCTGGACCACGTTTATTGAAGCATCATTACTTATAATATTTTTGGTCTTATATCAAAACAGAAGTATGATTTTAGGAGTGATTCCTGTATTTCTATACTCCATGTACCAGTTTAAGTCGCACTACAAAACATCTATTTTAGTTGTAGTATCTATAGCTATTATAGTGGGCATTATTTACACTACCGATGTTTGGCAATTGATGATAACCAACACACAGAGCAATCTGGGCGAATCGGATTATAATCGTTGGAAAGCATTGTATTATTATTTTAGAGAGTATTCTTCCAACTGGTTTTGTTATATTTTCGGGAATGGTTATCCCAGTGGAGGTAATTCACCGTTAGGTAATCTGATGTGGGCAAATTTCACGAAAGGAGTTTTTTCGAGTGATTTGGGAATGATAGGTATGTGGGTTGACTTTGGTATTATACCCCTGATAGCTATGTATAGCATTATCATTAGTATTCTAAGGCACGAATACTTCCCGCTGTATTTAAAATTTATATGCCTCCACATTTTATTTGTTCCTACAATATTTCATTTTTGGTCAAATTCCGGCATATCATTTTTTGTCATACTCATTTATTTACGTGCTTATTACACAGAACAAAACATAAACTTAATCAGAGATGTTAGGAATTATAATAGTGAACTATAAAAACGAGGATAAGACTATAGCATATGTAAAAGAGGAATTGATAAAAATTCAGACTCCACATATTACTGTCGTAGTAAACAACTCGGCTACCGAACAAACCAACAACATACTGGCAGATGCTTTGTATGCAGAGATAATCGGTCATATTGAGTCCTTAAAAGATGCCGATAAAAGGTGCTTTGTTATTTCGCATACCGACAATCTGGGATTTGCCAGAGGCAATAATCTGGGTGCAAAGTTTTTAATGAAACACTTCCAAATAGATCATTTACTCTTTTCAAATAACGATATTCGGCTTATTGATAGTCAGGTTGTAGAGTCGTTAATCACAAAAATAGAGTCTTTACCAACTGTGGGAATCATTGGCCCTAATATAATTGGGACCGACGGTAGAAAACAAAGTCCCGATCCGTATTATCCTTTTTGGTACCGATATTTTTGGATGTATTGGCTGACACCTTTTATTCCGAAGAAACAGAAAAACAGATTTTTCAAGTTGGACTATACTCAACAAGCGTTGGAAGGCATACATTATCGGATTATGGGTTCTTTTTTTCTCGTAATAGCACTTGATTTCGCAAAATGTGGTATGATGGATCCGAATACATTTTTGTTTTCTGAAGAAATGATACTGGCAGAAAGAATGAAAGCCATCGGTCGGTATGTTTATTTCTATCCGGAGGTCTCTATTTTGCATGAACATAACCAAACAATTTCGCAATATATAGTTCAGAAGAAACAATATATGCTCAGATTCGACAGTGAAAGCTATTATTATCAAACATACAGAGATGTTTCCCAGTTAAGCATTTATATTGGGAGATTGTCTTTTCTGTTTTATCTTTTTCTTTCAAGGTTTGAACGCAAAAAACAATGATTATGGACACTCCATTGAAACATGCCTACCTGATTTTGGCACATAACAATTATTATATACTGGAACGCCTAATCAAATTACTGGATGACGAGCGAAATGATATATTTATCCATATAGATAAAAAAATCAAAAACTTTGACGAGTCGGCATTTCAAAGGTTTGTTTCAAAATCGTCATTGGTATTCGTTAAACCAAGAATTGATGTAAAATGGGGGCACGTAACTTTTGTTGAAGCTGAATTTATATTGTTCCGCAGCGCTTACGAATTTGGCAACTATACTTATTATCACCTGATTTCAGGTGTGGATCTACCAATAAAATCGCAAGATTATATTCATTCCTTTTTCTCAGAAAATCATGGGAAGGAATTTCTCGGAATTTCTACCGACAGCATGAGAGATGTGGCATACAAAGTAACAAAAATCCACGTATCAACCTCTTTTTATAAGCTCCAACGTTTATGGCTTCGAAAAATACTATTCTTTATCGATCGGTCATTTGCTTTTATCCAACATCTTGTCGGATACAATGTGGTTAAGTTGGACAAAGCATTTTCATTAAGCAAAGGCCCTAACTGGGTAAGTATAACCCATGACTTTGTGGAATTATTGTTATCGAAGGAATCGGAATGTTTGAGAATATACAAACACTCAGTATGCCCTGATGAGATTTTTATCCATACCGTGTTACACAATTCGGCATTTAAGAACAAACTTTACAATATAACGGATGAATACCTAGGTTGTATGCGTTTAATAGACTGGAAACGTGGGAATCCATATATTTTTCAACAAAGTGATTTTAATGAAATCATGTCGTCGGACAGAATATTTGCCAGAAAGTTTGATGAAAAAGATTTAAAGATTGTCGATATGATCTTTGAGAAACTGTCAGCTAAAATAAAACAATAGAAATCGGATACGCTTATGAAAGTTTTATTTGTTACCCATCATTATTTAGATGACAATAGCGGCGGAAGTTTTGCTTCCCGTGCTTATGTAAACGCATTTTCGGAAATAGCCGATTCATGTATGTTGATGTACCCTTACAGAGGAATAGCTATCCGCAATTTCATTCATCCAAATTGCATTTTGAAAGCGGTACCCTATAATGTCAGTAAAATACAAAAGCTAGTTGATGTATATAGAGGCAGACTACACCGGTATACAGATGTAATACTTCCTCAGATACTCGAGTTTAAACCGGACATAGTAGTTTTTGATAATAGCCGCACTACAACCGGAGTACTAAAACAGGTGAAACAACTGGGCATAAAAACAATTTGCATACACCATAATTACGAAATGGAATATTACAGAGGCACCAAACCGCCACTGACATGGAGATTTCCGTTTTTGTATTATATGGAAAAGGCCGAGAAAACAGCGATACAACAGGCTGATTTAAACCTAACGTTAACAGATGAAGATGTGAACCTGCTACAAATTCACTATGATCCGAAAAAAAATAGCAAAATAGTAAAACTCGGGAGTTTTGAACCTACCACTAGCTTAAATTTTACAGAAGATGAAAATAAAACAGTAACAACAGGATTAAACTTTGCTATAACCGGAACCCTAGATTCATATCAAACTGAAATTTCGGTGCTTCCTTTTTTAGAAAACGAATACCCCGAATTACTGAAAAAACTACCAGAAAGCAAACTGCTCATCGCAGGACGGAATCCATCATCCAAGATGATGGAAGCTTGTGCAAAACATTCTTCGATCAATTTAGTTGCAAATCCGGAAAATATACAAGAGGTAATTGCACAAGCCGACGTATACATCTGCCCTACCTGTGTGGGAGGAGGATTAAAGTTACGGGTTATGGATGGTTTAAAAGCCGGCCTACCTGTCTTAACTCATACGGTTTCAGCAAGAGGATATACTGATTTTGAAGAGGCAAACAGTTTATTTAGTTACAACGACACAGCTGGCTTTGTTGCCGGATTAAACAAACTCTTGGTAGCCCTGAATAGTGGAGACTTAAACAAAAAAATGATTAAGGATCTTTACTTCTCTATTTTTTCGTTCGAAGCAGGTGTAACCAGATTAAAAACTATTTTAAACAAACACAAGCTGCTCTGATCTTACACGAGCAAACAGACGATGAATAATATAATTATCAACGCAGATGATTTTGGTATTAGCAAGGAAGTAAATAATGCTATTATGACAGCCATGGATTCACAACTATGTCTGGATACAACCCTCTTGGCTAATTTTGAAGATTCGGAAGATGCTGCCATCTTGGCTATTTCTATGAACCGGATGAATCATGTAGGCATTCATCTTAATATCACACAAGGCATTCCTTTAACAAAAAACATACGGAACGAAAGTCGGTTTTGTAATGCCGGAGGCATGTTTCACAACCGGAAGCTGGGGCGAATAACACTTTTATCGAAATCTGAACAAAATGCAATTTATGAAGAATTGAAAAGTCAAGTGCAACTCTGCCGGAAATTTGGGATTCCCATATCACATGCAGATTCTCATAATCATATTCATGAAGAACCCGGAATGCTCCCGATATTACTCCGACTCCTAAAGGACGAAAAAATTCCATACCTGAGGCTCACCAATGATATCGGAAAAACAGCCTTGCAAAACAGCCTATACAGAAACACATATAACTATATTCTAAAATTAAAAAGGCTAACAGCTACGAATCATTTTGGCAGTGTATCAGATTTTCTCAATTCAAAAAAAACGTTTACACCCGGTTCAGTTATTGAGCTCATGATTCATCCAGGAAAAACAGAAGCCGATCAGATTTTAGATGTTTACTCAAAGGAAAACCTCAGCTTACGTCTTCAAAAAGTTCTGACTTACAATAAATTGATATCTTATAACCAATTATCATATAAAGTTTAATCAATAAAAACCAAAACAAAGCGTATGAAGCAAAAATTACTCGTATTTCACCCTTCATTGGCTCCTTACCGAATTGATTTGTTTAATGCACTGAATGAAGCCTTTGAAACTAACTTTTATATTTTTCGTAAACACCAACTATCGCAGAGATTTGATGCCGACAGACTCGAAGCTCAGTTGAATTTTAAACCAAAATTTCTGACCGTGGGCCTGGAACTTCGTTACAAACACCGGATGATCAGATTTGGTTACTTATCAAAGATTATTTTGCACAAACCCGATCTAATTTTATGTTCAGAATATAATATATTAACTTTTTCGGTAGCCCTATTTACCAAAATGTTTTTTCCAAAAGCCAACGTGTATACGCTTTGCGACGACAGCCTGGAAGTAGCAAAAAAAAGTTCGAAATCAAGACGGATAGGACGATTTATATGTTTAAAAATACTGACCGGCATTATTTTGGGTAATGATGCAGCAGAAAAATGGTACAATGAAAATTTTCCAAAAATAAAAACCGTGACTTTACCTATTATCCAAAAAGAAGAAAGAATTGTATC
>JAATGT010000188.1 GCA_015654525.1 Bacteroidales bacterium
ACAAATCGGGATGATTTTCAATAGTTCAGGATTTTATCTGTCATGCTTGCATGACTAAAATCAGTTTTAGATCCGTTTAGTTATCATCCGTTTTTATCCGCTCAATCCGTAAAATCAGCGTTCCATTTTTTTTAATACGACATTATATCCTTCCGCTTACTTTTTTAATCTTATTTAGATCCTTATTGATATTAAACTCGCAAATTCAACAAGATATTATCTTAATGTTCAACCCACTACGGGGTTGTAGATTTAGGGTCACTTTCATCCCCCGGTTGCGCTTCGCTTACCGGAGTTATTGGCTACGCTGATTTTCAATTTACAGTTAGCCACTTCGTGGCAATAATCACCCTATCTTCACATCATCACATCAACACATCATCACATTATTCTTTGAGCGCACTTTTCAAAAACATCGCTCCCAATAAATAAAACACGATCAGGAAACCACCTACTACTCCACCCATAGCCATCGCCTTGCCTTTTCCCAGACGTTCTTTTTCCAACGGAAAACGGGGCGTATCGATAATTTGTAAAATAGGTGTTTCGCGTGCCATATCTAATTTTAGCGTTTCAAGATTTTTCAGCACTTCGGTATATACCGTAGCATAAAGCTGTGCATTATTTTCCTGTTTAAGCTTGGGCACCGCTGCAAACTGCAAAGCCTGATTGATATTGACCTGCGAATAACCGGCACTTTTATATAAAGACGATTCGTACAACCGTCGGATAGAATCTGCCTTGGCTTGCATCATATTAACATTGGCACGACTTTGAGCTGTTTTAGTATCTCTGTAAAACCGATAAGTCTCTTCCATCAGTTTTTCTTCAAACAGTTTCGAAAAAACCTCATCTTTACTTGTAAAACTTACATTCACAAAGCTTAGTTTTTTGTCCTTACGGGCAATAGTCAGCGCATTCGATTTTATGATCTGGTCATAAATATCGTGCATCACACTATCCTGTGTACGGGTAAAGGTTTCCCTTTTTTGCCCTACTGGAAAGCTCAGCGTTTGTAATTCTTTGTTCCGGTCATCTTTACTCCAGCGTTCTCGCAATTCCATAAACTGGATATACACCTCCACAAGATTTTGTTTTTTACCCTGATACACTACCGGAGTTAAAAGCGTTTGTTCAATGGTATGGGGCGATTGCATTATTTCCAATAAATTATCACCACTAAAAGCTCCGCTGCTTCCGCCTCCCATCATGCTGCTTAAACCAAAGGATGATGCCAGATCGGCCAGACCACCACCTCCCGCACTTTTTTCTACCAAAGCAAACGAAAGATGTGCAGTATATTTAGGTTTGGTCAGCAATGAAGCTACCAGCCCAATAGCTGCTCCCCCTAATCCAAAGATCAGAATAATAAGCCATTTACTCAGCAGGTAGTGCCATCCCTCTTTGCCTTTTTCCAGTAGTTCTTTCAACGATATCTCGTCGTTATTCACCGTATTTACTTTTTGATCTGTATTCATATTTATTTTTGAAGTAGTATCCTGGTTTATCTTTTAAAGTATAAACGGACATAGACACATTGATTTTTAGAATAAATAATTTTTTCAAACCACTAATTACAGCAATTTCCACAAATAATGCGAATCAGTAGTTGAAAAAAATAGTCCGTAGGACTTATATATCCATAGAATAAACAGATGTGCATATTTATTGTCCGTAGGACATTCACATTTTACCCTATTTATCCCCTACGGGGAATTGGTTGTATCTGTTTCTATATTCTATTGATATGTATTCCCTACGGGAATAACTCATTATAAACAGAATGTGCATGTGTGCAACTTCTGATTCGCATAAATACTAAATAATGTTTTAGTGAGAATTTGTGCAATTTGTGGTGTGTTATCTTTGACAAGTTTCCTATTGGTTTCCAGCCATCACACCGAAAGTAATGCTCCTAATTGATTGTATGGATCCAATACTATTGTGATTCTGCTTATTATTTTACAACAGAATAAATAAGTACCATAGCAGAGGTGATGGAAGTCAGAATTCCAACCATTTCGCCGGCTGTTAATGGGTTCTTTATCTCGGTTGGTTTTTCCGGCACAATAATGCGGGCTCCCGGTTGCAGTTTCGGATAATGACGAATACCCAAAAAGCTGGAGGTACTCTTAGCTGTTCCGTTGGCATAAAGTACAAAGGTTTTTTTAGCCTGAGCCTGCTCGGTAAAACCACCGGCGCTACTGATATAACTTCTCAGGCTTTTACCTTTTTCATAACCCACATAGGTGGGGAAAAGTACTTCACCCATAACTTTTACTGTTTGCAGTTCGCGGGGCACAAAAATATCATCGCCTTCTTCCAGATAAAAGTCATTTTTACCACCCGGATGTTTCATGATTTCCATCAAATTGATACCCACAATTCCTTCGGATTTAAAGACCTTATCGAGTTTTGAGCTTTTCGACATTTTACCCTGAATAGAGTCTGCATCACTTAATGCATCTGTACTTCCACTGGCTTTTACCAATGAGGCATCCAGCTTATTATCATTTTTACCCTTCAGTTGCTTTTTAGCATTTTCTTTGGTAAGCTCATTCATTTTTTGTTGTACCCCGGTTAACTTTTCGGTGCGGATAAGGTAAGCACCGAGCGGATAAGCATACTGGGTAAATCCACCGGCACGCTTAATCAGATCTGAAATGCGTTCGGCTTTATTGGTAATGCTATAGTTTCCGGGTTGTAACACTTCGCCTTCCACTTTTACCATGCGGATTTGTTCGTAACCGGAAATGGTGCGGACAATAACCTGATCACCGTTTTCGAGTACCATATCAGCTCCCCCTTTTTTGAAATTGAGATCTTTATCCAGTGCAAATTTATAAACAATGGTTCTTTCGTTAGTCGAAAGCAAGCGTTGAGGATCTTTAATAATACGCACCAACTCTACCGAATCGGTATTTGCCATTTCGGTAAATCCTTTAGCTTTAAATATCAGATCCTTCAAGGTTATATTCTCTACCAGCTTAAATTCTCCCGGCTCCTGAACAGCTCCCTGAATGGATACGGTTTGCCCTTCGCGGTAATCAAATAAACTGCGTATCACTACCGAGTCATCTTTTTGAAGAGGAACATCCGGTCTTTCGCCGTGCAGCACCTCACCCAGATTAAATCCGATAATTTCAGGTATCTGGTTAGCCTGTTTACGATTGATAAAAGCCATATTCAGATAAGCATCTTCCTTAATGCCATCGGCTTTGGTAATCAATTGTTTTACGGTCATCCCCGAATCCAGCGCATACGTTCCGGGACGATAAACCGATCCGCTGATATCAACGCGGTTGTCGAATTTAGTAGAAGTAGTGGATACAAAACAGGAATCACCCGATTGTAATTTAAAGGTCGCCTGCTGATTCTCGGCTACATCAACGACTGTTTTTCCTTTATCGGTTAAGCGAATAGCAGTTATGATCGACTTATAAGCATTGTCGTTATACCCACCGGCAAAACGAACCAGGTGTTTCATTGTTTCACCCGGTAATCCTTCAAAAATTCCTTCGCGTTTCACAGCTCCGGTAATGCTTACACGCACTTTATATGGTTCTATTTTAATTACATCTTCATCCTGTAATCCGATATTGTTTGTAAGAGCACCATCCAGCAGAAAGTTATACACATCCACATTCGCAACTACCCTACCGTGTCGAACCACTTTAATATCACGCATAGAACCAATAGAATCCGGCCCGCCACAGGCATAAAGAGCATTAAAAGCGGTAGCCAGTGAAGGTAATGTATAAGTTCCAGGGCGGGTAGCTTCACCTACCACTGTAACACGAATACTACGGATACTACCCAGTGTAACATTTATTTGTGAGCTTGGATAGATGGAAGAGAGTCGGCTCTTAATGCTTCTCGTTGCAGCTTCAATGGTCTGTCCACTTACCTTTATTGGACTTACATTCGGAACCCGGACAAAACCTTCGGGACTTACTTTTAGTTTATAATTGGCCTCATACATTCCCGATACGTCAATAATCAGTTCATCGTAGGTACCCAGAATATATTTGGGAGGTGTAGGAATATTTAGTTTAGGTTCAAAAGTCAGATTGTTTTTGCTAAATAAATACGAACCGAAAATAGCTTTTGGTTTAACCGGTTGGTTTTGTTCGTCATATTTATAATTATATTTCTTCTTTTTCGCATTACTATTTTTCTGTCCGTTTGTTGTTCCATTTTGATTCAAGCCGGTTTGATCAGTATCAGTATCATCTCCATCCTCATTAACAGATCGTTCCGTTACATTATCGGACGATGTGTTGGTAACCGATCCACTGCTTCCACCTTTATATTTTTTATAAGCAGCCACCTGTTCAGGAGTTAGTTTACTAAGATCAACATTCTGAGCCAGCAGACTACCGACAAACAAACATGCTAGTAAAACAAGATTAATTTTCTTCATAAATATTCATTAAAAAAATGCGAACTAATTAGTGTCTAAATTTCAAAACTTTTTTGCGTTGACATAGAGAGGTTCGTCACTCCCAGAAGAGAGTAATGAAATCAATTTATTAACCTGAAATATTATTTCATACTACAGACGTTGCATGCTGCATAAACGTTGCACGCTGTCGTCCTTATTATTTAATTTTTTCGATAAACGAAACAGGCACTGTGGTAATAGCCGAACCAAATCGTTCGAGCCGAACCAATACCTTATGTTTTCCTTTTACCTCTATCAGTTCGCCCAGCATTCCCTCTAGCGGACCTTTGCTAATACAAACCGATTCTCCCCGTTCAAAATTTTCCTGACTGAACTCGACCGGCTCATCTGAATTTTCAACCATAAACCGGAGATTATCCATTTGATTATCCGGAATCGGAGCCGGTTGCCCAGCCTCTTTGATAAAAGCAATAGCACCATAAATTTTTGTTACCCGATCAAAATCTACAGGTAATATATGTACAAAAATATAACCGTTTACGACCGGTACAATTACTTCTTTTACCCGATCACTCCATCGACGCTTTACCGTTTGCAATGCCAGATAATGCTCTATACCGACCTCAGAAAAACGTTCACTCACTTTTTTCTCAGCCCTCGGAGCTGTATATACAGCATACCAACGTAAAATATTCGGTTTTAGGATCACGGACTCTTTAAACTTTACATATTATAACTAATAACGACTCACTAATGGCTGATAACTGATGACTGTCTAAAGTCTGCCATCAACCCAGCGCCTGTCGATCACTGCTTTCGCATCAAACACAACAGTACCGGCTTTATAATATTCTTCAAAATTTATGGATTCAAATTCAGTATGAGCCACGGCAAGTAAAATGGCTTCATATTTCTTGGAAGGATCGAATTTATTCAGAATATCAATGCCATATTCATGCTTCACTTCTTCTTGAGATGCCCAGGGATCATAAATATCAACATTTAATCCGAATTCACATAGCTCGCGATAAATATCAACGACTTTAGTATTTCGAATATCCGGACAATTTTCTTTAAAAGTCACACCTAATATCAGCACATTTGAACCTTTAATGGAATGAATCTTCTGAATCATCAATTTCAATACCTTATTGGCTATAAAAGGCGCAATACTATTGTTGACATGACGACCGGAAAGAATAACCTGCGGAACATAACCCAACGATTCGGCTTTACGGGCCAAATAATACGGATCAACACTAATACAATGTCCACCAACTAAACCGGGACGATACTTAAGAAAGTTCCATTTAGTACCGGCAGCATCAATCACATCATTCGTATCAATACCTACTTTATCAAAAATAAGGGCAAGCTCATTTACAAAGGAAATATTGACATCACGTTGAGCATTTTCTATAATTTTAGAAGCTTCTGCTACTTTAATACTGGGAGCTTTGTGAGTACCTACCGTGATAATGGATGCATAAAGATCATTTACACGGTTGGCAATTTCAGGTGTGGAACCTGATGTTACTTTTTTAATTTTGGTGAGTGTATTTATTTTATCGCCGGGATTAATCCGCTCGGGACTATAACCTGCAAAAAAGTCTTTATTAAATTTCAGTCCGGATACCTTTTCAATTACAGGCACACAGTCTTCTTCTGTGCAACCCGGATAGGTAGTGGATTCATAAATAGCAATGTCATCCTTGGAAATAACCCGCCCAAGCATTTCCGACGCTTTGATAAGAGGTCGCAAATCAGGCATATTGAAATTATTTATCGGGGTAGGGACAGTTACTATATACGTATTATAGTCTTTAAGATCGGCTTCATCAGATGAAAATGACAAACCCAACTCCGGACTTTGTTTCCGTAGACCCGTAGATTCCAACAAACCTTGCAAATCGGCTTCTAACGTATGATCAACTCCCTGTTGTAATTCTTCAATACGGTCCTTATTTATGTCAAATCCAAGGACTTTATACTTTTTACCAAATTCTATTGCTAATGGCAAGCCAACGTAGCCCAATCCAATAACAGCGATTTTAAAATCTTTCATCCAAATAACTAGTTTAGATATTAAATCATTGCAACTTCACGTCATTCACCACTAATTTCAACAAGAGAATAAACAGACAAACAGACCTAACAATAGTTAGCGAAATTATGTGAATATGCATTTCCAATTCTAAACGCAAAGATACTACAATTCTTTATAAATGCGACAATCGGGGAATATAAAAGTGAGCAAATTATCAATAGAGCATGTTAAATTCTGATGTTGAATAACTTCCATTTCATTTTTTTTTCGGTTCTTTGCAAATAAATAAAAAGCTTAAAGGAATGGGCATCATTGAATACTTTCCAGCCGTAGATGAAGACGGCAACATCATTGGCAAAGCAACACGTAACGAATGCCATTCGGGAACATTTATACTACATCCGGTTGTACATTTACACGTCTTCAATTCTGCGGGCGAATTATACATGCAGAAAAGAGCCATGAACAAAGATATTCAGCCGGGAAAATGGGACACTTCGGTAGGTGGACATGTAGATTTTGGTGAAGAAATTGAAGCAGCTTTAAAACGTGAAGCATGTGAAGAACTTGGAATTACTGATTTTGAACCAAAGTTTATAACTCGCTATAAATTTATATCCCGTCAGGAAGCCGAATTAGTCCATAGTTTTTACAGCGTTTTTAATGGCAAAATTGATGCAGACCCCGTTGAAATTTCCGAAGGAAGATTCTGGAAAATAGCCGATATAGAAGCAAAATTAGGCAATAATATTTTCACTCCTAACTTTGAACAGGAATGGGAATCCATCATACGGAATAAATATTTATCTCTTTATAAAGGAATAAATTGATTATCAAATTATATATAGAAGTCGTCTTGACTTTTATAATGTCGCACCTACGGAGCTTTTGTTTAAATGAAATAAATTTTACTGCCATAAACCTTAGTCCGGGATAAGCCCGGATTCATTTTTCAAGCTATACAATTGAATATTACGGTGCGCTGCACCTAATGATGATAATTGATACCTAATCCTACAAATAGTTGGGGACTCTATCCCTCAAAAAGGTGCAGCGCACCGAGCTATTTGTAGAAATTTAGTTAGACACATAAATCGAAGGTGCAGCGCACCGGCATATTATTTTCAGATATGTTTGATAACCAAGGTGTATTATTAAGTTGATTCTGCCTTTTCATTTATTGCTTATCCCGAGCTCAGGTACCATAATATTACTCCTAATGGAGCATCATAAAAAGAAGCGATATTTATGGTAGGCTTTGATTAGCTGGCCTTTTTTAAGCTCTGTTGGAGCGACATTACAGTATGATTAAAAGTCAAGACGAACTCATAAAAAAACGGTTGATTATGTATATAATCAACCGTTTTCTTTTTATTTATTAGGGTTAGATTTCATCTACCGCTTCCAACTCAATCATCAATGAGTCTTTGGGAATACGAACTCCTACTTCCACATTTATTTTCTTAATGCGAGCCGTAAATGGCATTTCTATTCGATTTTGCATTTTCATGGCTTCCAAAATCAAAAGAGGTTCACCCTCTTTTACAACATCGCCTTCTTTTATAAAAATTTCAAGAATAGTACCCGGAATGATAGATTGAATATCATACGGGCTCGGATTTATCCATTGTTTTCTATTCTTATATTTTGTAGTCAGAAGCGTTTTGTATTTTCGCGCTGTTACAGCAAAATCTACATATTCCGGTTTTTCTGTTTCCATATTATTTTAGTTACGAGTTACAAGTTAATAAGCAGCAACTCAATATTGAGTTGCCATTTTCTGCTTCATTTCTCATTTCTAGATTAAAATGGAGGGATTCCGTGTTTTTTAGCAGGACGAAAATCGTCTTTATTTTTCGACACTTCCAATGCATGTAATAACATATCACGGGTTTCAAGCGGCTCTATAACAGCATCAATATATCCTTTTGAAGCTGCCACATACGGATTGGCAAATTTTTCGATATATTCCTGCACTTTTTGTTGACGCATAGCATCTTCATCTTCGGCTTCCATTATTTCTTTACGGAAAATAATGTTAGCAGCACCCTCTGGTCCCATTACAGCAATTTCAGCACTTGGCCAGGCCAACATAAAATCAGCACCTAAGTGGCGTGAATTCATAGCAATATAGCCTCCACCATAAGCCTTACGAAGAATAACGGTAATCTTTGGAACTGTGGCTTCCGAATAAGCATAAAGCATTTTTGCACCATGACGAATCACACCAGCATGTTCCTGATCAACACCCGGCAAATAGCCCGGCATATCTTCCAATGTTACGATCGGAATATTAAAAGCATCGCAATAACGGATAAAACGAGCAGCGTTATCAGAGGCATCGCAATCGAGCACACCGGCCAGGGATAATGGTTGGTTGGCCACAAATCCAATTGGTTCACCATTGAAGCGACCAAAGCCGATTACAAAATTAGCAGCCAAGAACTA
>JAATGT010000191.1 GCA_015654525.1 Bacteroidales bacterium
AGCACTAGTTTTGACAAGCAATTCTAATAGCTCAATATCCTCTGTTTTTAGTTTTATATATCTCATATTGAGACAAATGTACTAATTTAATTCCATATTACCAAATAAATGGGGCATTATATTATTCCTATTACTTAAATGCAATACACTTATCATTGCAAATACTTTTCACACTTCGAATAAATAATCTTTATTTATGCGTAAATTCATTATTTGCTAACAGAATAAGCACCGACCACTCGTCCACTACTCATATACTACTCATATACTACTCACCATATATACCTATCATAAATGTGTAACAATGCTTAACTATCGGTTTAATTTCGAAGATAATACTCAATTATACAACATTATAACTCAAAACAATTCATCTACAAACACTATCTATTGGCCATCTATTGTTCAACTAATACCCTGCGTCTAATATTGCATAATCATTCATATAGTACCCTATACATACTCTATCATTTTAGTTCTATATTTTTTTGTTTTTTTATCGACTCCGGAAGGTTTATATTAGTGAACTTACCCGAAATTTTCACCACCTCTGTCAATGAATCAGGATAAGTAAAAGATTCCAAATCAAAGTTTTTCACATTTCTGAGGATCAAAGCAGCTCCTGTTTGAGGAATGATATGGATGTTTTTAAACTTTATCCCATCCGACTCGCAAATTACAGCACCTAGCTGAGAAGTAATCATGGTATTTTCAACGTTTATATTTGCAATATTCATTTCAGGAAGTCCATTAAAAAACATCGCCCTACGAGCATTTCTCGAAACAATATTTTTGATATAAATATTTCTAAACACAGGCGTTCCAACAGTCACAGTCGGGATTTTATTTTCGACAGCCCCCTGATCACCATCCTCCAAAGCTTCTGAGGCTGATTTACCACCATAGTATAAGTCAAATAAAAATGAATCTGTAACGATGTCAAACATATAAATATCATTAATATAAATATTCTCAACAACTCCACCTCTCCCTCTATTACTTTTAAAACGTAATCCCACATCAGTTCCCATAAACTGACAATTTCGCACAGAAACATTTCGAACTCCCCCCGACATTTCGCTTCCAACTACAAATCCACCATGCCCCTTAAAAACCTTACAGTTATCCACAATCATATTTTCCGTAGCGCGTGCACGTTGACGACCTTCTTCATCTTTACCCGATTTAATACAAATTGCATCATCACCAACATCAAAGTTACTGTTTAAAATCAATACGTTTTTACAAGATTCAACGTCAATTCCATCCCCATTCTGGGCATAGCTTGGATTACGAACACTGATATTGTCAACGATCAAATTTGTACACATCAACGGGTGAATATTCCAACTGGGTGAATTTTCGAACAAAACACCTTGTAACAGAATCTCTTTACATTCGATGAAATTAATCATTGCCGGACGTAAGAAATCCTTAATATCAGCCCAGTCCGAATCAGTTAGCTTTCCTCGTGGAACATTCATATCGCTCAGCGATTCGCCTTTAAGCGATTTAGCTGAAGGAAACCAATAAGTCGGATCTCTTAGTACACCACCAGATTTAATTACATTCTTCCAATGTAAATCAGTAACTTTTGCTTTCTTTAGCGGACGCCATGCCTCACCCGACCCATTGATGGAACCTTGACCTGTGATTGCAATATTCTCAGCACCTCTAGCCGAGATCGGTGATTGACACCTCCGGGTTTCCAAGCCTTCAAAAATAGTATTGACCAGCGGATACAAATCAAAATCCGGAGAAAAAAGAATAAGTGCCCCTTTCTCCAGATGCAAATTGATATTCGACTTAAGCACTATAGGGCCCGTAAACCACACACCCGCCGGAACGATTAATGTTCCACCACCTTTTTTTGAAAGTGCCTCTACAGCCTTGCTAAACGCGTGCGTATTGAGAGTATATCCATCGCCTAAGCCACCAAAATCAACAACAGACAGTTTATTGCTCTTAAATACAGGAGCTTTAACCTTGGACATTGAAAATGGAAGATCTCGATAGAGATAATCATAAGTTCCTTTTGCTTTTATCGAAGTTGAAACTAAAATAAGAACTAAGACACCTATTATGGAAACTGTTTTTTGAAGGAATTTCATCCGTAAACCAATATTTTTTTTGTTTATATATAGCTTCAACCCATTTTGAAAATATGCGGGAAATAAATCGAGATAGTTCTGATAGCAACTATCTCGATTTAAAATTTATCAATACCACCTCAAATCACCTGCAACTCCTTTACCTTTAAAGGCTGAATCTTTTAAAGAGAAATCACCAGTTGTTGGAGCATTCCACAAATTTGTTGAAGCACCAGAGTATAACGTCATGTTTCCTTTCATTGAATATGCAACTCCAGTCAGCAATGTTTCATCAATGTAATCACTCGTATAATATGATCCCGTAAGTACAGGAGCTACAGTTTGTGTGGCACTAGTAATCTTTAGTCCAGATGTCGCTGAACCTGAGCTTCCAAACACACAGTTTTTTATAACGATTCCATTTGTCAAGCTTACATAATCAAAATTAAACAGCACTCTAGCACTAGTTGTATTTTGAGTCGTTTGATTAAATGTACAATTAGAGACAGTTACAGAATTCATAACAGTAGTAGCAGTTTGAACTACCGAAATTACCGGATAACTAAAGTTATAAATTGTTGAATTTGTAATAACAATATTATTGATATAATCAGTTGATTTGCTGATATTCACTAATGCATATCCACTTGCAAATCCAAACTCTGTAATTACACAACCATTAAAAGTCAATGTATCAACCTTGTTTTTTCCTCCCTGTACGCGCATAGGAGTATTTCCAAAATTATGCATGTTACAATTGGTAAATGACAAAGATTTCACTGATGTCGCTGTATTATTATTTATCAAATAACCTACCTTAGTACCAGACGCATTGTTATTGCAATAACCAGAGAAATCAATATTTTCAAATCTCACATAATCAATAGCAGAAGCATCTACAAATCCTAGTGGACTAGCCGACGTAGAAGAACCAGTAGAAGCACATACAATTGGGCGATTCGTTATTGAAAGTCCTCTTATTTTTATATTCTTACTCAAACGATAAGTAGCAGTTCCCATCGGAAATACAACGCCAGGAGCTAGAACTATTACTTGCCCTGCAGCAGCATTAGTTATAGCCGTAGGCAAGTCATCACCTGCCTTTAGTACAATATCACCTTCTACTAATCCGGTTGTTGTTCCTCTTAAAATCTTTTTATTGTATACTTTCACTGTCCAATTAGAATTGGACAATGAAGAAACAATCTTTTCTCCTGCAGTTGCTTCGGCACTTGAAATTGCAACTGAATCTTTAAGGCTTCCATCACTCGAAGTCAGGATTAAGTGACTGACATTCGCACCCGGCGTCCATTTTATATCCAAGGTATTTACGTCCGTCATATAAGCACTATAAAGATTCCCTGTATTTATGCTCGTTCCATATCCTAGAAAAATATTTTCGGCAGGAGTCTTAAATGAAAGCGTATTAAACTTCGATTTTTTAGTGCTATCATTTGCATTTGCACACACCTTAGCATAAAATGTAGTTTCGCCGGCAAGTTCTTTGACTAATGATAAAGTTGTTATTGTGGTATCAATAACAGGCGACGTAAAGTTAGCACTATCGGTACTAACTTTCAAAGTGTATGACTTTGCACTATCCACTGCGGCCCACGACAGTGTTACCACCGTCTTATTTAAATCTGCATTAAAATTGATGGGACGAAACAACCTAGATAAGGATCCATTAACATCATCATCTTTACACGAAGTAAAACCTCCGAGAAAAAAGCAAGACATTAAGAAAACCAACAAGTATATATTTTTATTATTTTTCATTCTTGTACTGTTTTACTGATTCTACATTCTTTTTTAATAACCATAATCGTTTGTCAGCATTCCATTACTCGTGGTTATAATCTGTGACATAATAGGTAATAACTGCCTTTTATCAGGATTTCCAAGGTACATGCTACTAATAAAACCATCGCTCAGGTAGTACTCCGTTTCAATCGTATTACCACTGGCATCCTTAGCAGTTGCTTTTGCTTGAGTCCAGACCTTTTTAGTCCAACCACCCGTTGGCTCTATTACTGTTTTATCATCTGTTTCACCACGTTGAAGTCCATAAATCGTCAAAATACGCTCACCTGTTGTAATCGCATCATTAACGGTATACTTGTAATAAATTGTAGTTGGAACCGTTGCATAATCGCCTGTCGCATTTCTTAGTGCAGTCATATTTGATCCAGCTTTATCAATAGCAGATTTCAATTCTCCCCAACGTTCCAAGTCATATTTACGAATATTTTCACCGCAGAACTCATAGGCTCTTTCTTTTTTGAGATTATCCAATGTCAGAGTCAAATCATAAGGCGACACAGTATTGACAGATTGACCAAATGCCCGACGACGAACCATATTAAAATAAGTTTCACCTTCGGTTCCTCCTAAGAAAAGATCGGCTTCGGCAAACATGAGTAGTACATCAGCATAGCGCAAAACAATAGGTGAAATTCCATCATCAGTACCCGAGATAGGAGTTTTAGACCATTCAGCGCGCCATTTTGCCAGATTAAATCCGATCACACTTGCCGATAACGATTGTTCCATTACTCCTAAAGTTGTATTTTTAGTTATCTTATACGGCACCACAGTAATGTCCCGACGGGAATCATTCACATTGTAATCGTAAAAGAAACTTGGCGTAATTTTAAATTGCCCACCAACCGATACCGTATTATTCTTTCCATCTGCATCGCGGGGTAAACCCAGATTATATAACATCCGTCCGCGCAACCCCAGATTGTATGGAAGCTGCCAGATTGCCTCCCTCCCATGTGTATCAACATCCTGACATTGATCATAGAAAATATCTTTAAAATTAGAAGCCAATGAATATTTTCCATCAGAAATAATAGATCTACAAGCATCGCGGGCAATAGTATATAGCTCTTTTCTGCGAATGTCAGAAACAGTAACTTTTATTTCCGCATCACTGGTACCTACTGGTCTCATGGAGTAACCCGCTGCAGAAAGGCAAATACGCGCTAACAGACCTCTTGCGGCATCTTTGCTTACACGTTTTGTTGTCGTTGTATACGAAGAGCCATCCGGCAAATAAAGAAGGCCGGAAGCTTCTTGTAAATCTTTAATGATTTGATTGTAAATAGTGTCTCTATTTGATTTAGCCACATATATCGTTGCTTCACTTACCGGTTCAAATCGTGCAGGGACATCCCCCCACCATTTAATCAGGTCATAATAGAAGTAAGCCCTCATTGTAAGAGCTTCGCCCAGAAACTGACCCATATCATTTCCTTCTGCGGGACCTCCATATTTGCGTATCCCAGCAATAGCTAAATTAGCACGTTCAATCCCCTGATAAATACGGCTCCAGGGATTAGCTGCATCAGAATTATTATATCCATCTCCAACAGACACATTTGAATTATAGAGGGCAAAATAATCATCTGATTTAGTCAATGCGATTGTCGATGGATAACTCCATCCTGAACGATACTCAATATCTGTATTCACCCCCATTTGTATCCAAAGCCGGTTACGGTAAGAGTTGTTTTGTCCGATGATATCATAAATTGCAGCAATTGCCTGATTAGTTGAATCGGGATTACTAAAAACAATATCATCACTTAGCATTGAGTTGCTCGATACTTTCAACATATCGGTGCATGAAGTACCTATTGAAATAATGAGGAAACTTATGAATAATAGTATACTTTGTTTTTTCATTGTTGTATTATTTTAGAAGGTTATGTTAACTCCGATATTATATGAGTGACTTTTAGGATAAGCTGAATAATCAACACCTGGTGTAGCAGGCGTAGTTCTACGTGAATCAACCTCCGGGTCATAACCGGTGTATTTAGTCCATGTATAAATATTATAGGCCGATGCATACACACGGAATTGTTGAATAAACCATCTTTTCGTTATTTTTTTAGGAATTGTATAACCTAATGTTATGTTATTCAGACGTAAAAAAGATCCATCCTCAATAGCCCACGAAGTCGTGGCATAGCGTCCCGTTGGCGAAGCCCACAGATCTGCATTTGCATTCATGGAGGTTAAAGTAGCTGCATCTGTAATTCTATTTCCGGTAGCCCAGTCAATTTGGGTATATGTATTTGCAGAGATGGCAAGCATATTGCGATACTTATAATACGAAGTACTGAGTTCTATTTTATTGGCATTATAAATATCATTGCCATAAACCCAATTGAAATTTAGAGAGGCATCAAATCCTTTGTAAATTGCTGTAAACGCAAAGGCTCCATAATTCTTAGGATTTGTATTACCGATCACTTGTTTATCAGCTGTTGTAATTTGTCCATCTCCATTTAAATCTTTAAGTTTCATTGCACCCGGGCCCCAACTTACTCCATCAATGGAACTATTATCCACAAATTTATTCCCTTTAGCATCTGAATAAGTTTTGGTAGTTGCATCATAATTAGAGTACTTCGTTGCATTCATTACCCATTTACCACCGCTCCATGAGAAGTCATCAGCCGTATACATTCCCTGATTTACATATCCATATATCAAACCTACAGGCTGACCAGGAGTAACCAAATAACTGTTTGAAGCTTCTGAATAACTGGTCCAGGCTTCGTTAAATGTATAACTTGACAAAGTACCTAAATTAATTACTTTGTTTTTATTTGCACTGATGTTGAATGAAAAATTAAGATTAAAGTCTTTTGACTGAGCCAATACTGCATTCAAATTAAATTCAGCTCCTTTATTAGATGTTTTTGCAGTATTCTGCCATTGATCGGTATAGCCTGCACCTCCGATATTCATTTTAATTAAAACATTATCGGTTGTATTTGAATATACTTCTATAGAACCATTGAGTCGATTATTAAAGAAACCATAATCCAGTCCGATATTACGTGTTGTTGTGGTTTCCCATTTCAAGTCAGGGTTAGCCAATGTTGTACCAGCCGTATAAATATTAGAAAATATGGATGATTCAAGGTAATTGGAATGAGAAGAAGTATAAGTTCTTTTGAAAGCTGAGTCATCTATCCTGTTATTTCCTGCCTTACCGTAACTACCGCGCAATTTGAGGTTGGATAACCAATCGCGAGTTCCTTGCATAAAACTCTCTTCTGAAATTCTCCAGCCAGCAGAAGCCGACGGAAAATATCCCCATTCATTTCCATTCGAAAATTTACTGGAACCATCAGCACGATACGTTAGTGCCAGTAAATACCGGTCTTTAATTTCATAATTTATACGTCCAAAATAAGAGAATAATCTCTCATCCGGATATTTAAAATTGATAACACTTACTTTGGTTCCATCCGCTAAATTGTTCCAGACATCCTGTGAAGTGTAGGCATTTGTAAATCCTTCGATATCCTGAAAGAAATAATCAGAAGATTTTATATAAGTTTCCTGACCCAGAACCACACTTAAATTATGTCCTTCAAATAAATTATCTTTTTTGAAGTTTAAAACATTAGTATTTTGGAAAGTTTCCTGATTACTGTTTGTCAGGAAAGTAGCTGGAGCATACGCATTATCTCTTTTCAAGGCACCACCATTCATAACGTAATAAGAAGTAAGTCCGTAGAACCGCTTATCATCTTTCTTTGTTTTGGTATACCCAACAGTAGACGTAAAAGTGAGACCTTTAATCAAATTAATCGTCATCCCTCCATTGACATTAAAATCCTGACTGTACTGAGTCCGATCGTTATCATTGCTTGCCGTAATGGGAGAATACAAACTGGAAGAGGCTTCCACATCATCACCCTGCGATGTAAGATTTTTTAATGGGATAGGGGTATAAACAACTGCATTTTTTACACGTGAGTCCGTTGTCGATTTTTCTGTTCCTGTCTGATCATTGGCCCCCGCACCATTTACGGTTGTTGCAGCATAGCGGGTGGCAAAATCGAATTTCAACCATCTTAAAGGTACATAGTTCAATTTCAACCCTACATTATCGCGGGTATAATTAGACTTATACATGATTGCCTTATCATACATATGACTAAAGGTGGCATTATAATTGAATACTTTACTTCCTCCATTGACTGAGAATGCGTGATTCTGGGTTATGCCGGTGCGTCCAAAAGTTTCATCCTGCCAGTTAGTTCCTTTCATTGATTTATATAAATCAATATCACCATAACTTCCAAAATAGCTTTCATAATCGCTGGCAACACTACCGCTCAGCACAGCTCTTTCGTATTGCTTTTGAGCAAACTGATAAGGAGATAATACAGCCAGCGTTCTTGCTACTTTTTTAAATCCTGCATAAGCATTATAAGAGACAGATAGTTTACCTTGTTGGGCTGACTTAGTTGTAACAATAATAACTCCGTTTGCTCCACGTGAACCGTAAATAGCGGTTGAGGAAGCATCTTTTAAGACAGAGATATCTGAAATTTCGGAAGGTGCAATATCTTTAATATCGTCTTTAGCAAAACCATCGACAATATACAAAGGAGAATTGCTTTGAGTGATAGATCCACCACCGCGAACCCTGATTTTTATCTCAGCATCGGGCGAACCCTCGGTAGTAGTAACTTGCACACCGGCTAGTTTACCGGTTAAAGCTTCGGCAGCAGTTGCCACCGGGATGTCTTTCATCGCTTTCTCACCTACAGAAGCAACGGAACCGGTTAAATCTTTTTTCTTTTGTGTACCGTAACCAATGACTACGATTTCGTCGAGCGACTTATCGGTACTTTGAAGAGTGACATTAATTACATTGCCATTAATGGCAACTTCCTTTTTTTCCATTCCCACATAGGTGACTACAAGTGTTTTTCCGTTTTCCGGAACATTCAGTTTATAGAAACCGTCCAAATCCGTAATTGTTGCAGCGGATGTGCCCTTTACGAGGATGGATGCACCGATAATTGTTTCGCCTGATGCATCTTTAATTACACCGGAAATTGTTTTTACCTGAGCACTTGCTGCACCAAAAATAAAAACAGAGGCGATTAAAGAAAGTATCCAACGATTGAAAAATAGCTTTTTTAGATGTTTTACTTCTTTCATTGTTTCTTCATGTATTAAATTGATTTGTTTGTTATAGATTAACGAAACAAAAATATAGTTTTATTTAGCTACAAATGTGTAAAAATTGACCTTTATCAGTGGAATTTTTGACTTATATACCATGAATATTGATACACAAGAGAAGATAAGCAGATATAAAGCCATTGTAGCCTGAATGTGGAGATAAAAAAACGATCCATGGAATCAGGATCGGAAAGAATAGATCGCAGTTGCACTTAACGAACGAGCTTTGCAGACCAAAAAACATCAATTGTACTAGTACGAACGAACTTCTCTGATTGAAAAATATCAGTTGTTGCAGTACAAATGTGCTTTTCTGATTAGAAAATATCAATTGTTGTAGTACAAACGTGCTTTGCTGATTAGAAAACATCAGTTGTTGCAGTACGAACGAGCTTTGCTGATCAAAAAACATCAGTCGTATCGGTACAACGAAATTTTGAAGGTAAAAAAAATACAAGAAATCCGCCATTGATATGAATTCAATAGCGGATTATCTGTTTTGAGAGCCTGAAATTTTAATTTTTCAGGTTTAATAAATAAGTTTTAAACGATTCGAAGTCTTTGGACATAGCCAGACTCTTCTTTTCACCTTTCATAAATTCCTGCAACTTGAGTGGAATCTCAACTTTTTCACCTATGATGTTTTCCACCGTATCCAAAAATTTAGCCGGATGAGCAGTTTCCATAAAAATACCGATTTCAGCAGGATTCAGCCTATCTTTCAAGGCCTGATAACCGCAAGCACCGTGTGGGTCGAGTAAATAACCGGTTTCCTGTTTACAGCTTTTCAATGCAGCAGCAATTTGCTCATCGTTGTAGCTCACTCCACTGATTTCGGCCGAGATAGCTGCATGCGAACCGTTGTACAAATCGAGCACACGGGCAAAATTGCTCGGATCACCCACATCCATGGCGTTGGCAATGGTAGATACTGAAGGACGCGGAGTGTACAGACCGGTACGAAGATATTGAAGGAAAATGTCATTCCGGTTATTGGCAGCAATAAAACGTTTCACGGGCAATCCCATTTTTTTTGCGAAAAGTCCGGCCGTAATATTGCCGAAATTCCCACTCGGAACACACATCACCACATCGTGGGCTTTGTTCAGCTTTTTCAGTTGGGCATACGCATAAAAATAATAGAATGACTGTGGTAAAAAACGGGCCACATTAATAGAATTAGCCGAAGTTAGTTTTAGTTTGGCATTGAGATCCGCATCCATAAAGGCCGATTTCACCAATGCTTGACAGTCATCGAACGTACCATCCACTTCCAACGCTGTAATATTTTGCCCCAGAGTGGTAAACTGGCATTCCTGAATAGGACTTACCAAGCCTTTGGGATAAAGAACATACACATGAATGCCTTCGACACCCAGAAAGCCGTTTGCCACTGCACTTCCGGTATCGCCCGAAGTAGCCACCAACACATTTACCCTGGTTTTACTTTGCTTTTGAATAAAATAGCCCAACAAACGCGACATAAACCGTCCGCCAACATCCTTAAACGCCAGTGTAGGTCCATGATAAAGCTCCAGACTGTAGATATTATCCGTCACCTGCACCAACGGCACATCAAAATTCAACGTTTCATACACAATCTTTTTCAATGCTTCGGCTTCCACATCTTCGCCAAAGAAAGCGTCGGCTACCGTGTAGGCAATTTCCTGAAATGATTGTGTTTCGAGCCTTTCGAAAAACGATTGTGGCAGTTGTTTAATCGAATCGGGCATAAACAGACCTTTATCCTCGGCCAGCCCTTTCACTACGGCGTCCTGCAAACTAACGCCGCTTACTTTTTTGTTGGTACTATAATATTTCATTGAATTAATAATTCGTTCTCTTAAATCCAGCCCCATAAATCCCCCTTGGGGGACTTTTAGATAGTATCGCTACTTATATGATAAAATAAAATCAGGTGAATTTAATGGGATATATTTTTTATTATTGATTACGAAACTTGGTTTTTAAGTTCCCCTTGGGGGATTTAGGGGGCAATCAGCTCTTTCATAAACTCAGCACCTTTCAACAAACCATAGCTTCCTTTTTCAGCTGCAAACTCATCGTAAACAGTTACATCATCAGCCTTCTGACCCGGTCGGTAAATGATAAACGGAATCGGAGACTTGGTATGTGTTTTAGTGGCACAAGGCGTAGGATGATCGGGCAAAACAGCTATTGTAACCGGTTCGTTCCAGGTTGAAACTTCATCGAAGATTGGTTTCACCACACGATAATCCAGATATTCAATCGTTTTTATTTTCAAATCCACATCTCCTTCGTGTCCGGCTTCGTCGCTGGCTTCAATGTGCAGATACACGAAATCGTCGGTGCGCAAAGCATCAATAGCTGCCTGTGCTTTTCCCTCGTAATTCGTATCATAAAGTCCGGTAGCACCTGGTACATTAATTACTCTCAATCCGGCATAAACACCTATTCCCTTAATCAGATCCACAGCCGAAATCACCGATCCGCTGTTCAGTTTATACGTTTCGAGTAAGGTTTTCATCTCCGGCTTGTATCCCGGCGACCACAGCCAAATACTGTTGGCTTTATCTTTTCCGGCAGCAGCACGTTTCAGGTTTACCGGATGATTTTCAAGCAATGCCTGCGATTTTATTGTCAGATCATTCAAAAAATCGGCTGTTGCTTGTGCTTCGGGGTTCTCCGCCTGAATCATCACATCGGCAAAGGGTGTTCCCGGAACATCGTGAGGGGGTGTACATTTCAAATGTTTATTTCCATCTTTCATTTTAAACAAATGACGATAGGATACGCCGGAGAAAAAGCTTGCAACCTCCGATCCGAGTTCCTTTTGCAAAAAAATAATCAGTTCGTGGGCTTCTTCATTACTGATATGCCCGGCCGAATGATTCTTTATCTTTTTATCTTCAATGCAAATAAGATTGCAGCGCATGGCCATTTCGCCCGGCTCGATGGCCACACCCATACTTGCCGCCTCCAACGAACCACGGCCTTCAAACACACTGGCCACATCATAACCCATCACACTCAGGTTGGCAATCTCACTTCCCGGTGCAAAGCCCACCGGTATAGTATCCAGCAAACCATTACAGCCCAGCGCGGCCAGTTTATCAATATTCGGCTTATCAGCAGCCTGCAAGCAGGTTTTATTTCCAAGGGCGGCAATAGGCTCATCGGCCATACCATCGCCAAGTATAATTAAGTATTTCATATTATCAACCCCTAACCCCTAAAGGGGGATTAAGTTACCTTTTATCTATTAAAACTATGTTATTCTTATTTTTAAATACTGAGAACCAAAGAGATGAACCAGCTATGTTCCCCTTTAGGGGTTTTCCTACTCCAAAAAGTCTTTATAATCGGATAAAGCTGTTTCAAATTTTGTTACGGCTTCTTGCAATGTGGTATAACTCTCACCACCGGCAGCATTTAAATGCCCGCCACCATTAAACAAGTCAGCCGAGACTTTGTTTGCCGGAAAAGTACCTTGTGAACGTAACGAAATTTTAATTTTATCGGAATCTTCGCGCATAAATACCGAAAAAATCACTCCTTCAATGGATAAAGGCATATTTACCAACCCTTCGGCATCGCCGGTTTGGTAATTAAACTCTTCCAGTTCCTTCAGTGAGAGCGTTATCAATGCAGCTTTATGCTCCGGATAAACTTTCATCTTATTATATAGTGCGTAACCCATCAGCCTCATTCTGTCGGCAGAGTAGTTATTAAAAACCTTGCGGTAAATATCGTCTTTATCCACCCCGAGTTTAATCAGCTCGGAAATAATGGTGTAAATTTCCTGTTTGTTGGAGTTATACGTAAATCCACCCGTGTCCGTCATCATGCCGGTGTAAATACATTCGGCACAGGCCAGATTTATCATCGAAAAGTCTCCCAAACGACAAATTAATCTGAATATTAACTCACTTGTAGACGATACTTCCGGATACGATATAGTTATTTTAGCATAAGTATCGGGATGTAGATGATGATCAACTAATATTTTAGGAGCTGCCGCATTAATTACTGCATCCGCCATATTTGCCATCCGGCTGGCCTGATTAAAATCAAGTGTAAAAATCAGTTCAGCAGCAGCAATCAGTTCGTCCGACTTTTCTTTATCATTTTCATAAATAAGTACACATTCTGATCCCGGCATCCAGGCCAGAAAATTGGCGAACATCGTAGGGACTATGACAACAGGTTCTTTTTCAATAGTCATCAGGTAATGCCACAAAGCAAGCGTTGATCCCATGGCATCTCCATCGGGTCCAACATGCGCCACTATGACTATTTTATCAACGCCATCAATAGCTTTTTTGACCTTCGTTATCTGGTCTTCAGCAATAATCTTAGAAATCATTTGTCAGGTTTTAAATTGATTACAAAAGTAGCAAAAAAATACGATTTCGAGAGTTATTTGTTTTTATAGCGGTTAATCTTTAATATTCAAAACATAAGCGCCTTGCTCTGCCACCGAGTAAAATGCGATTTGCCTATTCTTGCAAGTTTGTTTAATACTCTCCGTATACCAGTTGGAAATACTCTTATCAACAATGACTTTTCGGGGATGTATACAGTCCAGTAATTGTTCCATTTTCGGTTTTAATCTGTTTCCAATTATTAAATAATCAACTTCAAGTGGAAATGATGTTATCTTTCTTGCCAAAAACTCCTCTGTAAGAATTAAAATCCGGGAACCTTCATAGTAGGCAAATCCATCCTGAAACCAATTTGTATTTTGAATAAATTCAGGTCTTTCAAGTTTTTGGTTTTGCCAAAATGTTTTTGCTATTCGTTCCATTTCAGCAGAGTCGGTAGAATAAACATAATTCTTATTTCGGTCAATAAAATTGACATGCGTGTTTTTCCGACCGGCATAAACAATCATTCTTTTGGAAGTCAGCGTGTGATAATTTACCTGCAAACTAAAAATGCACGCCATCAAAACCGACAATAATCCAACAAACAAAGGGGTAAATCTTTTTGTAAAATAATATCCCGACAAACAGAATATTGCCAGAAAAATAACGATCGTTTGTTTTATATCAAATGAAATATGCGATACGGAATGAGGTAGATTCTGAATAGTCACAATGACAAAATTCAGGAGCCAAAGCGACCATTTCAATGCAAATGCTACAGCAACAGAAAAATAGGGAATAAACGAAACCGATAACAAAGCTATTGCAAGGTAAATCACCAAACTCGAAAGTGGAATAGCAATAAAATTAGTCAGTAAAAAGTAATTGGGAAATTGTTGAAAATAGTACAGCGTAAACGGAGTTGTTCCAAGCTGGGCAGCAATTGACACCGAAAATATCTCCCATACAAAATGGCTCAATTTATTAGTCGGTTTATATATTTTATCTACAATGGGTTGAAAAAACAATATGCTCAGAACAGCTGAATAACTAAGCTGAAACCCCACATCGAATAAGAAGTTGGGATTATAAAGCAACATCAGGAACATTGACATGAAAATCGTATTGTAGATCTGCGATTTGCGTTCAAAACAGGTGGCTAGTGCAACAAATGAAAACATCAGCGTAGCCCGTATCACTGCAGGCGACAAACCCGTAACAAAGGCATACATCCACAAAAATGCCATAATAAATAATGCCTTGAAGATCCGTTGTCGCTGCGATTTATTCAAAAAGCCCAACATAAAAGCCATGACCACATAGATAACACCAACGTGCATACCACTCACCGACAGAATATGCATTGCTCCAGTGGTACTATAACTGGCTCGCAAGTCCGGCTGCAAATCGTCAGTATACCCAAGCGTCAGAGCTGCCAAAACAGCAAACTCATCACCACAAATGTTGAACTTCCGATACACATCCAATAAATAATTCCGACATCTATCGGCTTCCCGCCGAATTGAGAAGGAGGTATTTCTATCCGTTACTTGCCATGTACCGGATGGAATATAAGAGGTCGCTCCGATCCCTTGCCGTTTCAGATAAGCCGCATAGTCGAAAGCATCTGGATTCAACGATTTCTCCGGCGGCATAAACTCCGTTCCAACCAACAGCCTATCACCAAACAACAACTTTGCGGCATCCTTATCCTTTTGATCATATAAAACAGCTTGCCCCCGCGCCGGTTTCCATGAGCTATCAAAAAATGTCAGTACATCAACTCTACAAAGATATGAATTCGCCTTTTCTATTGGGGCCGAGCTTAGCTCCACCCTATAAATTCCTTTCGTATGAAGATGAGTAAAGACATCAGCCTTTTCGTGCAAAGCACTTAATCCATAACCCATCAACAATAGAAACAAAAAAATTCCGCAGCCAAAAAGCCAACGGAATTGAAATTGTCGCTTTGGCACACGAATAGCCAACGACAACAGAACCAAAATCAATGAAAGTCCAAACAAAGCACGCAAACTCCAGTGGAACAACTCCGCATATTGGTACAACACAATACCAACCATCAAAGGGAGCAACAATCTGAAAAAAGGAGTTCGTTGCAAAAAATTCATAAGCTTTATGTATTCAGCATATCGTGTATTGTTTCAATCGGGTTTGGAGCATTAAAAACGGCACTTCCGGCAACCAGTACATTTACACCGCTTTCAAATAATTTTGAAGTATTCTGAGCATTAATCCCGCCATCAACCTCAATCAGGCACTGAGCGTTTTTACGTTTAATGATCTCCTTTAGTTCTGCAATTCGGTCGTAGCTTTCTTCAATAAACTGTTGACCTCCATAACCGGCAAAAACAGTCATCAAAAGAACCAGATCTACTTTATCTATATAAGGTTCGAGCACACTTACCGGAATATCGGGATTAATTGTAATCCCCACTTTTATCCCTTCTGACTTAATCAGCTCAATAACTTCCAATGGATTTTCAACTGTTTCATAATGAAAAGTCAAGACACTTGCGCCAGCCTTAGCAAAACGTGCTATGTATTTTTCAGGATGAACAATCATTAAATGCACATCCAAAGGCTTTTTGCAATGTTTTTTTACAGCTTCCAATACAGGGAATCCAAAAGAAATATTTGGGACAAAGGTTCCATCCATTACGTCAATGTGAAGCCATTCCGCTTCACTGGCATTAATCATTTCGCAAGCAGCTTGCAAGTTTCCAAAATCAGCAGCTAATATAGAGGGAGAAATTATTTTAGTCATGAGGTTTGAGTATATATCTTCTTATAAAAAATTCGAAATTCTTAATCCTGCAAATATAATAAAAAAAGGACTTCCAACGGTTTGGAAGTCATTTTTTTAGTTCAAAAACAATTCGATATGCTGATTGTCGGTAATTCTTTCAACTTTATAAGTAGATGCGAATTCAAGGATTCTCTTTAATGTTATAGCTTTAGGCTGCATCTCAGGACAATTTTCAGGTTCTTGCTTTTCCGGAATTAAATCAGTTTTTTTTAATTGAGTAGATATTCTTTGCATAGGCAACTTTCTAATTTTATTCATTATAAAACTAAAACGTTGCTGCCCCTAAAAAAGTATATTTAGCGTATTATTTTTTATTTGAGTTCTAAGTATACATCCTTTTCTGCCGCAATTTTGCGCATATTCAGCAAAGCATACCGCATGCGACCAAGCGCTGTATTGATACTAACATCAGTTTTCTCAGCTATTTCTTTAAAGCTCAAATCTTCGAAAAAACGCATGCGAATTACCCGTTGCTGCGATTCTGGAAGCAAATCTATCAAACGAGTCACATCAGTCATTACTTGTTCATTAGACATAGTATCCTCAATACTCTTTTCTGACAGCTTGGCATTATTCACGATATCGTAATCAATAGCATCGGCAGAAAAAGTATTCTCATTCTTTTCTCGTCGGAAATAATCGATAATCAGATTATGTGCAATCCGATTAATCCACGCAAGAAACTTGCCGGATTCAACATAGCGACCTTGCTGAATAGTCGCAATAGCCTTAATAAACGTGTCTTGGAAAATATCTTCGGTGAGATCTCTATTACGTACAATCAAATAAATATAAGTATAAACTTTTGATTTATAACGCAACAATAAAATTTCAAACGCTTGATTCGTACCAACCTCGTACAATTTTACTAACTCATCGTCAGTTAATTGATTCAGATCATTCATTACTTCTTATTTATGGATTTAAAGTAATTTTGTACTATAGGCGTTTATAATTTTTAGAGTTAGTAGAAATGTTTAGGCTGCAAATATAGCGATAGTATTGAAAAGAAAAAATTATTCTGCAAATAATTTATAAAAAACAACAAGAAATAGCCGAGAAACATTAATCTGATGTAATATCTATTCCACCCATAGCACTAAGCCCTTTAAATATTCACCTTCGGGATGATAAATATTAATAGGATGGTCAGCAGGTTGTGACAATTGATGTAAGATCCGGACATTCCGCTTGCTCTCGGCAGCTGCACTGAAAACAGCCAGTCTGAATTGCTCTTTGGTAACAACCTGAGAACATGAGAAAGTAAATAAGATTCCACCCGGCTTTATTTGTTCAAAAGCTTTTGCATTTAATCTCTTATAGCCCTTCAAAGCATTACGCAAAGCCTCCCGATGTTTTGCAAAAGCAGGAGGATCCAGAATAATCAAATCATATTGTTGTTCCAACGTATGGAGATTATTTAAGTACTTAAATGCATCTTCAGCATAAGATGTGTGCCGAATATCATTTGGAAAATTAGCTTCTACATTTTTATCTGTCAAATCAATAGCCTTTGCAGAACTATCAACAGAATGAACAAGTTCAGCTCCACCGCGCATAGCATACACCGAAAAGCCTCCGGTATAGCAAAACATATTCAGTACCGATTTTCCGGCAGAATAACGTTCCAACAAGGAACGATTTTCGCGCTGGTCCACAAAAAAGCCTGTTTTTTGCCCACGTAACCAGTCCACATGAAATTTCAACCCATTTTCAAGAGCACTTAAATCAGTTGTTTCTTCACCAATCAAATAGCCATCTTCTGGCTCAATAGCCGCTTTGTAGGGTAAAGTAGTTTCCGATTTATAATACACATTCTTGACTTCGGGAACACAGACCACAATGGCTTTAGCAAGTATCTCCCGAATTTCATGCATCCCTATTGAATGAGCCTGCATAACAGCCGTATCATCATAAACATCAACAATCAATCCTGGTAATGAATCACCTTCTCCATGAACCAATCTATAGGTATTATTGTAATTCGGAGCAACTAAACCCAGCGATTTGCGCATAGCATAAGCCAACCCAATTTTTTTAGTCCAAAAATCATTGTTTACAGCTATGTTTTCAAAAGACACAACCCTTACAGCAATACTACCAATCTGGTAATGACCTATAGCCAAAAAATTACGGTTACTATCAAGCACTTCCACCAAATCACCCTCGGCAGGTTTTCCTTCAATGCGCTGAATAGCTCCGGAAAACACCCATGGATGAAAACGTTGTAAACTTTCTTCTTTTTTAGGCTTGAGTTGTATAGTAATCATTGCTAAGTATGAATTATATTTATTGGCGAAGCTTGCCTGAAATATTTAGATTAAAGATTTGAGTCGGTAACAGTGGAATTCGTCTGTTGGTTTTTTAATGCTTGTTGCTCTCTGAGTTCGCGTTGTTCGAGTGCATTTTCCAACAGAATCTTATCGAGTTGCTTTTTGGTCAACTTCTTTTCGCTTATTAATTGTAAATAGATTTGTAGACTAGCCCAGGCGTCTGTAGCAGCATAACGTTGTTGTTGCTCTGTCAATTCAGGGTTTTCCCAATTTGTCAGCCGTTGCGACTTTGATATCTTTTTTCCAAAAAGAATAGCATATATTTTTTGAAGACCCAGTTCCAAAATGCCGTAGCTTTGCGCTATAGTTTGTATATCAATACAATTTGCAGGTTTAAATTTATGATGTTTATTCAGTCCATTTAAATCATCGCGAAGCGAAAGTCCTATTTTTTTTATATTTTCATCTGCCAAAAACTAAGCCAGAGAAGTAGGAAAATCAATTTTATTCAGTCGAAAAAGAAAGCAGTGTTCGAGAGTCGAAATCTGCACCAATGAAACTTTATTATGTGTACCTCTGGTAAATGAAGGTTTAGTTTCTGTATCAATACCAACAACAACGCTTTTACGAAGCTCTTCAATAGCCTGTTGTATTTTAGATGAATCATCCACCAACGTTATTTTTCCTTCAAAAATAGCAATTGGCATTTGATTCACTTCATCTTTGGTTATTTTAGTTTTAAACATAAACTTTTGATTACAATAAATTCATCAACCCATCATCCTCATCATGTTGAAATTTCAGAAATAAATTTCGGTCAATAACTTTCTTTGAGGAAGAATCATCATCTTCTACTCCAAAACCATCACTAAAACGCAAAGCATGAAGTGCACGGAGCGCATTTAATAATTTCTGACCCCAATGTTCTCCAAATGCTTCAAGACATGCTACCAAAGCATCGTTCATAACATCCGTGTCACCCAGTTGATAACTGGCTGCAAAATCCTTCAGTTCTTGATAAATGTCAGCAAGATTTTCAGACACAAAAGCCGCAATCGGAGTATCGCTGATTGCCATATCAGGATGGAAAGTTTCGAGGTACGAATCGTCAGGCCCTAATAATTGTTCTACCTGTTCCCTTACAAATTGATAATCCTCTTCGTTTACAAACTTTTCGGTGATGTTATCATAAACGGCTTCCGGAATTTCCAATAATGAAGCATTGAGGTATAAAAGAGGTAATATTTTTACTGATTTTTGGATAAAATCAGTGCGTGACAATTCGGCTGCATGCTCCAGAAACAAACAAGTTTCAGCAGCAACAGTTACAAATTCAATAACATTTTTACTATAAACAATATGATCGGGGAGTTGATCTAAATCCATTAAAATGAAATTATTAAATAAACAGTTGCAAAAGTAAGAAAAAATATCCACTTTCCGACACAAAGGCTACCTTAATCAAAAAGACCATACTATTGACACAACCTTTTCTCATTAATATAACTGACTTACATGAAACAGGTTTTCTTTAAGAACAAAGGATTCGTAATGTTGTTATAATTCATAGAAAGTAAAAACAACAGTTGAATTTGAAACCCTTAAATAAAAAACCTTATGGAAAACAAACTTGTAACCCTAAAAAATTACGAAACGATGGTCGATGCTATGTTCGATCAAGAATTATTGAGGGAAAATAACATTGAAAGTTCCATAAACAATGAAGATACAGTGGAGTTAATGCCTATGTTCGGAGAAATTAATGATGGGTTAAGAATTGTTGTGTTTGAACACGACTATGAACAAGCCATTAAGATTTTGGAAGAATATAAAAATTCAATGGAGAAATGATTTAAGATCATTTCATTCTGCTGTTCAAAATATCAACAAATTTAATACCGGATAGCGGATGGATTAAATCCGGTGCTATTTCAACCAATGGAATCAGTACAAAGTCCCGCTCTGCGATTAGCGGATGTGGAATTTTTAATATTGTTTGATCAACGATCAGATTGTCATACAACAAAATATCAATATCAATCAGACGATCGGCATAACCCTCTCCTGATTTAGTCGTACGTCCAAGATTTCGTTCAATTGCCTGCGTCTTAACTAATAACTCCAAAGGGAGTAAATCAGTATCAACCAATACGACCATATTCAAAAAGTTATTATCAGATTCAAAACCCCATGGTTTAGAGTTATAAAAGCTCGATTGACTCAATATAACGCCAACTTCCAATGACAGCATCTCCATCGCATTCGTCAGATTGCGATCCTTCTCCCCTAAATTTGTTCCAAGCCCTAAATAAACAAATGACATAATCTTGCTAGTTTCAAGCAAAGGTACATTTTTTCGGGAAAAGACCGAAAAGCAAAAGCAAGGAACAAAAATCAACTTACCTCCTGCATAAAACGAAATGAATCTCAAGAACAGACAAATTACTCAACTTCTACTCGGACTTCCCGCTTTTTCTTTCTGCCATTTTCTGCCCTTTTGTCAGCAAAGCACCAAAAATATATTCTTCCTCGCTGACTTTCTCTGTCAAAAGTCGAAAGCAAACATAAAATTTCCCATTGGCATATCGTTTGTAAATTGGGAAGCGTACTAAAAAATATATCAGAAACAACTGAAAAAATAAATAATAAAAGAATTATGGGAAAAATTATTGGAATTGACTTAGGAACCACCAACTCGTGTGTTTCTGTAATGGAAGGTAACGAACCAATCGTTATCGCCAACAGCGAAGGAAAACGGACCACTCCTTCGGTAGTTGGTTTTGTTGATGGCGGTGAACGTAAGGTGGGTGACCCTGCTAAACGTCAAGCTATTACTAACCCTACTAAAACTGTATTCTCTATCAAACGTTTCATGGGAGAAACTTACGATCGTTTAACGAAAGAAATCGGACGTGTACCATTTAAAGTGGTAAAAGGAGATAATAACACTGCTCGTGTTGACATCGACGGTCGTCTGTACTCGCCACAAGAAATATCAGCTATCATTCTTCAAAAAATGAAAAAAACAGCCGAAGACTACCTTGGAACTGAAGTTACTGAAGCTGTGATCACGGTTCCGGCTTACTTTAACGACGCTCAACGTCAAGCAACCAAAGAAGCCGGAGAAATCGCCGGTCTGAACGTTCGTCGTATCGTAAACGAACCAACAGCTGCTGCTTTAGCTTATGGTTTGGACAAGACCAACAAAGATATGAAAATTGTAGTATTCGACTGCGGTGGTGGTACTCATGACGTATCTGTACTTGAACTTGGCGACGGCGTATTTGAAGTAAAATCAACCGATGGTGACACTCACCTTGGTGGAGATGACTTCGACCACCGTATTATCGACTGGTTGGTACAAGAATTCAAAAATGAAAATAGCGGAATTGATTTAAGCAAAGACCCAATGGCTTTGCAACGGTTGAAAGAAGCTGCAGAAAAAGCTAAGATTGAACTGTCAAATACAGCTTCTTCGGAAATCAATTTACCTTATATCATGCCTGTTGATGGTGTGCCACGTCACTTGGTACGCACATTAACCCGTGCTAAATTTGAACAATTGATTGACGATTTAATTCAACGCACTATCGAACCCTGTAAGACTGCATTGAAAAACGCAGGTTTGACAATTGGTGATATCGACGAAGTTATTCTTGTTGGTGGTTCAACCCGTATTCCTGCTATTCAAACTGCTGTTGAAAAATTCTTTGGAAAAGCTCCTTCTAAAGGTGTCAATCCTGACGAAGTAGTTGCTGTTGGTGCAGCTATCCAAGGTGGTGTATTAACAGGAGAAGTAAAAGATGTGTTGTTACTTGATGTCACTCCACTTTCATTGGGTATCGAGACTATGGGTGGTGTAATGACCAAGCTTATTGAATCGAACACAACTATCCCAACAAAAAAATCGGAAACATTTACAACAGCTGCCGACAATCAACCTTCTGTGGAAATCCACGTATTACAAGGCGAACGTCCAACAGCTATTCACAATAAATCATTAGGTCGTTTCCACTTGGATGGTATCATGCCTTCTCGTCGTGGTGAACCACAAATTGAAGTAACATTCGATATTGATGC
>JAATGT010000143.1 GCA_015654525.1 Bacteroidales bacterium
AAAGATATATTTATTTCTATTAATACTGAGTTTAAGTATTTCATCTTGTTCAAATCTGGCAGAACATATTTTGGATGAAAAAGATAATTCAGAGTTAGTAACTGATACTGCTAATGTAGAATCGCTTGTGGCTCCTGCATACGTATTCCTCAGAGATTTGCAAAGTCGTGCAGCGGGTTGGCTTGTCGGAGAAACCACAACGGACGAATGTGTGTTCCCAACCCGTGGAGCAAACTGGAATAATGCAGATTACAGAACATTGTTCTCACATACTTATACAGCGTCAAATAGCTATGTGAAAAATACATGGAATAGTTATCTGATTGGTTTTGCTCGCTGTAATGTGGCTCTTTATTATATGCATCAAATGGCGCAAACCGATGCCGTAAAGCAATATGAGTACGAAGTAATGTTTGTTCGGGCGTTGTCTATGTACCAACTCAATGATTATTTTGGAAAGATGCCATTTCGTGAATATACCGAATACAATTATGCTAACGATCCTCAGTATTTTACACGAGCTCAAATTGTAGAGCAGATGATTTCTGACTTGAATGAAATTATTCCGAATATGAAAGACAAAAGTGCTCTTTCGTATGGACGCGTATCAAAAACGGCCGCAAAAATGTTGTTGGCTAAAATTTACCTGAATTATCAGGTTTATACTGGAACTGCTCCTACTTTCGCTGATGGTACAGCTAAATGGAATGAAACGATTTCGCTTTGCGATGATATTATTGGTTCTGGAAGTTTTACATTGGCTGATGATTACTGGAAAATGTTTCTTGCAGATAACGCAACTTATGCAAATGCAACTGAAGCTATTCTTCCCATTATTTATGATCCTTCACTTGGTATCGGTGGTATTCCTTGGGCAAATATGACACTGGACTATAGCCAATATTTTGGAAATTATTCAACATCCAATCTTTGGAACGGCTGCTGTACAACTCCTGAGTTTTTTGCTACTTGGGATAGTACTGACACCCGCTTTAAAGATAACCGTCTGAAATCGGTTACTGGTTTTAATCTAGGATTCTTGTATGGTCAGCAATATAATGCTGCCGGCAAGGCACTTGTGACGAAAGATGGTGGTCGTCCACTAATCTTTACTTCGAGTTTCAGTTTATCCAACTCATTGGAAGAACAGGGTATTCGCGTTGTGAAATATGCTCCAAACCCGTCAACTTCTTATCCTGGAAGTAGTGAAAACGATTATTTGTATTATCGTTTAGCAGATGTATATCTCATGCGTGCTGAGGCTAAATTCAGAAATGGAGATCTTGCAGGTGCGTTGACTGATATTAATACACTTCGTGCAAAACGTGGAGCAGCACTTTATTCTTCGTCCGATCTGACGTTAGATAAAATTTATAATGAACGGGGTTATGAGCTTTATTGGGAAAATTCACGTCGCAATGATATGGTACGTTTCAATAAATACTGTGCAGCACGCACCGAAAAAACGTCTGTTGATGATTCTTACAAAATTCTACTGCCTATTCCTCAGTCGGCTTACGATGCTGATAAAAATATCACCCAGAATACAGGTTATGATACGTTTCAATAAATTATAATTTTAGTTATTGTTGTCCGGTAAAATACAACTTATTACAATGTCGCCCCTACTGGGCTTAGAATTGAACTATAACTATTTGACTACCATAATGTCGCTACTCTGTAGCTAATACAAAAGTTCCGGAGTGACGAAATTATGGTAGAATATTCAACAATAAGAGAATTGAAGCCCCTGTAAGGGCGACATTAATGCAAATTTCTATCTGTTCCATATTTAATGGTTATTCAAAAAAATTACCGGACACCAATAATTTTTAGTTTACGATCTCTGTTTTTTTTCTAATGGTAAGGGAGTGTGGAACTCCCTTACTAACTATTTTAATGCACATATCTAAAGCATTTAAAAAAATTATATCATGAAAAGATGTATCTTAATCTTGATTTTGTTCTCTGTAATTGTTTCACAGGCACAGCAACTGCAGACAAAATTTCAACCGGCACCGGCCTGGCTCAAAACAGCGGCCTTTTATCAGATTTATCCTCAAAGTTTCAAAGATACCGATGGTGATGGTATTGGTGATATTAATGGTATTATTTCCAAGCTTGATTATCTGAAATGGTTGGGAATTGATGCTATTTGGCTGAATCCATGTTTTGAATCTTCGTTTCAGGATGCCGGTTACGATGTAACAGACTTTTATCGCGTGGCAAAGCGGTATGGTACCAATGCCGATCTGGAACGATTGTTTAAAGAAGCTCATAAACGGAAGATGAGAGTTTGTCTTGATTTGGTAGCGGGGCATACTTCTATTGATCATCCCTGGTTTAAAGCTTCGCAATCGGCTGTGCGTAATGAATTTTCGGACCGTTATATATGGACAAATGATTCGACTGTGAAACCATTGAAGCATATTTCAGGAAAATTTGAACGGAATGGTACTTACAGAAAGAATTTCTTCGATTGTCAGCCTGCATTGAATTATGGCTTCGCAAATCCGGAGCCCAATCAGCCCTGGCAGCTGCCAGTGACGGCCGAAGGACCTCAGAAGACCCGTAAAGAATTGATGAAAATCATGGATTTTTGGATGACGATGGGGTGCGATGGTTTCCGGGTAGATATGGCACCGTCGTTGATTAAAAATGACCCTGATCGGGTAGAAACAAATAAGCTTTGGGCTGAAATAAGGAATCACTTTCAACAACGGTTTCCGGAAGGAATTCTGATTGCTGAGTGGGGCAATCCGATGCGAGCTATCAAAGCCGGATTTATGATGGACTTTATCATTCATTTGGGTAATGACGGTTACAGCTCTTTATTTTTCAACAAAGAAGGTACTTACCGGCATGATACCTGTTATTTTAATGTTGAAGGAAACGGAACCCCAACAACGTTTGTGAATTATTATCTGGAACAACTTAAGCGTGTCGGTGATAGTGGTTATGTATGTGTTCCGACGGCTAATCACGATTTTCAGCGCCCAAATTGTGGAACAAGAAATACCGATGAGCAGTTAAGAACTGTGACGGCATTCCTGATGACTATCCCCGGCGTTCCGCTTTTTTACTATGGCGACGAAATAGGGATGAAGTTTATTCCCGGTTTGCCCAGCAAAGAGGGGAGCCAGTTGACTAAAGGTAACCGTGCAGGCTCTCGTACCCCGATGCAATGGGATAGTTCACCCAATGCAGGATTCTCAACTGCAAGTCCGGATAAATTTTATTTACCGATTGATTCATCGGCTTATCGCCCCAATGTAGAATCTGAGATGGCGAATCCTTCGTCGCTGCTTCACTTTAATCGTTACTTATTGCAGTTGCGTAAGCAATATCCGGCTTTAGGTACGCGTGGTGCTATACGCTTTTTGTACGCAGAAGCAAATAAATATCCGCTAGTATACGAACGTAGTGCCAACGGACAACGATTTGTTATCGTAATTAATCCGTCGGGTAAAAGTGTGCAGGCAGACTGTCCTTTTTCAGGTGCAGTAAAAGAATTTAAACCTGTTTTAGTCGACAGGTCTTCGCTCCTCAAAGTGAAAGATAAACTGCAAATAAAAGCAGATGGAGTTTCGTATGGAATTTTCCAAGTTGTAGAATAAGGTGTTTTTTCTGATTGTGTTGTTTCGTTTGTTTTTTATTGAGAAAATAACTCTATTGGCTGAATGGGTAATAGTTACAAAATTGATTAATAGATTTAGCCATTGACTTAAGTAATTTGTTTGAATTATCTTTTTTCCAATAGAGTTATTTTAATTTTCGTTTGTCTACAATAAAACTAAGGTATTTTTCCGGCAGACTAATTTGCCGTCTTGTAAGCATGAAAAAGTTTGTATTTGTATTTACACTTGGATGTTTATTATATGTCCAGCAATTATTTGCACAAGCCCCCTGGGTGATTGCAGCAGATAGTATTAACTCTCAAAATTATTACGGCATTTCGGTTGCCAATGGAATGATTGGTGTTGTTTCGTCGCCGGAACCGTTGAAGGTGAAAAATGTAGTTCTCTCCGGGCTTTACGATCAATATGGTCGGGGACGGGTGAGTAATTTCATACAAGGATTCAATTTACTGAACTTGAAACTATATATCAATGGTCGGTTAGTTACAGGGGAATCGGTTTCTAACTTTCATCAGGAGCTGGATATGCAAAGGGCAATGTTTATAAGCTCTTTTGATCTCGGTGACCAGGCAAGGGTGAAGTATAGTTATAGTGCATTACGCCATTTACCATACTGTGTTTTGGAAAATGTAGAAGTGATTGCAAAGAAGGGTCTGACCCTTACTGCTGTAAATGTGATGGAAACTCCGGACGCTTTACGCGACTCGAAATTTACTTTTAATGAAATAAACCGGAAGCATATAGGCATTCAGCTTATGACTTCGCAGGCTAAAAGCCCCACCGGTAAATTATCCATTTGTGCTACCACCTCCTTTGCTTTTACCGAAAAACGGGGTGAAGAACCCAATGTGATTCACGAAATGCCCGACAATAATCTGCACCAAATGAAGTTTACAAAATCGGTGAATGCCGGTGAAGTTTACCGCTTTTCGTTGGTAGGGACTACACTTTCGTCGGCACATTCGGCCGATCCGTATAATGAAGCGGAGCGGTTGACTATTTTTGCGCGACTGGAAGGCGTGGATCGTTTGATGAAGATGCACCAGTCTGCCTGGGATAAACTTTGGGCCAGCGATATCCGGATTGATGGTGACAAACAGGCACAACAAGACGTTCACAGCATGTTGTACCACCTGTATTCGTTCACAAGCTCCGGTTCCGGTTTGTCGGTTTCGCCTATGGGTTTGTCGGGTTTGGGATACAACGGACATGTGTTTTGGGATGCCGATACGTGGATGTTTCCGGTGTTGGCCGTGTTGCACCCCGAGTTAGCCCGCTCTATGGTGGAATATCGGTTTAACCGCTTGCAGGCTGCGCGCAATAATGCCTATGCACATGGCTACAAAGGCGCTATGTTTCCGTGGGAAAGTGCCGACAGTGGGGTAGAGGAGACGCCTGTTTGGGCATTGGCCGGACCGTTCGAACATCATATTTCGGCTTGTGTGGCTCTGGCTGCCTGGCAGTATTACTGCGTAACGCAGGATGTGGAGTGGTTGCGCCAGAAAGGCTGGCCGATTATTTCAGAAACGGCCGACTTCTGGGTGAGTCGTGCCGAGCGAAATGAAAAAGACGAATACGAAATTAAAAATGTAGTGGCTTCCGACGAATGGGCCGAGAATGTGGATAATGATGCTTTTACCAATGCATCGGCTCAGGTAAACCTGCGCAATGCAGCTGTGGCAGCGGCTGTATTGAAGCAGGTGCCGAAACCCGAATGGAAGTTGGTGGCTGATAAACTTGTTTTCAATAAACTACCTAACGGGGCAACGCGTGAACATGCTACTTACAAGGGCGAGAATATTAAGCAAGCGGATGTCAATCTGCTGGCTTACCCCCTTCTGGTCATCAAAGACACGGCACAAATCAGGAAAGACCTGAACTATTACGAAGTGCGTGTTCCCGAAAAAGGAACGCCTGCTATGACACAGGCTATTTTCTCGCTGCTTTACGCTCGCCTTGGCAATGCTGATAAAGCTTATCATTTTTTCGAAGATGCCTATCGTCCCAACCTACTTCCTCCTTTTCGGGTAATTGCCGAGACAAAAGGCGGCGATAATCCCTATTTTTTGACCGGGGCAGGTGGTGTGTTGCAAACCGTATTGATGGGTTTTGGCGGGCTGGATATTACTCCCAAAGGCATTATTCAACATAAAACAATTTTGCCCAAACACTGGAAATCGTTGGTGATAACCGGTGTCGGAAAAGATAAATCAACCGTAACGGTACGAAAATGAACCTCACGTAAATAATTTGGCTACGGCAACTATAATGGGCCTAATACCAAATTAAACCAATCATAATTATAGACCGCAAAGACAGTTTTGTAGCTTGATAAATTCAGGCTATAAAGCTTTTGCGTGCCTTAATGTAATACGAGCATTAAAAAACTATATAAACTATTTTATTAAAATCATGGACAAAATGAAGACAACCGAATTGGACAATGTAGTAGTACGTTTTTCGGGCGACTCAGGTGATGGGATGCAGCTCACAGGAACACTTTTTTCCAATCTTTCGGCCATTTTAGGAAACGAAATTTCTACTTTCCCCGACTTTCCATCCGAGATACGTGCGCCGCAGGGAACGCTGGGCGGTGTATCCGGTTTTCAGGTACATTTGGGAGCGGGTAAAGTGTATACACCTGGCGACGAACCCGATGTGTTGGTGGTTATGAATCCTGCAGCACTAAAAGTAAACGCGAAAGCTATCAAAAAGGGCGGTGTGATTATTTACGATGTGGATTCTTTTGAAAAATCAGACTTCGAAAAGG
>JAATGT010000021.1 GCA_015654525.1 Bacteroidales bacterium
AGCCTAAGTAAAATGCCGATTGCACCAGCCCCGACTGAAAGTCGGTGAGCACAAATGATTTTTTAAACTGCTGAATTAATATGTCGTTAATACTGGCACCCATTCCCCACATAAAGAATAGACTGACAATGAGGATTAATGGGAGTACATAACTGGTTGTTTTGTGTGAGCCGCCAGCGGCTGTTATGCCTGTATTAGGCGAGTTTTCGTTGATTAAATTTGTTGCTTGCATGATACATTAGATTTGGATGGTTTTTTATATAATTTGTTTTTGGTAAATATATGCTTCAAGTGTTGGTATATCGTAAGCCGGACACGCACCTTCGTGCGAAGCAACAAATGCTCCGAGTCCGGTGGCATAAATCATACTGGTTTCAGGCGATTGGTTCTCCAGTTTCTTAGCCAGAAATGCAGCCAGAAATGAATCGCCGCTTCCACAGGTATCTGCCACTGTAACTATGAAAGCCGGAAATGAATAGCTCGCCGTTTTTGTGTAATAGCTGGCACCTTCGCCGCCTTTCGTAACGATCACTTCGTCAATATGGAACTTGTCTTGCAAGAACCGGACGGCCGGCTGCTCTTCCATGGTCTCGTTTGCAAACCATGTAATGATTATTTCCAGTTCCGATTCGTTTAGCTTCAATAAATTACATTTACCAAGCAGGTATTCTATTATTTCAGGTGAATAATGAGGCTGGCGTAGGTTAATATCGAATACATTAAACTTTGCCTTTTCAATTAGTTGGTACAGCGTTTCGCGCGATGTCTCGTTGCGGGTTACCAAACTACCGAATACAAAGACATCAGCATTGCTTAGCAGCCTGTTATTTTCGGTTTCAGGGGTGATGTAATCCCAGGCAACCGGAGCATGGATGGAATAACTCATCTCGTTTCCGGGCAATACGGTAGCTATCACTTTCCCGGTTTCATAGGTCTCGTCTACCTGACAGTTTTCAGTGGGAATATTCCATTCGGTAAGTAGTTTCAATAATTTCTTGCCGGATTCATCATTTCCTACGCGACTAATCATGCGGCTGTCAATGCCCAGTTTGCGTAAATGATAAGCCACATTCATGGGTGCTCCACCGGGTTTTGTTTGTGTTGGGAAGATATCCCACAGTACTTCGCCGTAGCAAACTACTGTTTTCTTTTGTTCATTTGTTGTGTTCATGTTTCTCGGATTTTTTTGTTGATTATGCTTTTTGAATTCTTCTTCTTCTTCTTCTTCTTCTTCTTCTTCTTCGGGTGTTTAATCGTTTAAACAATGTGCTAAAAAAATTATTTCTTTATAATGGAAGAGCTTTTTACTACCAGTTCGGCTTCAAGTTCAATTGATGCGATGCTTTCTCTATTCTCAATACTGTTGAACAATAGTTTTAAGGACTCACAGCCCAATTCAACCAAAGGCTGTTTCATAAAACTTACCGGAGCATAAAACAGATCAAAGGCATCCGTTTCGTCAAAGCCCACAATAGCTAGTTGATCCGGAATTTTTATACCCAGACTGTTGATGTATTTTAATCCGGAAATAGCAAGTAAGTTTGATGTGAAAAAAATCGAGTCCACAGGCTGCGGGTCTGCTAGGAAACTGTTAATGGCAGCAATAACATCCTGATTGATGGAATGAATTCCGACCATGCCAATTGATGCATTGCCAGCTAATAAGTCTACCGCTCCTCTGATACGTTCGTTCAGATGAAATAGTGCGGTTTTGTAGGCCACAATACCGATGCGTTTCCGACCATTATCCAGTAGGTGTTGAACGGCTTTTTGCGAAGCGGCATAGTTGTTTATGGAAACAGAGTTTGTCGGAATAGTCGGGTAGTAGCGGTCAATAAGCACAAAGGGTACATCCGATTTCTTTAAATACCGCAGCTGTTCCTCGGTATGTTCAGGTAAAGAGACGATCAGACCATCCACCTGGCGGTCAAGGAATAGTTTAATAAGATCTCCGGTTTTTTTTGCACTTTCATCAGAGCTGCCAAAGATTACCGAATAACCGTAATTTTTAGCTTCATCTTCGATAATACGTGCAATCTGAGAAGAAAAGGGATTGGAAATGTCTGCTACAATTAAGCCAAGGGTGAAAGTCTTTTGTACTTTCAGGCTTCGTGCAATTTGATTGGGACGATAGTTCAGGTCTTCGGCTACTTGTTTTATTTTAGCAGCGACATCCTTGTTTATTCTATCTTTTAACTTATTGTTCAATACATACGAAACTAAGGCTGTTGAAACTCCAACCTGTTCTGCGATGTCTTTTAAGGATACATTCTTTTTCATGAACGTAAATGTGCTTTTTCGTAGTTGAACAAAAATTAATGGCACAAATATAAGTTTAATCGATTAAACTGGCGTTCATTTTATATTTTATTTTGATATATTTGTTTGTTTTGCGGATTGACTGCTTGTTGTGATGTCGAAATATTCAGAATTCAGATAGGCAGAAACCCAATGTTTTTTAGAGATGGAACTACAGTTAGATTGATGAGCAGCAAACTATTTCAACACTTCGGCTTTGATTACTTTAATGTCTTCTACCGGGCGGTCGTTGGCTCCTGTTTTAGTTTTTGATATCATTTCCACGATGTCCATTCCTTCTATAACTTCACCAAAAACGGTGTAGTTACCATCCAAATGGGGAGTTCCTCCTATCGTTTTATAATCGGCACGTTGTTGTGGGCTAAGTTTATAGGTCGGATGCTTCTTCATGTTTGCATGAACCTGCACTAAAATAGTGTCGCGCAATGCATCTAACTTAGCCTGACTCCGCTCTGCCTTATATTTTTTGACTTCATCCTGTCTTGTACTTAAGATGTCCTGAAAAAGTCTTGCTTCCTGTTTTTGTTCTTTACTTTTTTCGATGCTGTCTAGCTGTTCGTCAGTGAATGTTTTGCCTTGTACAATGTAAAACTGACAGCCTGAAGAAGCTTTCTTGGGGTTTACATCATCGCCTTCGCGGGCAGCAGCCAAAGCTCCGTGCTTGTGATAGTATTGAGGGTAAATAAACTCAGCTGGTACGGTATACCCTACATCACCCGAACCAAGCATGGCGTCTTTAGTCGCTTTTTTTGAAGCCGGATCGCCTGCCTGTATCATAAAATCGACAATAACGCGATGGAACAAGACCCCATTGTAAAAGCCCTGATTCACCAACTTTAAAAAGTTTTCCCGATGTTTTACTGTTTCAGGATATAATTTTACTTTGATTTTCCCATACGAGGTTTCGAGGCAAACGACGGTGCCTTGCACTTTTTTCCCGGCGCATGATCCGGTTGTGAGGACGAGTGTAATCAGAATCAGAAATACTGTTTTTTTCATCTTGCTAAACTATTTGGAGGTAAAACGACATTACAGATAAGTGCACAAAAGTAACAAAATTTCATCTTTCTTTAAAATGCTGGTTCTGCATGCCGAAAAGAGTGGGTTCTACAATAATAATTTTATATATTTGCGTTCTGAAAGGCAATGTTCATATCGGATGTCCGGGCTTCTGATAAATGACGAAGTTTGTTCTGTTGCATTTTATTCGTTTTATGAGCACGTTGCATTTATACACTATCTATTTACAGGCAACTGGTAAACGTCCACTTTTATTGTAAACGCTTATGTCGAAAATTTACGATTTTACGTTCTCGTTCCGATTGGTGAAGAATTATATGGTTTTTTGCTTTAAGCGTTTTTATAGCGCTTATGTTGTTGTCGGAAAAGAAAATATACCTGCTCAGGGACCGCTTATTTTTGCTCCGAACCATACCAATGCCTTAATGGATGCTTTAGCTGTTCATGCCATAGCTCCTAAAAATATGGCTGTTATTTTTCTGGCCAGAGCAGATCTGTTCCAAAATAAGACAGTTGCCAAATACCTGCAATTTGCCAAGATTTTGCCAGCTTTCCGGATGCGCGACGGTATGGAAAATCTGGGTCGGAATAATGAGGTGTTCGATCAATGCGTTGAAGTGCTCGATAACAACAAAGCATTAGGTATCATGCCCGAAGGCAATCAGGAAATAGAGCGAAGACTACGACCACTTGTCAAAGGTATTTTCCGAATTGCTTTTGCAGCGCAGCAAAAGTACGGATCGGAGCCGGGAGTGAAAATTATCCCGGTGGGAATTGACTACGGAAGCATTGTAAAAGCGAATAAGCATATCATTATTAATATTGGTGAGCCTATAGAGGTTTCGGAGTACATGAATGCTTATGCCGATAATGCGGTAGATGTGACAAATGAAATCCGTGACAGGCTGCGTAACGAGCTGAGACACTTATCGCTCGATCTGGCTTCGGAAAAATATTACGATTGCTTTGAAATGGTTTTGGAGCTAGCTAATAGAGCCGTACTAGAGGAATTACATTTGCCCGATATTACTGTTTCCCGCTTTGTAGCCCGTCAGAAAATTGCGGAACGACTGGTGAACATGGAAAAGAATGCGCCTGAAGAAATGCAGAGATTAGAAAAACTATGTTTGGAATATACGGCTACACTAAAAAAGATAAATATCAAAAGTAGGGTGCTGGATGACATCCAATGGACGATATACGCTTTAATTGGAGAGTGCGCACTTTTATTGATCACTAGTCCTCTTTTTGCGGCAGGCTTTTTATTAAACTTCCTTCCTTTTTTTATTCCTGTATTTATTCGCAAATACATAATCAAACCTGAATTTACAGGTTTTATAAGTTCCATACAGTATGCATTGGGCCTGATAACTTTTCCTGTCTTTTATATATTGCAATCAGTACTGTTTTTCTATCTGACAGATCTTCCCTTGTGGAAGGATTTGCTCTTTCTTTTTATTCAATATCCTTTACTCAAATGTGCTTTTACCTGGTATAGTTGGGCCAGAAAGTATTTGGTCAATCTCAGGTATGAATTTTTAAAACAAATAAAGTCACCCAAACTAGTTGTTGCTATGAAATTGCGTGAGCAAATAATACGGATGATCTCTTTATAGCAGTTTATCTGAGTTAGGCTGTTATTTTCCTTCAAGGTATCTGACTATTGCTTTCCGGTGTTCGAGCAAAAAGGATGCAAGCACTGCAACTAAATAACCGATCAACAGACCAATTGCACTATATTTCAAAGTTCCGTTTAGTGCTAGCGGATTAGGGGCAAATCCGGCGGGTAGAACTACCGGTTGTTTGAAATACGCTAGTTTAGATTCTTCTTTAGACTTTGTTTTTAGCAAGAGTAGTAAATCATCATAAAATAATTGTTTTTTCTGCTCGCCTATCAACAGGTTGTTCTTCTCTAATTTTAATTGTTGCTGAGGATCTTTGAAGTAGGATATTTTTGCCAAGCTATCAATACGCTTAATTTCATCGTCGCAGATTTTAATTTTTTGTAATGACTCATTTCGCTTATTGATATATTCGGTTCTTATTGCAGTGTTATTGTTCAGGTAATTGAGTAAGGCATCTTGTACTTTCTGTAGTTGAGCGATATTTTTAGTTAGCACCTGAAAATAAAGTCTATCCTTCATTTTTACATTTATGGTGTCAGATATAGGATGGCTCTCTTTAAAATCAATTCTTTCTGCCACAGAGTCTTTGTGATAAGTGATAGCATAAAAAGCATGAAATTCTACAATGTTTTTTGTGATGCTATCCGGCAATGAAAGTTTAGCCGATAAAGAATAAAGATTGTTTGAAGTTACTGAGTTTTCCAATTGTTTACAAATTTCTTTCACTGTCTGTACTTCACTTCCGTAGAGCATAGCCATAGCTTCTGCTTTATAAATCTTAGCCGTTGGACGAGAAAGATATAAACCTACAGATCCCCCACTAATAACTAAGATAATAGTAATCCACCTGAATTTGTAAGTTAACTGAATCAGATGTCCGAAAAATCGAACTACGGTCTTTATGCACTTCTCTATCCACGCAAATAATAATTTGAGAAGTTGTAGTAGGTTAATTTCTTTAGAACTGTTGTCTTCCATATTTTTTTGTAAAGCTATTAGTTTAGAAAGTATGTTTGCTAATCCTGCTCTTTTTCAAAGGCATCGTCTAAATATGCGAGTGAATCAGGTGATTCATCTTCTTCTTCATCCCATTGATTTATTGGTTTTTGTGGTCCATCTTTTCGATAAAATATAGATAAAGCAGAACCCACTATTCCTCCCGCCAGATGTCCTTCCCACGAAATAGGGTCTTGTGCTTTCCATGGAAAAATATGCCAAATCATACTTCCATAAATAAAAGCCACGACAAGAGATAATGCAATAAGTGGCGTATGTTTCCTTATTATTCCACTAAAAAACAAAAAGAAAGCAATAGAATAAATCAATCCGCTTGCTCCAATATGCCAGCTATCTCTACCAATAATCCATAAAATGAGTCCACTTATCAAATATGAAATGACTAAAACCTTTGTAGCTATCTGCATGTAAAAATAGTACAGGAAACTTCCCAGCAAGATGAATGAAATCAGGTTGTTGGTCAGATGTCCCCAATCTGCATGTACAAAGATCAACGTTAATATACCCCAAAGACTTCTAATCCGACGTGGATATATGCCGGCGGTGTGAAAATCCCAGTCCATTCCTTTCTCTAACAGAAAACTCAAAACCATCAATATTCCGATTATGACAGGAATAAAAATGGCATTTATAAATTGTCGTTTATCCGCAGAGTTATTGTGTTCGTCAGACATTTCGTAGATTTATCATTTCGACACAAAATTACAATTTCTTTATGAAGTTAACGTGAAAAAGCCAGTAAAAGTATATAAACAAGCTAAAAGGTGCTGGAGGTAAAAAGGATTGTTGACATACTTAAGACAAAGTTGAATAAATCAATCCATTATAATTGAGAATTTATCGGACTATTTATGTAACTATAAATTTAATAAAAAGAGCCCTTTTATATTTCGAAAATAATTTATATATTGCGGTCGATAAGATCGAAAAATAGTTATTAATGGTTGATGGGATTTCGTTTTTTCCTAGTGCATCATTTTTCGGAGAAAACGATATCATTTTTTTAGTTTATATTTATGAGTTACCTCAATTTTGATAAAACCTTGTTGATTAATCTCGAAAAATCTCTGTCGAAAGAGATGATTCGAACAAATCGGGCAGGAACATATAACAGTACTACTCTGATCGATTGTAATACGCGAAAATATCATGGGCAACTTGTAATTCCAATTCCGGAAATCGACAATTATAACCATGTATTACTCTCGTCGCTCGACGAAACGGTTATTCAGCATGGGGCTGAGTTTAATCTGGGAATTCATAAATATGAAGGCAGTAACTTTAGCCCGAATGGACATAAATATATACGTCAGTTCGACTGCGAAGTTATATCGCGCACCATATATCGCGTTGGAGGTGTTGTTTTGTCGAAAGAACGAATGCTGGTGTCCTTTGAACCAAGAGTTCTGATAAAGTATAGCTTACTAGAAGCGCACTCACCTACCACTTTGCGATTTAAGCCGTTTTTGGCCTTCCGGAGTGTGAATGAGCTAACGCACCAGAACGATCAGGCCAATACATTATACACCGAAGTTCAGGATGGTATTAAGATGTGTATGTATCAAAAATATCCGTGTCTGCACATGCAGTTTTCAAAAAAAGTAGTCTACGACCATCAGCCCGATTGGTACAAAAATATTGAATATTACAAAGAGCAAGAGCGAGGTTATGATTACAAGGAAGATCTTTTAGTGCCCGGTTATTTTGAGATGCCGCTAAAGAAAGGCGAATCTATTATCTTTTCAGCCGGCATTTCCGAGGTTTCACCGCGAAAACTAAAAATACTTTGGGACACTGAATTAACCCGAAGAAATCATCGGGTTGATATGTTTACCTGTCTGAAGAATTCAGCTCAGCAATTTTATAAACGGGAAGGTGATAAAACATATTTGTTAGCCGGTTATCCTTGGTATGGGGCTCGTGCGCGAGATCAGTTTGTTTCATTGCCGGGCTGTACGTTGACCATTGATCGGATGGATTATTTCGATACGATTATGGAAACAGCAATCCCCGAATTGCAACGATTTATGGATGGTGAACGAAGTGGTTTTAAACTTCAGGCTATTGATGATCCGGATGTGTTGCTTTGGTTTATATGGGCCATTCAGCAATTTGCGGTTAATAGATCATTAAAAGAAGCCGCGAATCGATACGAAGAATTAGCATCCAACATTATATCATTTATCAGAAAGCAGAATCATCCTAATTTATTTTTGCATAATAATGGACTGGTTTATGTCAACGGGACAGAAAAACCGGCGACATGGATGAATGCTATGGAAAATGGACGCCCGATTACTCCGAGAACCGGATATGTCGTTGAAATTAATGCGTTGTGGTATAATGCTCTTAAATTTACGTCGCAGCTTGCACGAGAAAAAGGAAATGAACATACTGCCGATTTACTCGATTATCAAGGAGAAATAGCGCGCGAAGCTTTTATCACTACCTTTTGGAACGGAACTTATTTGTATGACTTTGTGGATGGAAGCTATAATGATTGGGAAGTTCGCCCTAATATGATTTTAGCTGTGGCATTGCCTTTTTCGCCTCTGAACAAACAACAACAAAAATCTGTTTTGGACATAACTACCAAAGAGTTACTGACTCCAAAAGGATTAAGATCTTTAAGCCCTAAAAGTGGTTTTTACAGACCTAGCTATATCGGTGGGCAGTTAGAACGAGACCGGAATTATCATAATGGACCTGTTTGGCCATGTACTTTTGGTGCATTTGCTATGGCTTATCTGAAAGTCTACAAACAAAGTGGAAAATCTTTTTTAGAGAGAATGTTGGTTGGCTTTGAAGCTGAGATGACTGAGCTTTGTGTTGGAACGATTCCCGAGTTATTTGATGGTAATCCTCCTTTTAAAGGACATGGAGGAATGTCATTTGCTATGAGTGTCGCTGAAATTTTGAGAGTCTTGGATTTATTGAAAAAATACGAAAACGAATAATATACATGAAGGCATTAATGTTTGGTTGGGAATTTCCACCTCATATTCTGGGGGGACTAGGAACGGCAAGCTACGGATTGACGAAAGGAATGTCGTTGCAAAATGATATGGAAATAACCTTTGTGATTCCGAAACCTCATGGCGACGAAGATCAGAGCTTTCTGAAAATAATCGGTGCCTGCAATGTCCCTGTGGTGTGGAAAGAGAATGATTGGAATTATGTAAATGATCGTATTGGTTCCATGATGCATCCGGATGAATATTTCAGGCTTCGAAATGGTATTAAATATGATTACCAACGGATTTTTACGAATGATTTAGGCTGTATAAATTTTTCAGGACGCTATCCGGATAATCTGATTGAAGAGATCTCCAATTACGAGGCTGTTGCAAGTGTACTCGCACATCAGCTTGATTTTGATATTATTCACTCTCACGATTGGCTAACTTATCCAGCAGGAGTTTTTGCAAAACAAATAAGCGGAAAGCCACTGGTAATCCATGTTCATGCTACGGATTTTGATCGTAGTCGGGGACAGGTGAATCCAATTGTTTATGGAATTGAAAAACGAGGTATGGATATGGCCGATCATATCATGACTGTAAGCAACTTGACACAGAAAATTGTTATTGAGAAATATCATCAGGATCCGCGGAAAGTAACTACAGTGCATAATGCTGTGGAACCACTTCCTAATGTAAACTCTTATATTAAGAGTGCTCGCAAAGATAAAGTGGTTACTTTTTTGGGACGAATTACGATGCAGAAAGGACCTGAATATTTTGTTGAAGCCGCTTATAAGGTACTCCAAAAAACAAGTGGAGTCCGTTTTGTAATGGCTGGTAGTGGCGATATGATGAATGCAATGATAGACCTGACTGCCAAACGTGGAATTGCAGACCGATTTCATTTTACAGGATTTCTTAAAGGTAAACAAGTGCACGAAATGCTGGCTGAAAGTGATGTCTATATAATGCCTTCGGTTTCCGAACCTTTCGGAATTTCACCTTTGGAAGCTATGCAAGTCGGAACACCATCGATTATATCTAAACAATCAGGATGTGCTGAAATCCTGACTCATGCAATAAAAACCGATTACTGGGACATTGATGCGATGGCTGATGCTATTTATGCCATCGTGAAAAATCCGGCTATGTACAAAAGCCTTAAAGAATTAGGAAGAGAAGAAGTGAATAATATCAGTTGGTCTGATGCCGGACTGAAGGTGCGTAAAATTTATGAAAGTGTTATGTAATCTTTAATTTGCTGGTATAAAAAATAGAAAGTTAATATCGCCGCCGGGCAAATATTTATAGTATATGAGAAACATTTGTTTTTATTTTCAAATACATCTTCCATTTCGGTTGAAACGTTATCGTTTTTTTGAAATAGGTAAAGATCATTATTACTATGACGATTTTCAGACAGGAGATCGCATTCGTAATGTGGTGGAGCAGTCTTATTTAAATGCAAATCGAACTATTGCTGAAATGATTCGCAGTTCAAATGGAAAATTCCGCTGTGCTTTTTCCATTTCTGGAATAACGCTAGAACAATTAGAGCAATATGCTCCGGAAGTAATTGATAGTTTTAAAGAATTGTCGAAGACAGGTAGTGTCGAGTTTTTAGCGGAGCCTTATGGACATTCGCTTTCGTCTGTTTATGATGCAAGTGAATTTGAACGTCAGGTTAAAATGCATGCGGCTAAAATTGAAGCATTGTTTGGAAAGCGTCCTACTGCTTTATTTAATGCCGAATTGATTTATTCTGATGAAATTGGTGAGTTGGTTTCAAAAATGGGATATAAAACAATGTTAACTGATGAAGCAAAACACATTTTGGGGTGGAAAAGTCCCAATTATGTTTACAATCATTCGTATATTCCAAAAGTAAAATTATTAGTCCGGAACCAAAAATTAAGCGATGATATTGCTTTTCGCTTTTCCGCTACATCATTAACTGCTGATGGTTTTATCAATCGAATTGCCGCTTTGCCGGAAGAGGAACAGGTAATCAATTTGGGTATGGGTTATGAAGTGTTTGGCATAACTCAGCCTGCTTATACCGGTATTTTTGAGTTTTTGAAGGCTCTTCCATACTATGCGATGGAGCAACAAATGAATTTTGTGCTGCCTTCAGAACTTAGTAAAAAAAGTGAATCGGCAGGACCATTATCTGTTCCATATCCAATAAGTTGGGTCGGAAATGATAAGGATCTGACACCTTGGACTGGAAATGATTTACAACAGGAAGCCTTGAATAAACTGTATGCTGTGGGCGAACGGGTTCGGATGTGTACGGATAAACCACTTTTACTTGACTGGCTGATTTTGCAATCGACTGATCATTTCCGTTATATGAGTCATAAAGATCCTTACGGAACTCATTATGAATCCGCTTATGAGGCATTTATGAATTATATGAATGTACTGGCTGATTTTCTTGAACGCGTTGATTCTCAGTATCCAACTACTATCGAAAATGAAGAGTTGAATGAGTTGTTGAAAACAATTAAC
>JAATGT010000197.1 GCA_015654525.1 Bacteroidales bacterium
AATAATGCATTTTTATGTTTCAGCCCTTCCTTTTAAAACTGAAACTGGTTATACAAAAATCTCATTTTTTAGTACGAGACGAGCTAAAAAAGCCCTTAAATATAAACCGAAAAATGAGAGTATTTATTTGCACAGGTATCTGGCTAAACTTCCATACGTGTCCGGCTAAATTTCCACACGTATGGAAATATATTTATACACGTATGCAAATTTACGGCTATACATATGCACGTAAATTTGCTGACAAATATATCAAATTATGTTTATTTCTCAAACAGTTTAAAGCAAATAATCAATCCTTTATGTTGTAAAACATAAAAATGAATCGTTGATGATTATGCTTAATTTCGAGGTGCTGATTTCTATAAAAAGCTTCAGCATTTAGGTTGCAAAAGTGAGGGGTGATAATGATCGGGACAAACCGCAGGCTCAACAGTTTAACGGTTTGTAAGTATTAAATAAGAAATAATATTTAATGATCTGTTTTCAGAAAACAAAGTGCCGGTTTACAATCTTGTAACTGTTCACTTGTAACTCCTTAAACTCCTTTTCCTTTAAATATAATTTCAAGGGTATACATCAGAATTTTCACATCGGTAAAAAGAGACATATTATCCAGATAAATAATATCATAATTCAGGCGTTCAATCATTTTGTCCACCGTATCCGAATATCCGATTTTGATCGGGCCCCAGGATGTTAACCCGGGCCTTATTTTGTACAGCAAGCAGTAATAGGGTGCCTCCTCGATGATTTGATTTATGTAATAACGCCTTTCCGGTCGCGGTCCTACCAGGCTCATGTCGCCTTTTAAGATATTCCAAAACTGAGGGATTTCATCAATACGAAATTTCCGAAGCGTGCGCCCTACAGCTGTTATCCGGTCATCGTCAGCACTACTCAGACTTGGTACTCCTTTCTCCGAATCGAGATACATCGTTCGGAATTTCAATATTTCAAAGGGTTTTCCATAGCGGCCTATTCTTTCCTGCTTATAAAAAGCCGGCCCTTTAGACCCCCGTTTTATCCGAATTATAAAATAGCATAGGAACGGAGAGAGCGCCACTAAGGTGATTAATGAAATAATAATGTCCGAAAAACGCTTTACGCTTGCCTGCCAGTCTGCCATGGAAGAATCTGTAATACTGACCAGCGGGCTTATTTCAAGACGGTTTATCCGGGCACTACCCGTCAGTATTTCGTACAAGCGAGGTGTAAACTGAATATCGATATTGAACTTATACAATGAGTTTATGATCGAAAACAATTGATATTCGTCGGCATTATCAAGAGCTACAACTGCTTCTTCAATATTGTATTTTTCAATAATAGAAGGAAGCTGATTCATTGTGCCCAGTACCTGCTGGGGCGGCACTACCGCACGTTTATCAATAGAAATAAATCCAATCAAGGTATTTTGATGTGCGTATTTCTCAAATTCGGCCGCAATGCGCAATGCATTAGTTCCGGTTCCGATTATAATTGTATTAATAGTCCACTTCTTCTGCTTATAATTGCGACGAACCTGCGACGAGATATAAGTACGAAATGTGAAGGTGAAGATAAACAACAAAATAAACAATACGATCAACGAAAAATAAAAATACTCGAGCGATACCGCTACATCCCGAAACATACGCACCAGGAAAATAGACAGCGAGATAATGCCTGTGGACACAAAGGTGGAAAACACCTCTGTCACCTGCGATTTTTTGATCGGGTTCAGATAATACCCACAGATATAATGTATAAACAGGCAGTAAAACGGGAAACAAACCAGACTGGCAAGATAATCGTAATTAGGAATCAGAAATCGAATGCCTTCAAAAATCTGAACATCATTAATAATTATCCGAAATGCGACAAAAAACGCCCACACAATAAGCGAAGCCAGCATATCGGCAAACAAGTATCTGAATATTAATTTATTTTTATCCATCTATGGAAATTTACTCTCGTATTAATTGAAAAACGCTGCCTTTACCCAATTTAATAACAGAAGCCGGTTTTGGTTGAGAAAGTTCGTCTTGTCTGAAATTCACAATATAATCCACAGCCAATTTGATCTCCTCAGAAATCTGACTATAATTATACGAACCTGATTCAACAACAATATTTGCCGGAGCAGAAACAATGGGTCTTCGAAATTGGGCACAAAGTTTCTTCGAAAAATCTTCAGTCGTAACTCTCAGACCTACCGATTTGTCTTTGGCAATAAGATTTCGGGCCAGGTTCCGGGCTCCCGGATAAATAATGGTCAAAGGCTTTTCCGCCATCTCAACCAAATCCCAGGCTATATCAGGCATCTGATCAACATACGACTGCAACCGACCCGAATTACCTACCAATGCAAAGATATCGCTGAGATTCGTAGACTTTCTTATTCCCAAAATCCGTTGCACGGCTTTTTCATTGGTTGCATCGCAGCCCAGACTCCACACAGTATCAGTAGGGTAAAGAATCACTCCACCGGCTTTAAGCACTTCCAATGCTTTATTTATATCATTTTGCATATCAAACAGGGATCTGAATTATGATTTTTGGAATCAATTTATATAAACATATAAAAAATATGTCAACAGCAAATAAGCGCATTTCTTACTTTCAACAACACTTTTCGGACACAAAAGTAATAATTTATATTTCTAGCACTGACAAATTTCCAACCTAACTTTCATCCATCAATCAAAAATGCGCTTTTGCTGCTTCAAAAAAAATCTGTACTTTTACAGCATTGGAGCAGGAATGTTATACAATTTCGCCGGGTCTGCCTTTAAAATTCAGACAAATAACAGACTAATCCTTCCCTGAAGAGATGATTCTCTTCACTTCTTAGTGAAAAAAAAGTACACAATGATAAACACCTGGATTTACAGAACTCTTACAGAACAACAACGTGAAACACAAAAAAAATTAGCAGAAGAACTGAGCATAAGCCCCTTGCTCGCACAATTATTAGTTCAGCGAGACATTCTGACTTTTGAGGATGCACGCAGTTTCTTTCGTCCCGACCTAAGCAATTTGCATGATCCGTTTTTAATGGCCGACATGGACAACGCCGTTAAACGTCTGACTAAGGCCATGAAACACAACGAGAAAATTCTCGTTTACGGCGATTATGATGTAGACGGAACAACGTCTGTGGCGCTCGTTTATAAATTTTTGAAGCAGTTCTATTCGAATATCGATTTCTACATACCCGATCGTTACAACGAAGGGTATGGCATCTCTATCCAAGGCATTGATTTTGCCAAAGCACAAGATTTCAAACTGGTTATAGCACTTGACTGTGGTATAAAAGCTATCGAAAAAGTAAAATACGCCGCGAGCCTGGGGGTCGACTTTATTATCTGCGATCACCATACTCCGGATGACGTTTTACCTCCGGCAGTGGCGGTACTCGATCCTAAGCGGGACGATTGCAACTACCCGTACAAACATCTTTCGGGATGTGGAGTCGGATTCAAATTGATGCAGGCCTTTGCCATTACAAACAACATTGGTTTCTCACAACTCACACCCCTACTCGACCTGCTTGCACTGAGCATCGCTTCGGATATTGTGCCCATTACCGGCGAAAACCGAATTTTGGCATTTTATGGATTGAAACAAATCAATTCAAATCCCAGCGTAGGACTAAAAGGGATTCTTGAAGTCTGCGGATTATTGGATAAAGAAATAACTATCAGCGATATTGTATTTAAAATCGGACCACGAATCAATGCTTCAGGAAGAATGAAACAGGCATCTGAAGTCGTAGAACTGCTGGTTTCGAGCGATCACGTATTTGCCAAAGAAAAAAGCGATACGATCAACGAATACAACAACGACCGAAAAGACCTGGACAAAAACATCACCGACGAGGCTATTGCATTAATTGCAGCCGACAAACGTTATATCGACCGGAAATCCATAGTTGTTCATAAACCAGACTGGCATAAAGGTGTTATTGGAATTGTTGCATCGCGTTTATCCGAAGAATATTACAAACCCAGCATTGTTCTGACTAATTCAAACGGGTTGGCTTCGGGATCGGCCCGGTCGGTTTCCGGCTTCGACATTTACAAAGCCATTGATTCCTGTCGCGATTTACTGGAAAATTTTGGCGGACACATGTACGCAGCCGGCCTGTCCATGAAGGAAGAAAACATTCCGGCATTCACCGAGCGCTTTGAAAAGTTTGTGGCTGAAAACATTCTGGAGGAACAGACCTACCCGCAAATTGAGATTGATGCCGTACTAGAATTTAAAGATATAACTCCTAAGTTCTTTCGGGTGCTGAAACAGTTCGGTCCATTTGGACCCGGCAATATGAAACCGATATTTGTATCTAAAAAGGTATTCGATTATGGGACTAGCCGACTGGTTGGAAAAGAGCAGGAGCATTTAAAGCTCGAACTGGTCGACTCTAGTTCGGAGAATGTAATGAATGGCATTGCCTTCCGGATGCATGAGTATAACGATCATCTGAAGGCATTGAATCCGCTTGATATTTGCTATACGGTTGAAGAAAACTCATTCAACGGAAACATATCCATCCAACTAATGATCAGGGATATTAAGATTGAGAACAAGTAATTTAAACAACTATTCCAACGTTCAGAACGTTGGAATAGTTGTTTATTATTATTCGACTGACTTCTCTGTAGTTACTTCCGATTGAGCAGCTTCTTCGCTCAAACCACCATGCAGCACAAAACGTTTATAATAGGAAATCATAAGGGTAGTCAGAGGTAGAGCAATAATCATTCCCACCACACCCATAAGCGAACCCCACACCGACAATGAAAGCAGAATCACTGCCGGATTTAAGCCGGTTACTTTTCCCATTATTTTAGGGGTAAGAAACATATCTTCGAACGACTGAATGATAACAAATACAATAGCAATACCCAGGAGAACAGAGCCATAACTCTGTCCTGTTTCCATTGATTGCAATAAACCCAAAACCAAGCAAGGAATAACGGCAATGGCTTTCAGGTAAGGAACCATGGTGAGCAGTCCGATAAGCAAGCCCATGATAATGGCAAGCGGTAAACCCACAATGCTAAATCCAATGGCAAAGAGTACACCTACAATTAAAGCAATCAAGGCCTGACCTCTGAAATAACGATTCATTCCTGATTCAAGATCGTAAATTATTTCAGTTATCAACGGTTTATATTTGGGAGGGATGATTGTAAACCAATCTTTTGATATTTTCTCGTAGTCCAGCATGATAAATACCAAATACAGAAAAATCACAATAACAACAGCAAATCCGAGAACAAAGTCTAATGAGCCGTTGATGAGATCCCACACCTGAGGAGCAAGTCTTTTGATTGCATCCATGATGGTTTGGTCATTCCAGATAGTCTGAAAGTTGAGGTGCGAAAGATAATGCTGAATCTGACGCTGCCAAGCCACGGGCAAAAAGGAATTGACGTCCAGTTTCTGACTATACGAAACAGCTAACAAAGACAGCTTTTGAATTTCCACACTTACTATAGGAACCAAAAGCCAGATTATTCCCGTCAGTGCTCCAAAGAATAAAAGAAGCGTAGCAATAACCGACAGCAGCCGACTTTTAAACTTTAATTTATACTGAAAAAACACAACAAAAGGCTGTAAGATATAAGCCAAAAGCCAGGCTATAAGAAACGGCAATAATACATCACTTAAGCGCTTCACCAGAAAAAAGAGTAGAATAATTACCGTCAAACCGATAAGAATACGTACTACTCTGTCGAATGTATATGGTTTTGATTCTCTGATCATATTTTCCTGTTTTTTACTTTATATGTAAATGATAATTATTATTGATGTGTTTTTTACCACAATAGTTCACACTAGTTTTAAATAGAAGATATAAGACTAAGAACACATAGTATTATCCCGAGTACCGGGATAATTTCAGACTAAGCAAAAGTATCGTCAGATACTTTTACTATGTGACCTAAGTCTTTTCTCCCCCATTATTTCTATGTGTGCTATGTGATGGAAATATATCATTAAATATTGGAGACTAATTGCTTAGATACGGTATAAAAACAATAATGAACACATGAAAGGAAAATTTTATGGAATAGGAGTGGGGCCCGGCGATCCGGAATTACTGACGCTGAAAGCTGTCAGGGTATTGTCTAACATCGATGTACTGGCTGTCCCCGAAAGTAAGCGGGAAGCCGGTAGCGTGGCGCACGACATTGCTCGCCCTTATCTAAAAGCCGGTGTGGAAGTGCTTACGCTGACCTTTCCCATGATCAGGGATGCAGAGGCTAAGGCCAAGATTCGTCGTGATAATGCCCTGCGCATTATCGAAAAGATTGATGCCGGACTGAACGTGGCATTTCTTACCCTGGGCGATCCGATGTTGTACAGCACCTATATTTATTTGCTCGACAATATGAAAGATCAGGGTATCGACATTGTGTCCATCCCGGGCATTTATTCATTTTCGGCCATCAGCAATTTGCTGAATGAACCACTGGTTAAAGGCGACGAGAGCATGGCGGTGATTTCAGAGTTTAACCCCGAAGCATGGGAAAAACTGCAATCGGTTCATACCATTGTGTGCATGAAGGTGTCGGCCTATGGCAAGCGACTGTTCGATGCTTTGCAAGCCCGGTCTGATCGGAAAATGGTGATGGTGACCAATGCCGGAAAAGAAACCCAGACGGTTTCGTACAAGGTGGAGGATCTGAAAGGAGATATACCTTATTTTACAACAGTAATAGTATCAAAAACAGAATGATGGAATCAAAAGTTTATTTTATCGGTGCAGGTCCCGGCGATCCGGAACTGATTACGCTCAAAGGGCACAAAGCCATTGGCGGGGCTGATGTGATTATTTATGCAGGCTCGTTGGTCAATCCGCAGGTATTGGCTAATTGTAGCAACAAGGCTGTGATTTACAACAGTGCCGAAATGGATTTGCCGGAGATCATTGAGGTAATGAAAAATGCCTGCGCGCAGGGACTGTCGGTGGCTCGCGTGCATACAGGCGACCCTTCTATCTACGGTTCTATCCGTGAACAGATAGAAGAACTGGACAAATTGCAAATCGGATACGAAGTGATACCGGGCGTAAGCTCGTTTACCGCTGCGGCATCGGTGTTGTGCAAAGAATTTACCGTGCCCGAAATTTCGCAAACCGTCATTTGTACCCGTTTCGAAGGGCGAACACCCGTGCCCGAACTGGAGCAGATAGAGCTGTTGGCCTCGCACAAAACGTCGATGGCCATTTTCTTGTCGGTACACATGATGGAGAAACTGGTGGAGCAATTGACGAAACATTATAGCAGTTCAACGCCTATAGCTGTTATAGAAAAAGCCACCTGGGCCGATCAACGTGTGGTGCGCGGAACGCTCAACGACATTGCCCTGAAGGTAAAGGAAGCCGGCATCCGAAAAACGGCCATGATTCTGGTTGGCGATTTTCTGGGTACGGAATACAACAATTCCAAGTTGTACGATGCCGGATTTACACACGAATACCGACAGGGGAAAAAACCATGTGGGGAATAATTGCCATCACGCAGCAGGGGCTGGCATTGGCCAAAAAGCTAAAAGTACAATTTCCGGATTCGGTGATTTACACATTAGCTAAATGGCACGATGAGGAATGCACAACTATTGAGCCAGACTTAAGCACGTTTACGGCTCAACTTTTCGATCGGCATAAAACCTTGGTGTATGTTATGGCCACGGGTATTGTGGTGCGCAGTATTGCCCGGCATCTGGTGGGTAAAACCGTCGATCCGGCTGTGGTGGTGCTCGATGAAGCGGGACAGTTTGTCATCAGCCTGCTGTCCGGACATCTGGGTGGTGCCAATGGGGTGGCAAGTGAGATAGCCGTAACAATGGGTGCCACGGCAGTCATCACTACTGCTTCGGATGTGCAGGGCGTGCCTTCGGTAGATATGATTGCCCCAAAGCATCAACTTATCATTGAATCCATGCACGATGCAAAAACACTCACCGCCATGACGGTGAATGGGCAGAAGGTAGGCTGGAAAAATGATAGTTTGTTGAACTTGCCCTGTTATTATCCTTGCGATGAAATAGATGCAGAAGGGTTAGTAGTGGTGAGTAATCGAACTAATTTAGCGGATAAAGTCCCTTTTGCACAACTCATACCACAAAATATCACTGTGGGAGTAGGGTGTAAACGTGGCATTCCCGGTCAACAGATCATTGATTTTGTCACCGAGCAATTGCAATTGAATTCAATCAACGAAATGAGCATTCGGCAATTGGCATCAATAGATATTAAGCGTGACGAGCAAGGTATTCTTGCAGCTGCGGCTCATTTTGGAGTGCCGGCAGTATTTGTAGAGACTACGGAAATAGAAAAGATTGAACAGAATTTCACATCTTCAGCCTTTGTAAAATCGCAAGTTGGTGTGTCGGGTGTCTGCGAACCGGCTGCATTTATTGCCGGAGGAAGAGCGGGAGAGTTTATCAGTAGAAAAAAATCAAAAGAAGGAATAACGGTCGCCATTTTCGAATCGGCCGTGTAAAACATAGAAGTAATGCGAATCAGTCGTTGAAAAGATAGTCCGTAGGACTTATATATCCATAGAATAAACATATATGTATATTTATTGTCCGTAGGACATTTACATTTTAGCTTGTTTATCCCCTACGGGGAA
>JAATGT010000303.1 GCA_015654525.1 Bacteroidales bacterium
AACCAGACTTATCCAAGGAATGCGGCTTCCAAGAAATAACAGGTTTCTTATGCGCTATTTCTCTTTGCAAAGTTATCTGTTATCATGTTGGAGTGTTCAACGCTCCCCAAAACTTATCGGGGAATTCTTCATGCGTCCGGTGAATTTGTTCCACTACAATAATAGCATCATCGATAATAAGTCCGATGGAAGCGGCAATAGCACCAATGGTCATGATATTAAAATCAAAACCGATAAATTTCATGCTGATAAATGTAAGCGCCAATGTCATCGGAATGGTTACCAGCAGTACTGAACCTGCTTTGTGCGATCGTAAGAACAATAAGACCACAAGAATGGCTAGTGCCAACCCAATCCAAAGTACATCAATAATACTGCGAATACTGGTTTTTACAAATTCAGCCTGGTTGTAATAAGGCTTCAGAACAACACCTTTGGGTAAGATTTTATTTATTTCATCTACTTTCTGCGAAACCTGATTGGCAACGTCAATCAGGTTACTCTTTGGTTGTTTAACCACCGCAATCAATGGTACATTTTTTCCATCGGCTTTAATCTTGATGTATTCATTTTGCTCTGCAATCTGAACTGTTGAAACATCTCCGATCTTTACCTTGCGAATTCCGTTATCAAAAATAACCAGTTGGTTAAGTTGCTCAATATTTTTAAGCGTAGCATCGGTTACAGTCAGATATAACCGGTTATAATCTACTGTATAACCGGTAGATTTAATGAAATCGGTTGATTGAAGTATCTTTTGAATATCAAGCGGATTAATCTTCAATACATTCAGTTTTCGTTCGTCCAGTACAATGCGGTATTCTTTTTCTTTTCCTCCAATAACCTGAACCGAAGCAACTCCCAAAACACGTGATAAATAAGGCTTAACCGTGTATTGAGCAATCATTTTCAACTCTATGGCATTTTTAGTCTCCGATTGAAGAGAATAACCCATAACAGGCAGAATGGATGGATTCATTTTAGCCACTGTAATCTGAACATCGGGCGGCAAATCGTTTTTAATCTGTTGAATCTGTGATTCAACCTGTTGTTTGTCGAGGTCAATATCCGAATCCCAGTTCATAAAGGCCGAAATCTCACAACTTCCAAGGCTGGTTGTACTGCGGATTAAATGCAGGTTATCTACTCCTTTAATGGCATTCTCCAGAGGCTTGGTAACCATCACCATCATTTTCTCCACCGGCTGTTCTCCGTTTTGAGCAATGATTTTGATTTTTGGAAAAGTAACGTTTGGAAACAGCGATGTTTTCATACTCTGATAAGAGAAAGCTCCACCAATCAGAATAAGTAATAAAATAACTGTTATCGGGCTTTTTAAACGGACAAAAATCTTTTCCATATTATTTAGTCACTTTTACCACCGTACTGTCATTCAATCCATATCCACCTTCGCTAACAACCATGTCGGTACTTGTTAAACTTGATGATAATGCTTCAACCGTATCATCATTTTCAATTCCTTTTTTTATGGGAACTTTTATGGCCAGTTTATTATCAACCACTTTCATGACCCAAAACTCGGTTTGCGTTTCATTAGTCATAACGGCATTACGAGGCACTAAACAAGTTTTGTTATGTCTTGATTTCAAAATTTCTACAGCGAGATTTAGATTTTCAGGTAGTTTCTTATTTGTATGAGGTTTAATCAGGATTTGCTGAGTTTGGTTGGCCTCGTCCACAGTGGGTAGAATTTGAGAAACTGTTCCGTCAAATTTATTGTTTTCGTCTAATATCAGCGTGCATTTTGTTCCGGTTTTTACCAATGAATTATACTCGAAAGGTAAGTTCAATTGGACTAATACGTCATTGCTTTCGGCTACGGTGCATAGCGCTGATCCTTCTACTACATAGGCTCCGTTTTCAGTTATACTTAAAGCACTTATCACACCGTGTGAAGGCGCATATACTTTGATTAATCCGATATTTCCGGAATTCGAATTTTCCAACGCTTTGTTTTCTTTGGTTTGTATCTCAAATAACAATTGTCCTTTTTTGACAGCATCACCAAATTTCACCGATATCTTGCGCACATATCCTGAAATAGGCGAAACAACCAGATTCTTTTTCAGATAAATGGTCTTGCCATTAAAGCTAAGTTTGTTGTCAATGCTGCCGAATGTTACCGGAGAAGTTTTTACACTCACTACCGGTTTTTGCTCTTCTTCCTTTGCTTCCTTTTTGGCACAGGAATTCAGCAGTAATGCTATCGTGCATATTGAAAAAATGATTGAAATGTTTTTCATATAATTGCCCCCTAAATCCTCCCAGGGGGACTTGTTTGATTTGTGTATACTCATTTAATTTAATAGAGTTTATATAAAATGAAATGTCATTATATTGATAATAAAAGAAATAAGAGCAACCACTAAGCCACTAAGTGCACTAAGAATCACTAAGACTTTAATTCAAATAAAAGACACCAAGATAAAAACACAGGTGTTTTTTATGTTATTAGCAGCAGAGAATATCATAAGTTCAAAACTTTGTGTAACTCTGTGTACTTAGTGGTAAGCTTTTTTCAATTCTAGAATAAAGCATACTATTTTTAGTCCCGAAAAGTCTCCCTTGGGAGATTTAGGGGAGTTATTAGTAGTTCCAATAATTGTATGAGTTTACCAACAGTTGTTTTTCCATTTCTTGCAATAGAAAGTCCTGCTTTTTAGTTGTAATATCTTTCAACAGGTTTTTAAAATCCATGACCGATACCAACCCTTGCGAAAGTTCATTCTCATATACCTTGTATAGTTTATCATATTGAGATAGTTGATTTTCGAGTATCAATCGACGTTCATTGAGTGATTTCAGCTGACTCTTGATTTTATCTTTATTGATTTGCTGCTGGGTTATAAAATGATTTTTTTCGAATTGAAGTGTATTGATATTCACACTTGATTTTTCTTTTTCCAGTTTGCGTTGGTTGCCATCGTACAGGTTCAGACTGAAAGTTAGTCCGGCACTAAATCCAAGCCGGTTAAAGGTCGGAACGTTGACAGCATTCAAACCTGCGTTGGCAAAAGCGCTTAGTTGTGGTTTATATTTTAGTTCACTAATAGATTGATCGGCAATAATACCCAGACTATCTAATTTATACGAAGCCAGGAACTGTGAATCTGAAAAACTTTCGGGTTTTGGTTGCAAGTTTAGATCCTGAATGTCTACTTCGGCCGAATCTTTAATGCCGCACAGCAGATTTAAATCATACATGTTATTTTTATAATCGTCTTCGAATGATTTATTGCTGAGCTCCAGATTTTGTCGTTCGATTTGCAGCAGCATCAGGTCCGATTGTTTATAAACAGCCTGCTCCACCAGTTTCTTCATGATGCTCAACTGCTCATCAAGCTGTTTTTGTACAATTTCAGCATTCTTTAATTGAGCTTTCGATTTCAGGCAAAGAATATACTGATACCCTACCAACTGTTCCATTTCATGTATGGTCATAGTGGTTGAATTCTCATTTTGTTTGTGAGAAATATCCGACTTTTGAGAATAAACCTTGTAATTCATGCTTCCAAGCAATGGTTGCTTCAGCGATACGAAAGCCTGATACTGACCGCCATTAGTTATTCCTAAATCGTAGCCGGAATAATTATCGGCACCCGCGGAAGTAATGTCTAGGCGGTTAGTATTATTGGTATGTGTAATTATTGGAGCAAAGAGAACATTCGATTCCAGATTGATTTCCGGATTCTTTAGAATGCGTTCGGTTTGTTTTAAATCGAGCTCAATGATTTTGGTATCGTTTTTATTTTTCTGAATCAGCGGACTGGTTATCTTAGCTTTTTCGAGGTAGAAAGCCAAATTGCGTTGCTGGGCATTTGTAATTTTAAACACAATCAACAATGATATCATCAGTATTAGTAACCTCTTCATTCTTATGGAGCTCTTATTTTAAATAAAATCTTTTTTGAGAATAATAAAGCAACAAAGATACATATTTACAGATAACTTATTAAAACTCCTCTGAAATTTGTTCAATCTATTTTTCCTTGATTAGCATTTGTCATAAACTTATAATGTATGTTTCCGAACAATAATAAATACGAAACAGGTTCGAAACAAGCCAAGACTACTTTTGTATGAAAATTGAAAAAAGAATGAAAAAGTGTTTTTGTTTAATCTTGTTGCTTGTAATTTATATTAATTCTAGTGCGGCAGTTATTCAGGGTATTGTAAAAGAGTCTAAAAGCGGAGAAGCACTGGTAGGGGCAATCATATTTATTAAGGGTCAAACCCAGACAGGAATCTCAACAGGACTTGATGGTTCATTTCTGCTACGGAATGTGTCCGGTCATTCGGTAACGCTTGTTTGCAATTATATGGGTTGTAAAACGCTGGAAAGAGAAGTAGTGATTCCTGCTTCGGGTAACGGCAAAATAGTGCTGGAACTTAGTTCGTCGGATTTAGAATTACACGAAGTTGAAGTTACAGCAAAGAGCACTGCTACCGACCAACATGTCCGAAATCTGGAAAAAATATCTTCTAATGTAGTCAATATAGTTAGTGCAAGAAGTATTGAATTGTCCCCCGATTTAAATATAGCCAATGTTATTCAACGTGTTTCGGGAGTAACAATAGAAAGAAATGCAACCGGCGATGGACAATATGCCATTATCCGCGGTATGGATAAACGCTTTAGCTACACGATGGTAAACGGAGTGAAGATACCAGGTACCAATAATAAATACCGTTATGTACCATTGGATATTTTCCCTTCTTTTCTGGTAGATAGATTGGAAGTTACAAAATCTCTCACTCCCAATATGGAAGGAGATGCATTGGGTGGTGTGGTAAATATGGTAATGAAAGATGCTCCCAATCGTTTTCAGATGAACCTAAACATTGCAACAGGTTATAATGAGATTTTTCTGGAAAGAGACTTTCAGGGATTTAATTCCGGTGCAGTGAATTATAAATCGCCCTACGAAATTAATGGCGACAGCTATACCGCTACTCCCAAAGATTTCACAACTCAAAATCTTGATTTGAAAACTTACCGGCCAATGCCCAATATAGTAGGCGATTTTTCCATTGGTAATCGTTTTTTCGATAAAAAACTGGGTGTAATTCTGGCAGCAAGTTTCAGCAATAATTATAAGGGAAGTAACAGTACCAATTATGGAACTGAAAATGACACATTAAATCTACCGTTGATAACAGGGAAAAGTTACCGCACGGTGTCCGAACGGTCAACTCAGTTAGGTCTTCACAATAAAATTGATTTTCAGCTGAATAAATTTCATAAACTCGTTTTGTACAATGCGTATATGAACTTTACTTCGGAGCAGGTTCGCGAATCCAGCAGTATTGATTTGAACAATAGCAGCAGCTCCCTATCGAGTTACTCCCTGCGATATAAATTGAATAAACAGCAACTGTTGAGTTCGGTATTGCAGGGTGATCATACATTTTCGGACAAAATAAAGGCAAACTGGTCGGTGGTGTATGGTAATGCACTGAATCAAACGCCCGATTACATTAATCTTTCTATGTTTAATGAGATCAGTAATAATGTAAAGTCACCTCTGACTATTTCCAACGGAGGTTCTACCCGTCGGTGGGAACATAATACGGATCAGGACTGGGCAGAGTATTTTAATCTGATATTTAAGCCGACAATAGCAACAATACCTGTGGAACTCTCCACCGGAGGACTTTACCGGAATAAACAACGTACCAGCTTTTTCAACGAATATAACTTCTTTGCAGTACTGAACTCCGACTTTAAATCTACTCAGGGAAGGGACTGGAACAACTTCTCGGAAATACAGTGGAAGAGTGAGGTTGATTTAAATAATACCGATCCGTTGAACTATAGTGCTCATGAAAAAATAGCTGCCGGCTACCTTCAGTTTAAAGCTGAAATGAATAAGCTGGAGATTGTAGGTGGAGTGAGAGCCGAAAATACCTATCAAAGTTATATACTCAAATATACTAAAGGCGATGTGCCCCCTGTAGGGAAACAACAATATACCGATTTCCTGCCAAGCTTACATTTTAAGTTTATGCCTACC
>JAATGT010000144.1 GCA_015654525.1 Bacteroidales bacterium
CGTCTTTGAAAAATTAAAATTCTACATTGATATTCGTATTATTGAAGTCGTTTTGACTTTTTATAATGTCGCACCTACGGAGCTTATTGAATTCGATTATATATAATTCTACCATAATGTCGGTACTATGTACCTGTCTTAGCCACGTAGTGGTGATAGTATGGTAGATTCAATTGTTGTTCAAGGATAACAAAGCTCCGTAGGTGCGACATTATTTTTCAGTAAGAAATACGACATTATATTGTTTCGCTTATTTAAACTGCTCTATGTTGTCTGCTTATAAAACCGTTTTTTCTTTTGTTTCGTTCGGGGTGCTCCATTTAAAATATCCCCTGAGATTGGTTATCAGAAACACTGAGTTCCCAACAGCGATAGCATAACTCTTCAGTAGCGTAACTCCAATAAGTATCCAGAGAATGTTGGCAGCAAGGAAAGCAATAAAGCCCCATTTTACCCGATTGCCGAGTTTAATCACTGCAATAATGCTTAATAGTATCGACAACCAGTCGAGCCCATAGTATTTAAAAAGTACTTCCATATCCTGTTATTTTTAGTTTGATTTAATGATACAAAGGTACGGTGCGCAAACTTTCGGAGTCCGGCACTATTTACTTCTATTCGGGTAAAATTTACTGAAAGGATTATTTTTGATCTTTAAAGTCGGACGGAGAGATGCCTGTAGCTGCTTTAAAGTACTTGGCAAAATAGGATGGATCGTCAAACAGCAGAAAATAGGCCACTTCGGAAACGGTAAGCCGGGTATTGCGAAGCAAGGATTTAGCTTCGAGAATGGTTCGTTCTTTTATAATCTGCGTAGGAGTTTTGCCGGTTTCTTTTTTTACCGTATCGCTCAGGTAATTGGAGCTTACATGTAGTGCGGCAGCAAAATCGGCTACAGCTAATAAGCTTTCGGCACGTTGTGAAGCTATATCAAAGAAATGTTTTTCCAGCAAATCGTCAAAAGCTTTTGACAACATCACCGGCTTAACGGTTTCGGGTGTAATCGTATGTTGTTCGGCATACCATTTACGGGCTTTAAGCAATACCAGGGACATATAATGGAAAAGATACTTTAATTTGTCCGACTCACTACCGTTATAATACGTATGCAGTTTTTCCAGCAAGGGCAATAGTTCAGTCAGTTGGTCTTCGTTCAGTTGGAGTTGCACATTTGCATCCAGTTTGAAAAAAGGATATTCCGCGTAAACAGAAATACCCGAAAACATGCGGATAAATTCTTCCGAAAAGACAAATACATATCCTTTCCAGGGCTTGATCTTTTTGTAGTAACGCAACTGCTGTGGCGACATAAAGTAAAAAGAACCGGGTTTCATGCTGTACTCCCGCATACCTATTTTATAAACAGCTTCGCCATCGGTCAATAAAGATACCGAAAAAGTATTGGTACGAAATAGCTGTGTTTCCTCCGAATGCGTCTCTGGAGCATCCTCGTGACGGTGGATATGGAAAAGGTTGGATTGAGGCACAAACGTTTTCAACGCTTTCAAAAAAGTGCTTATATCCTGAAAATAAGAGATAGAATTAGTTGCGTTCATACACGATAATCTTTTTCTTTGGTGCAAATATACTATTTATTCCAAATTGGAAAAAAGAAAACTAAAGACAATACCAACTAAACATAATAAAGCGACGAACAATAAAAGGAGTAGTGATAGTATGACTTAAAGTCATGCTATCACTAAAACATAAAGCCAGTTCTTTTTTTATTACATTCTTGGTTGCGTTATCAATTAAACGTTCGGAAAGTAATTAGTGGATTATTTGCGTTCTAAAAAGACTTTTGAGACAGCCTCCTTCCATACCGGGATCGCCATCTTCGATCTGTGTTTTATTCTTTTAGCAAAATCCGATAGTGTATTTCGACTACCACCCAGCTTTTGTTTTTATTGTGGCGCAATTTCTAAGATAACAAACGAACCCGGCACTGCTTTAGCTCTTTGGCCAGCCACAGCAGTTTCAAAAGTAGTGGTCGGCAAATAAATATGATGTGTCTGTTTGTTCACTGCAATAGTACGGGCACCTTTTTGTGTCGGCATGTTTTCCAATACGCTGAATTTGCCACCAGCGCTTTCTTTTACCACAGTCATTGTTCCTTCACCATTTGCGCTATATGTACATTTAAGCACCGGATCAAATGCAGCTCCATCGGTACCCGAGCCGGTAGGCAGTTTGGCTAAAATCTTACCTGTTTGAGCATCCAGCACTATCATTAATTTATTGGCACAAACGCTAAACAAGCGATGCGTCTGATTGTCTAATGCCAGACCCGAAGGCTCTTTGCCGGGAGCAATAGACCAAACTTTTTCTACTTTAGAAGTCAGGACATTAATCACTGCAATGCTACTTGTGTTTTCCAGGTTCACGTAAATAAATCCTTTGTCATTGGTTACTGCAAATTCAGGATTTCCGTTTAGTGCTATTGTTGAAATTATTTTATTGCTTATCGCATCAAGCACAGTTATATTATTAGAATGGCCATTGAATACAAACACTTTTTGGCTAAACGCGTCAAAAAGAATGGCGTCGGGATTAGCACCCGTTACTACAATCTTTTTTTGTACAGCCAGTGTTTTAGTGTCGAATACGGTTACCGTTGAATCTTTTCCACAGCTGATAAACCCTTTATGTAAAGCCGGAGCAATAGCAATGCCATGTACGCCTTTGAGACCCGAAAATGTAGCTATTACTTCTTTTTTTATTTCATCAATTACCTGTACCTGGTTTCCATGAGATACATACAGGCGACCTGACTGATCGTCGTAGAAAAGATAATCCCAACCACCATTACCTTCGACACTGATTTTGTTTATCAGCTTATATCCTGTTTTGGGAGTGTTCTGAGCCACAACTGACATATTCAAAATACAGGCCGAAGCTAAAACTAATTTTACGTACGTTTTCATAATGTTTTCTTATAATTAGATATTGAAGTCGTCTTGACTTTTTATAATGTCGCCCCTAAGGAGCTTTTGTTTCAATGAAATAAATATTATATTATGATTCAGTATTGTCCGGTAAAAAACAGTAGATTCTTCACTTCATTCAGAATGACAGATTATTACATTCTTTTTGTAAGAGATGTGGCTGTCTCAAAAGTGTTTTTAGAACGCAAATAATACAAAACGAGCAAATTAACGCAATCTTATTAAATTGAAATTCAGTAAATAATATTCTACTTTACAAATCTTATTTGCGAAAATTTGTGTTGTTTGCGTTATTTGCGTGCTTTTGAGACAGCCTCATCTCTAAACATAAAACATTGATTGTCATTCAGAGCGAAGCGAAGAATCTCTCACAAAGTTTTATCTATAAAGTTTACCGGACAACAGTGATTATGATTAAAAAGTCAAAATAAATTCAATTAGAATGATTAAAGCGAAGATAAATAACAGCTTATTTTTCCTGATTGATCACCAGATTACCCAAAAACAGTCTGGCACGGATACGAACAATGGAATGCGATTTGTCGGCCGAAAACCACACATCAATAGGATGTTTACCATTGAAAACTTTATTTTTGGGAACAACGGGCCTTACTCTATAGCAAAGCATTGTACCTCTTTCGGTTTCAATTAATTCCTTACCCACATATTCCACATCAATTTTATAGCCTTCATCTTCATAAAATCCATTGATTGGAATAATATCATTTTTCTTATAACGCTCCAGATCAACCAATCTCAAAACCATAAACCCGGCAACCACATCGCGTATATTTTCAGGAGTATCATAATTTTTTTTCAACACATAGGTTTTGGTCTTTTTATCAAGTACCTTAACTTCAGCCTTTTTATTCAGATAATCGAAATGTACTATCTCATCAAGCTCATAATTTCCTTCGCGAATACTTCTGAATGATTTATGTGTGGTGATATTGGCTGTATCAATATACGATATCCACTTATCCCGAACATAAAAAAGTTTGGCCAAACCATTTGTTTGACCCAGTATTTCAATGTTATAACAATAACTACCCCCGACTTTATAAATGGTTTTATCTACTTTGGTCACAGCACTACCAATAGTCAACGGGCCCCAGCTGGCTTTGTAACGCAAAGTTTCACCGGGCACAATCCGCTGATTATCCAGCTTCAGTCTGGTTTGTGCCAATAAGAGGCAAGGCACCACTACAATCAATAAAACAAGAAGCTTACGATAAATATTCATGTTGTAAACATTGATATGAACTACAAATGTAAAAACATATTTCGTTTAGTCAATGATTATGTCAATATAGATGCATCTTTTTTTTTTAATTTAATGCAGTTTTGCATTTTGTCACTCAGCTTAATAAAGTCTAAGAACCCATAAAATAATAAGTAATCCGGAAAAAAGTTGCAGTGCTTATAAAGGTTTTGTATTTTTGGTGGAAAAACGAAAAAGGCTGCTATTTATTGCTAATAACGCGAATCAAATCAGGAGTTGAAAAATAGTCCGTAGGACATTCACACTTTTCCAGGTGTATCCCCCTACGAGGAATTGGTTGTATCTGTTTTCATCTTCTATTGATATGTATTCTATACGGGAAATAACTCATTAGAAATAGAATGTGTATGTGTACAACTCCTGATTTACATTAATAAGGTTTATACATAAACAACAGGAATACAACAAATAGCCATAAGAACAGCGTATAACTCACTGCAAAATGTATGATTAAACAATTATCTCCGGAACATTTACCCAACGTATTGCTTATTATAAAAAGTGTCATCGCAAAGATGACTGCCGAACATATAGAGCAGTGGGACGAGGTATATCCCGACAGTGAGATTATAAAGCAGGATATCGACAGTCGACAGGCTTATGGTTTTTTTCAACAGGAGGAATTAAAAGCTTATCTTGTTTTAAACGAAGATTATTCGCCGGAGTACGATGCATTAGAATGGAAAGACCTAAGCGGAAAACATCTGATCATTCACCGCTTATCGGTCAGTGCCGGTTGCCAGGGACAAGGTATTGCCGGGGCATTGATGAATTTTGCGGAGGAGTATGCACGCGACAGTGGATATTCTTCTATTCGGTTGGATGCTTTTTTGCAGAATAAAACCGCCCTGAAGCTGTACGAAAAGCGAGGTTATAAGAATGTTGGAACCGTTTCTTTTAGAAAAGGAATATTTAATTGTTATGAAAAAATTCTTTAGGTGGATCGTAAACTAAGTCGTTACAAGTAAATAGTTACGAGCTACAAGACTGTTTGAATAGGGCCTACAATAAACATATCATTAATTATCAATGAAAATCAGGAGTTAAAAAAATAGTCCGTAGGACTTACATATCCATAGAATAAAGAGGCATGCATGTTTATTGTCCGTAGGACATTTACATTTTACCTTATTTATCCCTTACGGGGAATTGGTTGTATCTGTTTCCATTTTCTATTGATATGTATTCCCTACGGGAAATAACTGATCAGAAATCA
>JAATGT010000045.1 GCA_015654525.1 Bacteroidales bacterium
AGAATAAATCAACACCCAGTTTTTTACCATCAGCAAAGAGTTTTACCAGTTTTTCCTGATCAAAATCGAAATAAGTTGCTTCCCAGTTATTGAGCAATGTTAGTCGCGAACCATTACCATCCAGAATGCGGTAATTGCGCGCCCACCGATGCATTTGTCTACTGGCCTCACCGGTTCCCTTGTTGGAAAAAGTGTAGATAAATGAAGGAGTTTTGAATTCTTTGCCTGCTACAAGCGGATATTCCGACTGGAATGGATTAATGCCGGAAATCAGTCGCAGATTATGATAGGCATCTACTTCAAAATCCATTCGGAAATTACCCGACCAAGCTAATGTTCCAAGCATAACATTCCCTTCATTTTCGGTAGCAGGTTTATCAAACGAAAGGATAAAAACCGGATGTTCAAATAAATCGGCACGAGTGCCAAGTTTAGAATCAATAGTTTTGATACCGTGAGTCAGGAGTGTTTGTTCAGGTTTCATTTCGCGTCCCCACGAACCATGAAAATGAGTGAGGTAATAGTCTTTTGCAATGAAATTAAGATTCGCCGAAGCATATTTTTGCATATTCAACGTTCCTTTTTCGTTGTTACGAATCACGCTCCATTGCTCTACCACATCCTCGTTGATGTAGGTTTTAAAGTAGAGGGTCACTTCGGTTTTGTAAACCGGATCGGCAAGTAAAATAGAGATAGTTTTTACATTCTGGTCTGTTTGCTCTGTTTTATGTGAAACGTAAGTTAATTCTGTCGACATATTTCCGTCAGCGTGAGTAATACTCAGTGCCGGTTCTACAAGATTCCATGTTCCGGCAGGTGTGTAGGCATGATTGAAAATGCCACCGTTTTCGTCCTTCTGGTTATTCTGAGTGCTGATCAATTTGTATTCGTTAGCATCTACCAATTTCGTTCCGAAATAAGTCATCAGTAGATGATTGTCATTGTCTGTTTGAAACAGCAGCGTATTATGGGCTGTTTCGATAGGGATAAATACCTGATTAACTGCAAATAGAGGAGCTAAGTTCAATAGCGCAATAATAAGTACACTTAAGGCTCTTGTGGGCGATAAAAGAATGGAATGTTTCATGAGTGTAATTATTTTAAAGATTTATTTGGATTAATAGACTGTTTTGTTGCCCCGGCCGTATCGCCCAGCATATGTTTCGCACTATTCAGATGAGCCTTCGCATCATCCAGCAGGTGTTCCGCACTACACGGATGAGCCTCCGCACTATCCAGTAGGTGCTCCGCATGACACAGATAGGTCATTGCATTATCCAGCCGCTGTTCCAATCGATACAGTGCTGGTTTTGTTCTTTTTGTAAAATACGACATTTTATTCAGAATATTATTTAAGAAGGATAGTGAATATCTTTTTTCACTATCCTACCTTTTTATCAATTTAATCTAATTGTCCTTCTATCGATATAAAATCAATATCCGGGATTTTGTGTCCAACCAGCTCTGGAAACATCGGTTGGAGGAATCTGGAACAAATCATTACGTGGCGATTGATACAATGCTCCTTTAGCTCCGATATAAGATGCTTCGGGATAAGTGGCTATTTTAGCCGGCAATGCATTCAGCACCTGTTGAGCAATTCCCCATCTTTTCAGGTCATAGAATCTATGTCCTTCGGTAGCCAACTCTACTCGTCGCTCATGAATGATATCAGTTAGGGTAATGCCCGATTTTGCTGGTAATACAGTGGCAGGAGTTGCAGATTGATTTCTGGCTCTGGCACGTACTTGTTCCAGTGCCCAGTCTGCTTTAACCTGATTTCCGGATTGCAAAGCTGCCTCTGAATACATCAACAGTAAATCGGCATACCGAATTAATTCTAAATTGTAATTTTGTTTGAGCCAATTGTTTGACACTCGTTTGCTTTTAGGTATAAAATACTTGTAAGGAGCAGTGTAGGGCGATTGATTGCTATGCAATGCAGTGATTGCATAAGGTTGCCCTCCCCATCCGTCAACAAAAGTATCGCCATCATGAATAATAGTCATTTTATGACGTGGATCACCAGTTTCGAATTCACGATCAAGATCTGTTGAAGGTTGCATCCATCCCCAGGCAGCATCGTCTCTACTTCCAATAGCATTAGCTCCAACCCATCCAAAAGAATATGTTTGATTGCCAGAATAAGCCACTTCAAAAATTGATTCTTTTCCGTTTACATTATCCACCTCAAAAACGTTTCTGTAACTGCTCTCCAAACTGTATTCACCCTCGTCAATAACTGTTTGAGCAGTAGTAAAAGCACTACTCCATTTTTTTTCGTAAAGATACACTTTTGCCAATAAACTCAAAGCAGCACCACGCGTAGCCCTGCCGGCATCCGCCGAAGCATAAGCACTTTTTTGAGGCAGAGTAGCTGCCGCAGCTACTAAATCAGCTTCAACCAATGTTTCATAAACCGTTTTAGCTGCAATTCGGGGCTGATTAACATCTGTTGCCGTTATAGTAGTGGTAATGATTGGAACATCTCCAAAGTTACGTATTAGTTCAAAATAAAAATAGGCTCTCAGAAACTGTGCCTCTGCCACTAAACGTTTGGATAAAGTGGCATCCATTCCGGGAACAGACGGAATACTATTGATTGCCTTATTACAGCGGGCAATACCAATCCACATCTTGCGCCATTTCCAGTCAATAATGTTATTATAACCGGTTTTAAAATAGCCAAGATCTTCTTCAGCCTGAAAATCGCCGTGGCTATCACCGCCTTTATAAATGTCATCTCCGCACTCTTCGGCAACCAACCATTGGCAAAACCAACCTTCTACCCAGTTGTCGACTCCTTCTGTTTGGTCATAGTCCATAAATGTTGAATAACAACCGGTGACCAGGCCTATGGCATCTGTTTGATTACTCGGTATTGCACTCTGAGTTATACCGGGCGACGATATGTCGATGAGATTATTACATCCTGAAAGACCAATAAGGCTCAGGAAAAATAAAAATATCAATTGTATTCTATATATCTTTTTCATTTGATTCGTTATTAAGTATTGATTTAATTTTGAAGGGTAACATTCTTTTTGCAGGCATAATTATAAGCCAATATTACAACCCATTAGGAAAGTTCTATTCGTGGGATAGCCACCATAGTCAACACCTACCTGAGTGACAGTTGAGTTTGAAACAGCAGGATCGAAACCGGTGTATTTGGTTATGGTAAATAAGTTTTGAACACCTACATATATTCTTAACCGGGTAAGTCTTAGTGCTGCACACATATCCTTATTCAGTTCATATCCCAGATTTAGATTTTTAAGTCTCAAATAGGATCCGCTGGATAAATAGGCATCCGACACAACTCCAAAGTTATTATTAGTACTTTGTGTGGTCATTCTAGGAACTGTGTTTGAAGTCCCTTCGCCATGCCATGCGGCATCTACAAGACCGGCTCTCAGGTTAGATGCCGTACTGTTGGTATTTGAAATCAACGCTCTTTCGGCTTCTAAAATTTTGTTGCCGTAAACTCCATAAAAATAAGCTGTAAGATCAAAACCCTTATATTTCAGTCCCAAGTTAAATCCATACGTGAATTTAGGTAGTGGACTTCCTAAAAACTGTTTATCGGCATCCACTAAATTAGTGCCTGTTGCATTTTCAGCGTTTGTAGCAAATTTAAAATCACCGGGTTTTGCGTTGGGTTGAATTAATTTTCCATTGCGGGTGTAACTATCAATTTCTGCTTGATTTTGGAAGATGCCAAGTACTTTATAACCATAGAATTGTCCGACAGCCTTTCCAACAACTGTCCGTTCGGCATATCCGGTTACGTTCCGAAGTGCACCGGCATCGATATATGATAATGGACCCAAGTTTAATACTTTATTCTCAACAACTGAGAATACCCCTCCGATATTGTATTCCAGTCCACCAACTTTATTGCTATAGTTTAATGTCACATCCATCCCTTTATTCTGCATGGAACCAATATTGGTGATAATACCGGTTGTAGTAGAATTGCTGTTGTATAAACCTGTAAACATGGGAGGATCGATAGCTAAAAGCAAATTGGATACTTTACGGTTGTACACGTCTACCGATCCGGTAAGCTTATTATCCAACAAGCCAAAGTCCAAACCGAGATTATAATCGGTAGTAGTCTCCCAGGTTACATCAGGATTACCCGCTTTTGAAATAGAATATCCAGGCGAAGATAGGGTTCCACCAAAATTGTAGTAAGCATTGTTTCTTAACATGGTAGAATAGGCATTAGAAGGAATACTTTGATTCCCGATCTTTCCCCATCCAGCACGTAATTTCAACAAAGAAATAATATCTTGCTTAAAGAACGATTCGTTGTTTATAACCCAGGCTCCCGAGACAGAAGGGAAGTTACCCCATTTGTGACCTGTTGCAAATTTTGACGATCCGTCAGAACGAATACTGGCAGAAAGAAAGTATTTTAATTTATAGTTATACATTGCCCGTCCAAAAAATGACACAAGTGCCGATTCATCTTGTGTTTCACTAACGGTTGCACCAGATGTCCCGTAGGTTAAATATCTATAAGTTGGTTCATTGCCGGGTAAGCCTGAAACATAAGCATTGGTACCTCCTAATTGATAATGTTCGTATGCTGTACCAGCCAGCAGTGTCAATGAATGATTGGCAATCCTTTTAGTATAAGTAAGTGTATTATCCGATGTGAAGTGTGTTGTTACATGTTCATTCTTAGTTAGATTATTTACCAATAATTTGGCACTTGCATTTTCATAATATTCAGGATTGAATTTAGTATAACGGTATCCATTATATTCATATCCAAAGCTGGTTTTAAAGGTTAGTCCATGTAATATTTCGTATGTACCAAACACGTTTCCAAACATACCTGTGTTTTTTTCCTCCTGAAAATTTCGTGCAGCCGAAGCTACCGGGTTTCCACTATTTGCGTATTTTGCATTGTGATAAATGCTGTATTCATTTGTATTGAACCCTAAAGCTGAATTGGCAGCTAACTCTGCTGTACTAAAATATACAGGTGTTACCGGATCAATGGTCAATGCGTTATTAAATATCGAATTCCATAAATCTCCTTCGGATGGAACAAGGTGTCTGGTAGAACTGGTAAATACCAGACTACTTCCGATTTTTATCTTTTCAGTAACATTTACCTGTGTATTTAAACGATAGTTAAACTTGCTGTAATCTGATGTCTTTACAACTCCTTTCTGATCGTAATAACTCAAACTGGAAGAGTAGGTCATTTTTTTTGAACCTCCACTTATTGTAATATTATAGTTTTGGAGGGGTGCATTGGATCTTGAAATGAGACTTAACCAATCGGTTCCTGCTCCTGAGGCTTCGCTGGAACTGAGAGTTAACCCCGAACCATCATTCGTATTGAATGTTTGAAGCATTTTTGCATATTCGGCAGGCTTCATCATTTGAATTAAATGGGTAGGTGTTTGAAAAGCAATTGATGCATCTGCTGTAACAGAAAATTTATCATTGGCTGTTCCTTTATTGGTTGTGATCAGCACTACGCCATTTGCTCCACGACTTCCATAGATGGATGCAGCAGCTGCATCCTTCAATATTTCAACACTAGCCACATCATTGTTATTCAGGAATGAAACATTCCCACTCATAGGAACTCCATCAACCACGTATAAAGGTTGTATACTGTTGTTCAACGAACTTACACCACGCACACGTACTGAAATATCTCCGCCTGGTGAGTTACTGTTATTGATTACTTCCACACCTGGCGATTTACCTTGCAAAGCTTCGGACAAAGTAGCAACCGAAGCAACTTTAATGTCCTCTTTTTTTACAGATGAAATAGCCGAGGTTAACTCCGCTTTTCTTTGCGTACCATAACCTACAACCACTACTTCATCCATAACTTTAGTGTCGGATGAAAGAGTGACGTTCAAAGTTGTATTGTTGCCAACATTTAATTCTTGCTTTTTCATCCCCACCATCGAAAATACCAGTATTGCAGTATTATTTGGAACCGAAATGGAGTAATTTCCATTTATATCGGTAACAGTTCCAGTAGTTGTGCCCTTGACCATTATGGCCACACCAATTACACCTCCTTTGTCTTCAGAGGAAGTTACAACACCACTAATAGTTTTGTTTTGAGCCATTAATGCAAAGCTTAAACTGCAAAAAATAGCTAACAGTTTCAATCTTCTTAGCATGTTGCATTGAAATTTACTTTTTTCATTCATGATTTTTTAGATTTAAAATTGTGATATATTACTTTTGGAATAAAGTGGGCGCATGCTCTGCGCAATTGAATAGGTGTATACTACTTCTGGTTTTTTCTATAATTGTATTTCCAGTGAGCCTTTGAGGTGCAAACAATGTAAAGGAGCAAACTAAATTAAGTGCGGATAATAATATAGTTCTTTTCATGGAATTAAATTTTTAATTGAGAATTAATAAGGTGTTTTGTCTCTTTGCAAGGATAACATGCGACAAATATAAATGAACTAATTAGTTTGTGCAATATTTATATTATTGAAAAACAGTAATTTGTATCTGCAACCGGTTGCGAAACCGGTTGCAGATACAAACTTTTATGAAACTTTAACGGCAACTGTAATGTGAGCTATAATTGTGTTTTTACATTGCAATATACAGTGTCAACGACTACTCTAAAATATATCATGTTTCCTTTAATATTACCAATCACCTGAGGATTAATGACAGATAATTTAGCTGTTGTTTTAGCTAAAGTTTTTTTTCTGAATTCTTTTTATAACTTTGCATTCCCGAAAAATGCATTAGAGCATTTATATAGATCGCAGAATGCTCAAACTAAAGGGAGCGGGTGAACAAATAAATACTTGCGTTAGTTGGATTCCTTAAATTATACGAATTCTTGAAATACCAGAATTGAGATATTATGAAAAACAACCCGATAACCATAAACGATATAGCCAAAGTACTGGGGATTTCAAAATCAACGGTGAGTAGGGCATTGAAAAACCATCCGGATATCAGTCAAGCTACTAAAGATGCTGTGAATGGTGTTTCAAAAAGTCTGAAATATATTCCAAACACTGTAGCAGCTTCGTTTCGTAATAAAAAAACCAAGACCATTGGATTAATTGTTCCTCAGATTTCATATTTCTTTTTTCCATCAGTTGTACGGGGAATTGAGGAAATTGTACACAATCGGGGTTATAACCTGCTAATTCTTCAATCCAACGAATCGTATGAACGGGAAATCGAAAATCTGAATATTTTAATTGCCAATAATGTTGAAGGAGTTTTAGCATCTGTTTCGCTGGAAACCAAAAAATTCGATCATTTTCAACACATAGTCGATATCGAGTTACCTATTGTGTTTTTTGATCGTGTTGTGAATGATATGAATGTTGATACTGTTTTGGTTGATGATGTAACCGGATCATTCAAAGCGATGAATCATTTACTCGATGCAGGAAGAAAGCGGGTCGCCATTTGTGTCGGAAACTTAAACTTATTAATTAGTCGCAACAGGTTACAAGGTTATAAAACAGCTTTGATTCAAAAGGGAATTCCAATCGATGAAGAGTTAATCATTTCGTGTGAAACTCCAGAAGAAACGGAACAGGAAGTCCTGAGATTACTAAGTGAGAAGAATGCTCCCGATAGTATTTTTGCGATTAGCGACCTGACCATGACAGGCGTGATGAAAGCAATTTTTAGAAGAAATCTGAAGGTGCCAGAAGATATTTCGGTTATCGGATTTTGCGAAGAACCTTTCCGATCCATGTATAATCCTCCATTGTCGGCCATAGAGCCGATGGGTTTCGAAATAGGAAAAAAGGCTACAGAATTATTATTTGAAAGATTAGATGGCTCTGTAACACTAAACTCCGAGCCACGGGTTATTTATCTGGAAAGTAATCTTATAAAAGGAGGATCAATATAAAAACATTCAATTTCGCCTGATTTGGGTTGTGATATGTGTCTTATTCATGCAATAGGTTTTGTTTCATCCTCTTTGCGCTTTTGGTAGAGCTGATAAGAATTATACACATTGTGCCAGATACTGTAGAATCCACCCGCCATAGAAGTAACAGGACTCAGAAAGGTTGCGCCTAACCAGATAGAGAAAACCGTGCTTTTTTGCCCCAGACTTTGTCCGGCTCCAATACGGTCGTTGTAATGTCCGCCAATCTTTTTTCCAAGGGCAAACTGCGCTACACAACAGACCAGTGAAGCTATGGCTATACCTATCTGGAAAATAATATTTACATCGCTGTGTACGATACTCCTGACAGTGACGGCAATGGCAATTGCCAAAGCAACAGCCCACATGTAGAATGCCAGATTTTTGAACTCAAGTAGTTTTGCATGCAGTTTTGGAAGATAGGCGCGAACGGCCCATGCAGCCAAAAATGGAAACATAAGCAGCGGAAATACTTTGCGGAGTATGAGTAGGAAAGATGGGACGAAGGATAATGACGGATTGGGATGAACCATTGGTAACGCCAATGGAATGATAATAGCCGAAACCATATTGATGATGATAGTATAACTGACTAGTGACTGTGTGTTTCCTCCAAGTTTGCCTGTGACTACGGCTGCAGCAGTAGCAGTCGGAGTAATCATGCAAATCATAGCACCTTCGAGCACTACACGAAACTCTGTGTCAGGAAACAAAACGAGCGGTATGCCCAACAAACAAAAAATACCCACTTGAACCAACAACAACCACAGGTGCATGCGATTTGGGCGCAGGTCACGCGGATCGACTTTACAAAAGGTTACAAAGAGCATTAGAAAGATCAGGGTGGGTTGGATAATGGCTATGAATTCGTTGACAAATGGTTTGGTTGGTGTTAATAAGGGTATATTTACATAAATAAAGTAACCGATAACACCTATAAGCATCGAAAGTGGGAGTGTCCAGTTTTTGATAAATTGTATCAGTTTCATATCCATTTTTGTTTTGTGGGGCAAAGGTAATGTGTTCTTTTGAAATGACTCTTATCTTTAATGAGGATAAAATCGATGAATTAATCGGTATCTTCTATCAATCGGTTCGAACGATAAATAAAATACTGCTTTTGAGATTCCAGGCATTAAGATTATATAGCGTATATTTGCAAAAAAATATCTGAATATGGAGATAAGGCAGTTGAAATATTTTATAAAATCGGCAGATCTATTGAATTTTACAGAAGCGGCAAAGTCATCGAATATCGCTGAAAGCACGCTTTCTCAGCAAATCAAACAGTTGGAAACAGAGCTGAATATATCGCTTTTCAAGCGCGAAAAGAGGCGCGTCGAATTGACGGAAGCTGGTGAAATGTTGTTACCCTATGCCCGTAGAACAGTGGCAGACTCTGAGGATGCGATACAACGGATGAAAGATCTGCAAAATTTGCATACAGGTACGTTGCGCATTGGTGGCACGTTTAGTCTCTGCTCGTTACTGACAGACACACTATTGAAATTCTCACAGAAATATCCGAATATAAAAGTATCAGTAGAATGTCAGACAGCCAATAAGCTATTAGAGCATTTGAAAGATCATAAACTGGATCTGGCGCTCTGTTTTGAATCGCCATTACCGTTGGAATCGGTGGAAAGTGAGTATCTCTTTGACTCTCCAATGTGCGTGATCATGCACCGACATCATCCACTAGCTGCGATGAAGGAAATAACATGGCAGAAATTGAATGACTACCCATTGGCACTTACCATTAAAGAGATGCATGCCAGAGCTATTTTTGATAATTTCTTACTGGCGAATAAGCAAAAAGTAGAGCCACAGCTGGAATTGAACGATATTAATATTATGTTTCAGCTCGTCAAAACCAAACATTGGATTTCTATTTTGCCCAAGTCGACGATTATCAATGAGAAAGAATTGAAAGCGGTACCGTTAGCCGAAAAAGGATTGAAAATGCAGGCTGCACTTATGTGGCTGAAGGATAATTATCAGAAAAAAGCAGTTACGGAGTTTTCGCAAATGCTGTTGAAAAATTTGAAATGATATAAAGTTTAAGTTTCGGGGAGTATGATAATTATTTAAACGTAATATGATCTCTATTCGTTTAAATTGTGCATCGATTGATATTTTCATGAAAACAATAATCACGACTACGCCAGGCGAAGCCGTGATTATTTACGAATCTATTACCTATTAATCATTTTTTGAGCTGCGGCCTGATAGCGTTCACCTTGAATGGTAATTTTCGCAGCCTCTTTTTCTATTTGCAGAAGATCAGCTGGAGTCAGCTCTACAGAAACAGAACCTATATTCTCGATTAACCGCTCTAGTTTTGTTGTTCCCGGAATTGGAACAATCCACGGTTTTTGAGCCAATATCCATGCCAGTGCTACCTGAGCAGGAGTGACTTGTTTTTGAGCCGCAATTTCAGTTATTAAATCAACCAATGGTTGATTGGCTTTCCGGTTCTCTAAATCAAAACGAGGAACATAATTTCTAAAGTCATTTTCTTTGAAAACAGTATCTGTGCTTATTTTACCGGTTAAGAAACCTTTGCCAAGGGGACTGAACGGAACAAAGCCAATGCCAAGTTCTTCCAGCGTTGGTATTATTTCTGTTTCCGGTTCACGCCAAAATAAAGAGTATTCACTTTGCAATGCACTAACAGGCTGAACGGCATGTGCCCGACGAATGGTTTGCACGCCGGCTTCGGATAGTCCGAAATGTTTTACTTTTCCTTCATGAATCAGGTCTTTCACAGTGCCAGCCACATCTTCAATGGGTACGTTCGGGTCAACACGGTGCTGATAGAGCAAATCAATAGTTTCAATGTTAAGCCTTTTCAACGAATCTTCCACCGTTTGTCTGATGTACTCCGGACGACTGTTTAGTCCAATCGACTTCCCATTTTCGAAATGGAATCCAAATTTAGTGGCAATGACCACTTCGTTTCGAAACGGAGCCAATGCTTCACCAACAAGTTCTTCGTTCGTGAAGGGACCATAGATCTGAGCTGTATCAAAGAAGTTGACTCCATTTTCCACAGCTTTGCGTATTAATGCAATCATGTCTTTTTTTTCAGGGATGACGCCATAAGCAAAGCTCATACCCATACATCCAAGACCAAGTGCTGATACTTCCAACCCACTATTACCTAATTTTCTTGTTTTCATAATGTTTATCTTATGTTTAAATTGACATTAGAATTACTTTATTTCTATTTTCGCCTGTACTGTATTTCCCGCTGCGGCTAATGGAGTAATGATGTCCTCATTTACATCACCGATATGCACTACTTTAAATGGAGTAATATCTGCTCCGCCATAAAGCACAGTGAATGCCGACCACCCATCGTAGTAATAAATACCACCGGCATGAGCATCCGAAGTCATAGGTACACCCTTGATGGACGGTTTTTGAGGCAATGAACTGTAATACTCGTGCCCGGCATACCGTTGAAGCGTTAACTCCAACGGTAGTATGTTCAAAATATCGTCTACCGTGCGATTATCGTTTAATGTAGCTGTATATTCTTTACCGTCTATTGTTAGTTTTATTGATTTACTCATTGTTGCTCATCTTTTTATACAATCCATGATTTCAACATACTATCTGAATTTTTTACACTACCACCACGTATAGCTAATCCTGATTCCACATTGGCTTTAGTGCAAAGTTTTTTAATATCCCGTTCGCTGTTGCCAAGTCCGCTACCTTCGTGTGTACAAAATGGTATAATCGTTTTCCCTGAAAAATCGTACGATTCCAAAAATGTAAATACTGCCATGGGGAAAGTGCCCCACCAGTTGGGATAGCCCAGATAAATTACATCGTACGAATCCATGTTATCAACAGTTTCAGTTAGTTCGGGACGGGCATTTTCCCTCTTTTCGTTCATAGCTACGTTTGTAGTTTCTGTGTAATCTATCGGATAAGCTTCTACTGTGTCGATTTCGAAAAGGTCACCACCGATCATGGCTTGTATTTTTTTTGCTACTATTTCAGTGTTTCCAACAGGAAGGTTTACGATACTACCCCCTACATAATTCTGTCCTTTGCGTGAATAGTAAGCGATAAGGGTTTTATTTTTTGTCATGTATGATGAGCTAAAGAGGGGTTTCACGATTTCTATATTGCATGAATGGTTATAAGAACGCAATATGGAAATCGCGAAACCTACAGAAGAATACATTGTTGATAATTTTTATTTTAGCGAAGCCATATCAATGACAAAACGGTAACGTACATCGCTTTTCAGCATACGTTCGTAGGCTTCGTTGATGTCCTGCATCTTGATGATTTCAATTTCGGATACGATATTGTGTTCGCCGCAGAAATCAAGCATCTCCTGTGTTTCGGCAATACCGCCGATAACCGAACCTGCTACTGATTTTCGACCTAAAATCATAGGTGCTGTATTTAAAAAAGGTTCTAATCCGCCTAGATACCCAACTAAAACGATCGTGCCGTTGATGTTTAATGTAGAAATGTACGGATTAATATCATGAATATAGGGAACCGTATCAACAATCAAATCAAACTGTCCTTTTACTGAGTTCATTTGATCATTATCGGTAGAGATAATTACTGCATTTGCTCCAAGAACCAAACCATCTTTTATTTTATCGGGTGTTCTTGAAAAAAGTGTAACTTCTGCACCCAATCCTTTTGCCAGCTTAATAGCCATATGTCCTAACCCGCCTAACCCTACAACGGCTACTTTGCTACCTTTGCCTACTTTCCAGTGGCGAAGTGGCGACCATGTGGTAATTCCTGCACAAAGTAAAGGTGCCACAGCTGCTAAGTTCAGGTTTGATGGTACTTTCAAAACAAAGTGTTCATCTACCACAATTTTTTCGGAATAACCACCAAAAGTATGGCCTCCCAAATGTTTGTCGTGTCCGTTGTAAGTGCCGGTCATTCCCGTTAAACAATATTGTTCCAGGTCGTGCTTACAGCTTTCGCATTCGCGGCACGAATCCACCAAACAGCCAACAGCGGCCAAATCACCCACTTTTAGTTTGGTGACTTCACTGCCTATTTTAGTGACCCTTCCCACAATTTCATGACCCGGAACTGCAGGATAGAGCGTTCCGCCCCAATCGTTGCGTGCTGTGTGCAGGTCGGAGTGACAGACCCCGCAATATAGAATCTCAATTTCAATATCCTGGGCAGTGGCTTCTCTGCGTTCAATGTGCATTTGTTTTAACGGTGCATCTGATGCCTCTGTTCCGTAAGCTTTTACATTATTTGTTTTCATAACTGTTATTTTTTTTTATTGTTGTATATTTCTTGTAATCTATTGTGCAAAATTAAAACAAAAGCCGCTGTGAATGGTTTTCTTTGCAGCTCAAACAATTTTGCTGGGTGGCTCAATTTAGACACTGGGCGCGTAGCCGAATTGCCTTTTGAAAGCGGACGAAAAGTGGGACAGGTTTTTGAATCCGACCTCAAGATACACATCTGAAATTCGTTTATTTTCGTTTCGTATTTTATCGCGAGCTACTTTTAGCCTTTTTTCTATCAGCCATTTTTGAGGAGGTAACGTACTGATCTTTTTAAAGTCGCGTTTGAAAGTAGCCAGACTACGCCCCGTAAAACTAGCAATCTCTTCAACCGATAAATTATACATATAATTTTCATCCATATAATCGAGAATGTCTATTTTCCATGGTTCGGTAAAGTCGAACAGAGCCGGATAAAAACGTTTATCTATGTTCAACAAAGTGTAGACTCCTGCCTGTAATTTTAGTTGCATCAATTCCTCTATCGGCTCTTTATCCGAATCAAAATAGGGACTCATTGATTGAAAAAGACTTTCAATATCCGGTGTATTAGGCAGTTTAATTACGCTCGGTTTATGCTTCTCGGCTTCTAGTGGCAATTCCTCTTTGTTAATCGTCTGATAAAAGTCTCTCAGAAAATTGCGTTTAAAATGCATGAAAATAGCTTGGAACTGTTCTTCTCCTATTGGTTGTTTTGTCATCTGAACACGGTTATCTCTGCGAAGAAACACACATTCACCTTTTCGAACTACTGTTTTTAGATTTCCTTCTTCCAGTATTATTTCACCAGAATAAACATACACAAGCATATGGTTTAAAATCATCTTACTGCAACTCATTTCATTGTTGAAATAGTAGCTGAAAAATATATCATAATAATTGAATCTCAATGATTCGGAACGTTCTGAAGACATAGGTGATTATTTAATAATTTTCAATTTTTTCAACCAGTCTTCTATCTTGTCACCTGAATTATGAGCCGAACTACCACGAATTGCCAAGCCTTCTTGTATATGAGACTTTGGGCATAACTTTTTCAGGTCAGCAACACTTCGTCCGAGTTCACTACCTTCATGTGTACAAAAAGGGATAATGGTTTTTCCTGAAAAGTCATATTGTGATAAAAATACTTTCACAGCCTGCGGATAGGTACCCCACCAATTGGGATAGCCGATAAAAATTACATCATACTGTTTGATGTTTTTTAATTTGCTCTTAAGTTCTGGTCGATAATCAGCTTTAAGTTCCCGTTTTGCCTGATCAACTACGGTGTTGTAGTCGGTTGGGTATGGTTTTATAGTCTGTATTTCAAAAGATTCACCGTCCGTCTTTTTGCAAATGTCGTAAGCAACTGCGCGCGTATTACCACTGTGTGAGAAATAAGCCACTAAAATTTTCTTTCCGTTTGATTGTGCATGCGATTGAATTCCTGACATTAATATTGTCAGCATTGTAATTAAGATAAGTTTTGGTTTCATTTTATTCCGGTATTACTTCGTTTATACAATTTATAGCGTTTAAAGTGCGGGGATAGCCAATGTATGGCAATAGTTGAGTGGTTACGCTAAGTAGTGTTTCTTTGCTATTGCCAACATTTACATTTCCCTTAATATGTCCCTTGACTTGCGATTCTGTTCCACCCATACTGATAAGCATCGAAAAAGTCAACAATTCACGGGTTTTCATATCCAGGCCGGTTCGGGTATAATAATCTCCAAAACAATTGCCAGCCAAATAATCCTGAATATGTTTTTGATTGTCAGGGGCATTTACTCGTGCTTGTGTTATTCCTTCTCCGAAAGTGGATTTCATCAGAGCCAGACCTTTTTCGCGGCGATTTTCAGGTGTGGTGGTCGATTGCCCTTTTAGAGGTAATTCAATTCCTCTTTCCTTCAATATTTCGTTGGCAGCATAAATAAAGTCTATTACCTTGGCTACCCCCACGTAAGCAATCGATTGATAGAGAACTTCCTTGATTTCAACAGGTGTAACTCTCACATTGAGAGCTCCATTTACATACATTTTATATTCCGTAAGTGCACCCTGAGCAATGGTGGACCCCATAAGCATCATCGCCCGTGTTTTCGTGTCAATGTTACCATAACGAATGACTTCATCGAAAGCCCAATTGTCAAATATTTGTATCAATTCCGGGTCGGTTTGGGCTGCTTTTGAGTCATAACCAGGCCATAATTCTTCATGATTTTTAATAGCTGCTTTAGTCAGGTTGATCTCCTTAGTACCTGAAGCGGCAGTTGCTTTTTTATACTGCTCGTCATCCACAGGTTCTAACCATGTATTTTTGCTGATCTGAGGATTTGTTTCAATCGCCAAGTGTGAAAACCAACTATCAGGGCCAGCTCCATGCCAGTGAACCACATTAGCAGGAATTTCAACCACATCACCTGGTAAAAGTAAACGTGCCGGTTCACCTTTTGCCTGATAATATCCTTTTCCTCCTACCACAACAAGGATTTGACCACCTGTATGACTATGCCAGTTATTCCGACAGCCCGGTTCAAAGGTTACATTGGATATAGGGCAATTCAATTCTTTATTTTTAGTTAGTGGGGCCAAATAAGCTTGTCCGATAAAGTAGTTGGAATACATTTCGGGAAGTTTGTCTCCCACTGGAAAATTACTGATATTGGGAATTTTTTCATTCATCTTTTGTGCATCTAATTGATTGTTTTGGTTGAAGAATAAAATTGTTGCAACCATTAAAATTGTTACCAAGTTATTCATTTTCATTTGTTAGCTATTATGAATTATTTCAAAGTACTCATGTCAATCACATATCTATATCGCACTTCTCCTGCCAAAACTTTCTGATAGGCTTCGTCTATCTTATCAGCAGATATGATTTCAACTTTAGGATAAATGTTGTGCGAAACGGAATAGTCCAGCATTTCTTGCGTTTCACGAATACCGCCAATTTGTGTACCATATAACTTACGACGACCTGCCATAACTAAATTGGTAACGTCAATACTTGGACTATTTGAGAATGCAGGTAGCCCTATTACTACCATATCGCCATCTACTTTTAGCATTTTTAAATATATGGATAGATCATATTTAGCAGGTATTGTGCTTAAGATGACACGAAAACTATTTTCCAAACCTTTCAGTTCATCAGGATTTTTTACGTTTACATATTTTACTGCACCCATAGTCAAAGCATCCTGACGTTTATCCTCTGTAATATCGAATACGGTAACTTTTGCACCAAGTGCAACGGCATATTGTACCGCCATATATCCTAACCCGCCAAAGCCCGCAACGGCTATAGTATCTCCCTTTTTTACATGGGTGAAATGAATGGGTGAATAAGTAGTAATACCTGCACAAAGCAACGGTGCAACCTTTTTCAAATCAGCGTTCTTTGGTATTTTAATGGCGAAATTTTCAGATAGTACGATATTGTTGGAATAGCCTCCCTGGGTAATTTCGTTATTATGGAAATAATCGGGTGATGCGTAGGTTCCAACATTGCCTTTTAAACAATATTGCTCTTCTCCTCGTTTACAATATTCACATTCTCCACATGAATTAACCATACATCCTACACCTGCATAATCACCTACTTTGAACTTAGTAACTTTTTTACCCACTTGAATTACTCTTCCGGCGATTTCATGTCCTGCAACAAGTGGATACTTCACACTCCACCAATAGTCTCGCTCTGTATGAATGTCGCTGTGGCAGATACCTGCATAGAGAATGTCTATTAACACATCGTTATCACCAACGGCATGGCGCGTAAATGCATAGGATTGAAAATTCCCGTCTTTGGAAAACTTAGCCATACCTTTTGCAGGTATGCGCTTTTCTTGTGCAATGGCTGTTGCAAAAAATGCAAAAACCAAAAGTAATGTCATACTTAATATACGTTTCATATCTTGTTTGAATTAAATAAATTCTAATTAAATTATTTAGATTGTGGAGCTAGTTCTCCGTAAAAATAGGAGGCAGTTACACCGCCATCCATCAAGAAATCGCTTCCGGTAATAAAGGCACCATCCCGGCCCATCAACAAAGCACCAAGAACCCCAACTTCATCAGGAGTTCCGGCTCTTCCTACGGGTGAAATTTCCAACATCCGGCGGTAACCTCACAATATTGCACTTCGTGCAATATTACTAAACAAGGCTGAGAATAATCTTTAGGGGTGATGTGTTTAATTACACCACTTGTCCCATACGGAATGCTTCATTAAAAGCATCTGTATTTTTCACTTCGCCTTTTTCCCATACACCGGTGCCGTAAATCACACCTTTTTCGGTGACACCTTCGAGGCAACGTGTGAATCCTCTGAATTCTTCCAGTGTTCGTTCCAACGATTTCTTATTCCCATCGGCAGCAGTCATAATAAAGTAAAAGTTTTTGTCATTAATTTCGGTATAGCAAGCGCAGGTTCGATCGATCAGTGTTTTCATCTGGCCATTCATGGTGTAGAAATATACCGGAGTAGCCATGAGAATAACATCGGCAGCAACCATTTGATCCAATACTCCGGACATATCATCTTTCTGCGGACAAGGTTTGTTGCCATTAAAACAAGTGCCGCAACCGGTACAATAATTAATCTTTTTATCGCGTACAAAAATCTTTTCAACTTCATGCCCGGCCTCGCGTGCCCCCTGAATAAACTGGTCGCACAATAAATCAGAATTACCACTACGTCTTGGACTGCCGGAAAGCACTACAACTTTTTTTGTCATTTTATTTTCCTTTTATTCTTTAAATTCGACTTAGTCTTATTATCACGATGCAAAAGTAAAAATAAAAGCCGCAGAGAAGGTTTTCTCTGCGGCTCAAACATTTTTGCTGAAAGGCTCAATTTTTATTTGCTGGGTGCTAATCCGTACTGCTTTTTATAAGCCGAAGAAAAATGCGACAGGTTTTTAAACCCAACTTCCACGTATACGTCGGAGACCTTCTTGTTTTCATTCTGTATTTTATCATGGGCTACCTTCAGCCGTTTTTCCATCAGCCATTTCTGAGGAGGTAGGTTGCTTATTTTTTTAAAATCCCGTTTGAATGCAGCCAGACTGCGTCCTGTGAATCCGGCAATTTGTTCCACCGAAAGATCGAACATATAATTTTCTTCCATATAGTCGAGAATGTCTATTTTCCAGGGCTCGGTAAAGTCGAACAAAGCCGGATAGAAACGCTGGTCTATACTCAGTAAGGAATAAACGCCTTCCTGCAGCTTTAGTTTCATTAGTTCTTTAACCGGTTCTATTGTTGAATCAAAATAGGGAGTCATCGATTGGAAGAGGCTTTCAATGTCGGCTGCTTTGGGTAATTTTATCACGCTCGGTTTGTGTTTGTCGGCTTCAAGTGGTAACTTTTTTTATCCAGTGTCTGATAAAACTCCCGGAGAAAGTTGCGACTAAATATCATGAAGATAGCTTTAAACTGTTCTTTGTTCTTGGGTTGTTTTGTCATGCTAACGTGGTTATCCCGACGAAGAAAAACGCATTCGCCACTGTGAATTTCTTTTCTCTGGTTATTTTCTTCAACCACCAGTTCGCCCGAGTAAACATACACCAACATATGATCATGGATCATTTGCGTGCAACTTCGCTCGTTATTAAAATAATAGCTGAAAAATATATTGTGATAATTGAATCTCAATGATTCGGAACGTTCAAACTCCATATAAATTGTTTTTTACAAAGATAGTGTTTGTTTTGATTTTCAGCAAGGTTGATCGTTGTTGTAAGCCTGTATTTTCTCTGTTTTATTACAATAAAACAGGTATTTAGAGCTCTATAATTTCTTCATTTAATACGGTCAGCTTTTCAATGCCGGTTTTGTGTACGGCAAACGAATTCTCGATGCCAACTGCACCTACTCCTGGAATTACAAATTTCGGTTCCAACGCAAAAATATGACCTTCTTTCAGCTCATCTTTGGAGCGTGGAGCCAACACGGGCGATTCGTTGATTTGAATTCCGATGCCGTGCCCGATAAATCCGGCCTGCTGACTGTGACCCATAAAGTAGGGGAGCAATTCGTACTTTTTTACGAGCTCGATGGCCCGGTTATAAAGGTCGGAGGTGGCTATGCCGGGTTTCGCCAGTGCTTCAATGTTGCTTTGTATTTCCAGGGCTACCTGATGCGCTTTGTAGGCAAGGGGCGAAACGCGACCGATTGAAAACACACGCGTCATGTCCGACATGTAGGCGGTAAATGTACCTCCCATATCCACCATCACGGTGGTGCCGGGCATCATGACCGAGCCGTTAGTACTCACGGGGAGCAAATTGTGCAATCCGCCGCCACCCATGGCAAAGTCGTAGGGCGAAGGATTGTCGGCATTGTTGCCTGCAATGACGCTACCCATAAACAGCTCCATCGACTGCCCGAAAACCCGGAAGTGTCCCAAAGCACCTTGCCGACGGAATAGTCGTTCTATTTCAATAGAAAAATCAATATCGGTCATGCCCGGCTTGTACAGCTTGGGCACTTGGGCATAACAGGCAGCATGCAGTCGGGCGGAGTGTCGCATCTGACCGATTTCGTACTCCGATTTGATAGCCCGCACGCTGCGCACGGCAGTTGTGGCATTGAGCGTTTCGGTGGGGTGGAAGATGGATTGTAGCCGGACAATGTCGTTGTAAGGCAGTTCGTCCAGCTCCAGCATCAGCGTTTGGGGCAAAGTAATGCCTTGTTGGAGTACTATTTCGGCAATTTGTTCGGGCTTGCGGATGTAAAAAACATTTTCGCCTTCGAGCCCGATTGGGCGTTTGACGAAAAACAGGGGATTACCTTCTTTAGGTAAATAAAAATAGCCGCTGTATACACGGTCGGCTACATAAAACAGGTTGACATTATCGGCCAGCAGGCAGCCATCGGCACCTTTTCGGATCATCTCTTTTTGAATCGCTTTCCAGCGATGACTTAATTCGGGAAGCATTTCTGGTTTAAACATACAATCTTTTTTTGAGTTCCTAATTCCTCGTTTATTTTCGGCTGCAAAATTAAAACAAAATCGCAGAGAAAGTATGCTTTGCGGTTTGATGTTTTGTTATTTTATGTTTGAATGGGGTTGTTTGACCCGAGAAATAATTGTTTTAAAACATGTTTTTTTAATGAATTAGAAAAATAATTGGTCTGTTAACTGAAAGTTTTTATCTTTATGCCCAAATAGAATGAAATAGAGCTTGTAACACAAGTCCGAGAGGCATAATTATCGGTTCGAAAAGAAGGGATGTCTTCCCCAACCCTTGGGGCACCCACCCGAAAGGAAAAGGCACCTGCCCGAAACCGTGGGGGATCTGCCCGGAACAAAAAGGCAGCTGTCCGCTAGCAGAGGGAAGATGCCCGAAAGGAAAAGGCATCTACCCGAAGGCTTGGGGAAGGTGCCCGAAAGGAAAAGGAAGATGCCCGAAGCTTCCGGGCAACTCATTTGACTGAAAAACGAATAATAGCTATACAATAGACATCCTCAAAACGGGGAGAGGGGTTTATTGGGTGTGAGTCCCCGCAATTCAAACAACTTAATCTTTTTGATTATGGCAACAAAGAAGTATTCTGAGCAAATATCCAAAGCTCAGGTGATGTTGGCGGGTTTAAAAGGTAATACTGAGCAAGTGGCTCGTAGAGGTTTGGATTTGGCATTTCTGAATAAGTTGGAAGCTGACTGCGACTTGGCTGTGTCGCTCAACAACGAACAGGAAAAGTTAAAGTCGGACCTTGAAGCCAAAACTGACGAGTTGGAAGCAAAGCTAAAAGAACTTGGAAAAGAAGTGAGCGAAGCGCAGAAAGTCGTTAAGATGGACTTTGATCAGAGCCGTTGGAAAGAGTTTGGCATTGATGCTAAACGTTAACCCTTAAATGAAAAGTGGCGGAATGTAAGAGTTCCGTCGCTTGGATTGTTCGTCCTGGCAGGACATCATATCCTAGCCCAAGGTGAAGCCTTGGGTAAAAATATAAAATAGAAATAGCGTCCTGAAAGGACAACATAGAATCAAGCCCGGGTACCTTCCTCTGATGCGCTAATGAGGTATGTCGTGCTTTCAGCCTGCGGGAGATATTTTACATTGATTGACATACGCGCCATTTAAAATGATGTTTGTATCTTTGCATCACGTAAATATAAAAATCATTATGGAGAATCAGGATGTTCGCTGGAAACAACGTTTTCAGAATTTCGAAAAAGCAATAACCCATTTGGAATCGGCTCTACAATTGGCTGAACCTGATATTTTGCAGAAAGCAGGAATTATTCAGTTCTTTGAAATAAGCTATGAACTGGCATGGAAATGCCTGAAAGATTATTTGGAAGAACAAGGTTTTACCGATGTAAAATCTCCACGGAGTGCTATTAAAAAAGCTTTTGAAATTGATTTAATCAGTGATGGGCATAGTTGGCTCGAACTGCTTATTGATAGGAACCTGACTTCGCACGCCTACGATGATGAAAAAGCAAATGAAATAGAACAATTGATTCATCAAAAATACTTTCCATTGCTTTCTGATTTGTACAAAACCTTAAAGCAAATTGCTGATGAATAATTCTTTTGGTTTTCGCGAACCGGATTTAGATATAATCAGGTCTGTGATAAGCCGGTTTCCGCAGGTTTCAGAGGCCGTTATTTTTGGTAGTCGTGCAAAAGGAAATTTCCGGAGAGGCAGTGATGTTGACATTGCTTTAAAAGGATGCGGTCTGAATCTCGATATTGTTTCACAAATCAGCCATATTTTAAACGAAGAATCAATTTTACCTTACAAGTTTGATGTGTTGAATTTTCAGAGTATTTCTAATGAAGAGTTGACAAACCACATTAATCGAGTAGGAATTACAATTTATACAATCAATGCCTAGCTACTTATCATGACCGAACTCGAAACCCTTTTCAAACAATACACACACGAAACTGCTCTTTCTGTTACCGAACTTTCTGCCTCCGGCTCCAATCGTAAATATTTTCGGTTGGTGGGTAAAACCGTCACGTTGATTGGTGTTGAAGGCACGTCGGTGGATGAGAATCGCGCTTTTATTTTTATGTCGAGGCATTTTGTCAGGCAGGGTTTACCGGTGCCACAAGTGTTGTATGTGAGCATGAACGAGCTTTTCTATATTCAGGACGATTTAGGCGATACTTTGTTATTCGACTATATTGCCGGAGGACGAAAAACAGGTGTCTTCTCGGAAGGAGAAAAAGAAATGTTGCGCAAAACCATGCGTAAGCTTCCTGCCATTCAGGTACGGGGGGCTCAGGGACTCGATTTCTCGGTGTGTTATCCGCAACCGGAATTCAACGAACGTTCTATACTCTGGGATCTGAATTATTTTAAATACTGTTTTCTGAAAGCTACCGGACTGGACTTTCAGGAGAATTTGTTGGAAGATGATTTCGTAAAATTGTCGGAAATACTGATGCGTTCGCGGACTAATACCTTTATGTATCGCGACTTTCAGAGCCGTAACGTGATGGTGAAAGACGGTGAACCTTATTTTATCGACTTTCAGGGTGGCCGAAAGGGACCGCTTTATTACGATGTGGCTTCGTTTCTGTGGCAGGCCAAGGCGCAATATAACTCCGAGTTGCGCGAAGAGTTGTTGCAGACTTATCTCACCGCTTTGCAGGAATTGATGCCGATAGACGTGGCCGATTTTGGCGAACAACTGAAGCATTTTGTGCTTTTCCGCACATTGCAGGTACTTGGTGCTTATGGCTTCCGTGGCTATTTTGAGAAAAAGCCTCACTTCCTGCAAAGCATCCCATTTGCTATCGAAAATCTCCGGGCCTTTCTGCACGATGACAACTCTTCCTATCCTTATCTGCTGCAGGTACTCAAAGAAATGACCGAACTAGAGCAGTTCCGCGAAGTGGAAATACGCAAACCACTGGTAGTAAAAGTCTATAGTTTCTCCTATAAAAAAGGCATTCCGCAGGATAATTCCGGCAATGGCGGGGGTTTCGTGTTCGACTGCCGTGCGGTGAATAATCCGGGCAAGTACGAGCGTTATCAGAGCTTGACGGGGCTTGACGAATCAGTTATTCACTTCCTGGAAGACGATGGCGAAATCCTGTCGTTTCTTGATCACGCCTTTGCCCTGGTTGATGCCTCGGTGAAGCGTTATATCGATCGCGGATTCACCAACCTGATGATCAGTTTTGGGTGTACCGGTGGTCGTCACCGCTCAGTTTACTCTGCCCAAAAAACTGCCGAGCATATCAGCGAAAAGTTTGGGGTGGAAGTACAGCTCATTCATCGGGAACAGAACATCGAACAGTCCTTTGCTCCCGTTGGTCGCGATATTAACTCACTTCGTTCGTGATATTAGCTACACGATATTATTTTATGATCTGATTTAAACGTTTTATTCTAAAATGGTTCGATTATGAAACTGGAAGATTTGGAAATATATAATCTGTCGATGACTTTGTCTGATAAAGTCTGGAGTTTTGTTTTGAAATGGGATTATTTTGCGAAAGATACTATAGGAAAACAGTGGGTTCGGGCATCTGATTCAGTTAGTGCAAATATCAGCGAAGGTCTTGGTCGGAATACCTATAAAGATTCACGAAGTTTCTACTATATAGCACGAGGATCTTTGTTCGAAAGTAAAACCTGGCTTGATAAAGCAAAAAGAAGAAACCTGATCCCGGAAGAAGATTATAAGAATTTGTATTCCGAACACAATGTGCTCGGATATAAGCTCAATAATTTCATTAAAGCTCAAACGCTTTTAATAAATCAAAAACCGTCAACAAAAGACGCTGAGAAATGATAGAAATCATATCACGAAGTTTATATCACGAACGAAGTGAGTCATATCATCAAAGATAATATCTATATATAAATGAAAGCAATGATATTCGCCGCAGGGCTCGGCACCAGATTAAAGCCTCTGACAGATTCTATTCCTAAAGCTTTGGTCCCTATCAATAGAAAACCTTTACTTCAATTGGTCATCGAAAAATTAAAGAAATCAGGTTTCGATGAAATCATTGTGAATGTGCATCATTTTCCTGATCAGATTATTGATTTTCTGAAAGCAAACAATAATTTTGGTATTTGTATCGAGGTGTCGGATGAACGCGATCGGTTGCTTGATACGGGTGGAGGTATCCGGAAAGCAAAGCAATTTTTCGATGACGGAAAGCCATTTCTGGTACATAATGTCGATATTCTGTCGGACGTTGATTTGCAGGACTTATACCAACAGCATCTTGCTGCCAACTCATTGGCTACGCTGGTGGTAAGTCGGCGCGATACTTTTCGCTATTTGTTGTTCAATGATGGCCTGAGGTTGAATGGTTGGATTAATGAGAAAACAGGTGAAACCAAACCTGTCATGTTCGATGATATTTCAGGGTTTAATAAGCTGGCTTTTGCTGGTATTCAGGTACTGTCGCCCTGTGTTTTTGAGCTGATGGACAATCTTGATGCTAAGTTTCCCATTATGGATTTTTATTTGTCCAATGTACAAACTCAGGTGATCAAAGGTTTTATTCCAACCGATTTTCACATGCTAGATGTAGGGAAGCTGAATGTATTGGATGAGGCGGAACGGTTTGTAACTGATAAAGATAATGACTACCCCTAACCCCTAAAGGGGAACTTAAAATAGTTTCGTCTCCTATAACTCACTTATAGGAGACGAAATCTTGAAGATAATAGTAATTCAGTTCCCCTTTAGGGGTTAGGGGTAGGTTAGGGGTAGGTTAGGGGTAGTTGTTTAATTCTTCGTCAGATACAAATCAATCAGCGTCAAAGCTGCCATGGCTTCAACGATAGGTACTGCGCGGGGCAGCACACAAGGATCGTGACGACCGCGAGCTTCCAGTTCTACTTCGTTGGTGTGAATATCGAGTGTATCTTGCTTTTTCGAAATGGTGGCAACAGGCTTAAACAATACGCGGAAATAGATATCTTGTCCGTTGCTGATACCGCCTTGCAC